>NZ_JBEXPR010000005.1:0-342104 GCF_040612135.1 Streptomyces sp. NPDC006458 | reverse complement strand
CCTCGTACTGGATGTACTTGGGTCTGTGCCCGGTGCGGCGAGAGGGCGTGCCGGGCGTCGCGACGGGGCGAACGTTGCCTGTCGGGGCACTAGTCCTCGTGCCCCAGCTGGAGATCCCGTTCCGTGCGGCCGCCGCCCGCGACCTGGAGCACGGTGGCGACGGGCGGGTAGCCGGCCGCGATGACGGTGTACTCGCCGGAGGACAGGTCGACGAACCGGAAGGTGCCGTCGGGTCCGGTGGTGAGGGTGTCGACCACGTTGCCCGCGGCGTCGAGCAGGGTCACGCGCGCGTCCTGCACGGGCCGTCCGCCGCTCGCCCGGACCGTGCCGCGCAGCATCGCGCCGCCCGCCAGTTCGATGTCCTGGCGGGTCTCGCGGGCGGCCTGGACCGTGACCGGGAGCGCGGCGGGCCGGAAGGCGGGCGCGCTCGCGGCGAGGGTGTACTCCCCGGCGACGAGTTCGGTGATGACGTAGCCGCCCTCGCGTCCGCTGCGGGTGCTCGCGACGACCTCGCCGTGCACGTTGGTGAGGGTGACGGTCGCGTCCCGGACGGGGGTTCCGTCGGCGTTGACCACGCCGCCCGCGAGGCGACCGGCGCCGCCGAGGACGACGTCGAGTTCGACCGGGCGTTCGCCGACGGTCACCGAGACGGCCTGCGGCTGGTGCCCGCCGGCCGCGGCGATCAGCACGTACGACCCCGCCCCGGGCGTCGACAGCGCGTAGCGCCCGTCCTGGCCGCTGGCGCCCCGGCCGATCTGCGCCCCGGCCACGTCGATGAGGGTGAGGGCGGCGCGGGGCACGACCGTGCCGTCGGGGTGCTGCACGGTCCCGCAGACCGGGATTCCGGCGGAGTGGGACGAACGCGCCTGCGGAATCACGGAGTCGGCCTGGCCCCGGTCGGCGGTGGGGGGTGCTTGGTAGGACGCTGCGCTGTTCACCAGGGGGGTCTCCTTGAGGAAGAAGGCGATGAGCAGACCGAGCACGAGCACCGGCACGAGGTAGAGGAAGATCCTCGGCATGGCGTCGGCGTAGGCCTGGATGTAGGCGTCGCGCTGGGCCGGGGGCAGTGCGTGGACGAGCTGCGGGGTGAGGGACTCGGGGTCCGGGAGCCCGGCTCCGGCGCGGACCGGGAGGCGGTCGGCGAGGGCGTCGGCGAGCCGGTCGGCGAAGAGGGTGCCGAAGACGGCGGCGCCGGCCGAACCGCCGATCTGCCGGAAGTAGTTGTTGGCGCTGGTGGCGGTGCCGAGGTCGGCGGGCCGCACGGAGTTCTGCACCGCGAGGATCAGTACCGGCAGCACCAGGCCGATGCCCGTGCCGAGGACGGCCATCCAGAGGCTGTAGTGCAGCCGGGGCGTGTCCGCTTCCAGGCGGGAGAGCAGCCACATGCCGAGGGCGGACAGGGCGCTGCCGAGGACGGGGTAGAGGCGGTAGCGGCCGGTGTGGCTGATGAGCTGTCCGCAGACGATGGAGGCGCAGACGATGCCGCCCATCATGGGCAGCATCAGCAGCCCGGACTCGGTGGCGCTGGCGCCGTCGACCATCTGCAGGAAGGTCGGCAGATAGCTGGCGGCGCCGAACAGCGCGACCCCGACGACGAGTCCCACGAGCCCGGTGACGTTGAAGACGGAGTCGCGGAACAGCCGCAGCGGGATCAGGGGTTCGGCGGCGAGGTGCTCGGCGGCCAGGAACAGGACGATGGCGGCGAGGGCCCCGGCGCCGAGGCCGAGAATGACGCGGGAGCCCCACGCGTACTCGGTGCCGCCCCAACTGGTCAGCAGCACAAGGCAGGTGGAGGCGGCGGCGAGCAACAGGGCGCCCGGCACGTCGAATCGGGGCCGGGCGGTGGGCCTGGGCAGCTTCAGCACCGCGGTCACGACGGCCAAGGTGACGAGCCCGAAGGGCACGTTGATGTAGAAGCACCAGCGCCAGGAGAGATGGTCGGTGAAGTAGCCGCCGAGGAGGGGTCCGGCCACGGAGGCGAGTCCGAAGGCGGCGCCGATCAGGCCCATGAACCGGCCGCGCTGCCGGGGCGGCACGATGTCCGCGATGATCGCCTGGACGCCGATCATGAGTCCGCCGGCGCCGGCGCCCTGCACCGCGCGGAAGGCGATGAGCTGGTCCATGGTCCCGGCGCGCCCGGCCAGCGCGGAGCCGACGACGAAGACGACGATGGCGAACTGGAAGACGCCCTTGCGGCCGAGGAGGTCGCCGAGCTTGCCGTAGACCGGGAGTCCGACGGTGGCGGTGAGCAGATAGGCGGTGATCGCCCAGGACATCTTGTCCAGGCCGTGCAGTTCGCCGACGATCCTCGGCAGGGCCGTGGCGACGATCATCTGCTCCAGGGCGGCGAGCAGCAGCGCCAGCATCAGCCCGAGGAACACCCACCGCACCCGGCGCGGGCTCAGTCGTGCGGGCTGGCCCGGCAGCGGGACGGGGAATTCGTCGGCCTCGTCCGCCGCCGCATCGGTCTCCGTCCGCTCCAGAGTGATCCGGCCCATGCCGGCGCTCCCCTCGTCACACCTGCCTCACAGTTACCGCGCAGAGCGACAACTACGAGCAAGTGCGACGAGTTACGGCGCCGACCCGGTCGGGATCCGATTCCACCCGAACCGGTGAAGGGGCTCAACGCTCCCGGGCCGGCGGTGATTTGGGGGCCGGACCCGGCGACGCCGACACGATCGGAGCAGCGGGCCTCAGGCGGTCTCGACCTCGGCGGCGAGCTTGGCGAGGACCGCTTCGTAGATGCGGCCGAGACCCTTGGGGGCGAAGGTCTTCTCGAAGAAGCCGCCGATGCCGCCGGCGCCGTTCCAGGTGGTGGTGACGACCACGCGGGACTTGCCCTCGCCGGCCGGGGTGACGCGCCAGACGGTGACCATGGAGGAGTTGCGGTCCTTCTCGACCAGCTCGCCGTCGGTGGGCTCGGTGACCTCCAGCAGGCAGTCGCGCACCCGCTTGCTGGTGGCCTGGAGCTTCCAGTGGACGAGGGTGCCCTCGCCGTCGCCGCCCTCGCGCACCTCGTACTCGCTGAAGTGCTCGGGCAGGAGCTTCGCGCGGCTGCCGCTGTAGTCGGCGATGGTGTCGAACACCTTCTCCGGGTCCGCCGCGACGACCCGTGCCGTAGTGGCCTCGACCTGCGCCATTGCTTCCTCCATGACCTGATTGCTCGGGGTTGGGGCAAGCCAACCACCCCGCCGCCCGGCCGCCCAAATCGAGGTCGCACGATCATGGGAACATGTGTTCTATTCTTGGGGTCAGTGCAGGGTCAGTGCTACCGAGGAGGCCTCATGCGCTGGGAGAACCTCACCGAGTCCGCCGAACACAGCCGGGCCGACGCCACCCTGTTCGGCGCCGACGCGGTGGTCAGCCGGACCTTCGACACGCCGGAGTTCCGCGGCATCACCTTCCACGAGATCCGGGCTCGATCGATCCTCAACCGGGTCCCGGGCGCCTCCCGCATGCCCTTCGAGTGGACCGTGAACCCGTACCGGGGTTGTTCGCACGCTTGCGTCTACTGCTTCGCCAGGAAGACGCACAGCTATCTCGACCTCGACACGGGCATCGGCTTCGACACCCAGATCGTGGTGAAGGTGAACGCGCCCGAACTGCTGCGCCGCCAGCTCGGCTCCCGGCGCTGGCAGGGCGAGCACGTGGCGATGGGCACCAACGTCGACTGCTACCAGCGCGCCGAGGGCCGCTACCGGCTGATGCCGGGCATCATCGCCGCGCTGCGCGACCACGCGAACCCGTTCTCCGTCCTGACCAAGGGCACCCTGATCCTGCGCGACCTCGATCTGCTGAAGCAGGCGGCCGAGGTCACCGACGTCGGCATCTCGGTCTCGGTCGGCTTCACCGACCACGAGCTGTGGCGCACGGTCGAGCCGGGCACCCCGCCGCCCGAGCGCCGGCTGGACGTGGTGCGCACCCTCACCGAGCACGGCATCGGCTGCGGGGTGCTGATGGCCCCGGTGATCCCGTTCCTCGGCGACCATCCGGCCCAACTGCGCTCCACCGTAAGGGCGATCGCCGCCTCCGGCGCCACCTCGGTGACCCCGCTGGTGCTGCATCTGCGCCCCGGCGCCCGCGAGTGGTTCATGAGCTGGCTCGGCCGGCACCACCCCCACCTGGTGCGCCGCTACGAGCGGCTGTACGCCGAGGGCGCCTACGCGCCCAAGTGGTACCAGCGCCGGATCACCGGCCAGGTGCACGAACTGGCCCGGGAGTACGGCATCGGACCCGCGCGCCCCGGCATGCCGCGCCGCACGCGTGAGCCCGAGCCGGTCCCCGGGCCGCAGCCGGGAGCGACCCAGCTCACGCTGATGTGAGAGGCAACCGAGCGCACCTGACGACCCAATCGGGTCAAGTACGTCCAGAACACGTTCTTCCGGGCATGGATTCCGGGACGATGCCGCGAGGACCGTGACCCCGCGGTCCGGCTCCGCTCCGCCCTGGAAGGACTCCATGAAGAAACGCGCAGCCGTGCTGTGCGGTGCCGCCGCCGTCCTGGCCGGGTCGTTCACCGCCGTGCCCGCCGAGGCCACCGGTCCGGGTGCCGCCGCCCCGGAACTCGCCTGGAAGAAGTGCGGCACCTCCGACTACCCGAGGCTCCAGTGCGCGTCCCTGGACGTGCCCCTGGACCACGCGAACCCGCAGGGGCGGCAGATCACGCTCGCGCTGACCCGCGTCCCGCACACCGCGCAGGAGTCCCAGGGACCCCTGCTGGTCAACCCCGGCGGCCCCGGCGGCAGCGGGCGCACCCTCGCCGGGTTCGTCGCGGCCTCGCTGCCCCGGTCGGTGGCCTCCCAGTACGACGTGATCGGCTTCGACCCGCGCGGCGTCGGCAAGAGCAAGCCCGCGCTGAACTGCCTGTCCGGCCACTTCAACGCCCCGCGCCCCGACTCGTTGCCCGCCGACACCGCGACCGAGGACGCCAACCTGGCCCGCGCCAAGGCCTTCGCCGACGCCTGCGCCGAGAAGCACGCGGACGTGCTGCCGTACATCAACACGACCGCCGTCGTGGAGGACATGGACCTCATCCGGCAGGCGCTGGGCGCGGAGCGGCTGAACTACTTCGGCTACTCGTACGGCACCTACCTCGGCGCGGTCTACGGCAAGCTCCACCCGGACCGGGTGCGCCGCTTCGTGCTGGACTCCGTCGTCGACCCCACCGGCGTCTGGTACGAGGCCAACCTCGCGCAGGACCTCGCCTTCAACGACCGCCACCGCGCGTTCCTGGCCTGGGTGGCCCGGCACGACAGCGCCTACGGGCTGGGCACCGACCCGGCCGAGGTCGAGTCGCGCTGGTACGCGATGCGCGCCGCGCTGGTGCGGGAGCCCGCGGGGGAGAAGGTGGGCCCGGCCGAGCTGGAGGACACCTTCATGCCCGGTGGCTACTACGACGGCTACTGGCCGTACCTCGCCGAGGCGTTCGCCGCGTACGTCAACGACAAGGACCCCGTCGCGCTGGTCGAGGCGTACGACACCTTCGCCGCGCTCGACGCGTCCGGCGAGAACGGCTACAGCGTCTACACCGCGGTGCAGTGCCGGGACGCCTCCTGGCCGCGCGGCTGGCCGGCCTGGCGCGCGGACAACTGGGCGGTGTACGACAAGGCGCCGTTCATGACCTGGAACAACGCCTGGTACAACGCGCCGTGCGCGTTCTGGCCGGTCCCGCCGATGCGGCCCGAGGACGTCGCCAACAGCGGGCTGCCGCCGGTGCTGCTGTTCCAGGCGACCGACGACGCCGCCACCCCGTACCGGGGCGGGGCCATGATGCACACCCTGCTGCGCGGCTCCAGCCTGGTGGTCGAGGACGGCGGCGGGAACCACGGCGTCACCCTGAGCGGCAACTCCTGCCTGGACAAGCACCTGGCCGCCTATCTCGCGGACGGCACGGTGCCGCGCGGCGACGCGGGCGGTGAGGCGGACGCGGTGTGCGCGGCCCAGCCCGAGCCCAAGCCGCTGGGCGCCAAGTCCGGCTCCTCGCGGGGCTCGACGCTGCACGGGCTGCTGGGCTTCCGCGGCTGACCCGTTATCCGGGGGCGGGTGACCTCCCACCTGTGATCCCATGGCCGCATGAGTGAGCCGATCACCAGGATCCCCGCCCCCGACGGCGTCGCCCCCGCCGCCGCGTACACGCATGTGGTGACGGGCACCGGGCGTTTCGTGGCCGTGTCCGGCCAGCTGCCGCTCGACGAGAACGGCACGCTGGTCGGCCCGGACGACCCCGAGGCCCAGGCGCGGCAGGTCTTCGAGAACATCCGGCGCTGCCTCGCCGCCGCCGGGGCCACCTTCGAGGACGTCGTCAAACTCACCTTCTTCGTCACGGACATGGCGTACCTGCCGGCGATCCGCGCGGCCCGCGCCGCGCACATCGCGGACGACCGGCTGCCGGCCGCCTCCGCGGTGCAGGTCGCCGCGCTGGTGGGCCCGGAGTACCTGATGGAGATCGAGGCCTACGCGGTGGTGGCCCGGTGACGCCGCGGGTGCGGGAGATGACGCTCGCCGACTGCGACCGGGTCGCCGAGATCCGCGTCGGCGGCTGGCGGTCCGCCTATCGCGGCCTCATGCCCCAGCCTTACCTGGACTCGCTCAGCGTCGCCGCGGACGCCGACCGCCACCGCGCCCGGTTCGTGGCCGCCGACAGCGTCGCGGTGAACCTGGTCGCCGAGCGGGAGCCGGGCGGCGAGATCGTCGGCTGGGCCTGTCACGGCCCGTACCGGGACGGCGAAGTGCGCACCACGGACGCCGAGTTGTACGCGATCTACGTGGCCCCGGAGCACTACGGCGACGGGGTCGGCCGCGCTCTGCTGGCGGAGTCCGTACGGCGCTGCACCGCCGCCGGCCACGCGCGGATGCTGCTGTGGGTGCTGAGGGAGAACATCCGCGCGCGGCGGTTCTACGAGCGGGCGGGGTTCGCGGCGGACGGCGCCGAGGAGCCCTTCGAGGCGGGCGGGGCGCTGGTGCCGGAGGTGCGGTACGCCAGGGACCTCATCTCTGCCGGGGGATCCGCGCCAGGGCGTGTACCGCGGCCTCCGCGAGGGTGGGATGGGCGAGGGCCTCGTTGAGGACGGTCCTGGCCCTCGGGTCGCCGAGTGTGCCGAGCCCCTCGACACAGGCGAGGGCCACGCGCCGGTAGGGGTCGTGCGGGCGCAGCCGCCGTTCGAGGGTGGCGATCAGCGCGGGCACCGCCTCCGGGGCCCGCAGCTCGACCAGCAGTCGCACCGGGTGCAGGGCGTAGGCGACGCGCAGTTCGTTGGTGGCCAGGGCGGCGGCCGCGCGGGCGGTGCGCGGGTCGCCGAGGCGGGCCAGGGCGTGGGCGGCGGAGGCGCAGCGCTGCGGGTCGCGGTGGTTGAGCAGCAGGACGAGGGACTCGAAGGCCCGCCGGTCGCCGGCCAGGCCCAGCCGGAACGCGGCCAGTTCACGGGCCCACAGGGGCTGTCCGGGGGCGGTGAGCACCTGCGCCAGCTCGGCCTCGTCGCTCGCCGCGAGGTGCTCGAAGGCGGGCGTGGCCCCCGACTCCTGCCGTAAGCGCTCCGTGAGCGATCGCGACTCTTCGTCCATGAGGTGGAGCGTAGGGGGGATCGGCGAGCAGGGGGACGTACATCACAAAGTCCGGGGGCTGGCGTGCTCGTTACCCGCCGGTTAAGCTCAGACGAGCGAGTTACCCACTCGCTTCAACGCTCGTGGCGGTTTGGTGACGCAGCCGCCATGAGAGCAGTCGGTTCGGTGCTTCAGGCACCGCAGTGCGACCCGGCCAAGGGACAGGGCCGGTCGGATTCCGCCGTACGGCGGGCGTGTGCGCGCCCCTCGAAGCGGCGCCGGGCGTGTGCGCTCGCAGCCCGGTCCTCACACCCGCATCTCTCACGCACCCGGTGCGCCCTTCGGCGCACCGGGTCGCGCTCCCAGTCGTCACCCTCAATTCTGGAGTCCCGCGATGGCCACTCCCCTGTCCGACACCCCTCTGTCCCCGTTCAAGACCATTGCCGTGGTCGGCCTCGGCACGATGGGCACCGGCATCGCCGAGGTGCTCACCCGGGCCGGCCGCGAGGTCATCGGCATCGACATCAACGAGGCGCAGGCCGCGAGGTGCGTCGCCGCCCTGGACGCCGCCACCGCCCGTGCCGTGGCGCGTGAGCGCCTCACGGAGCAGGAGCGCGCGGACGTCCTCGCCCGGCTGCGCACCTTCACGGACCTCGGCGCCGCGGCCGAGGCCGACCTGGTCATCGAGGTGGCCCCGGAGTCCTACGAGATCAAGCAGCAGATCTTCCGTGAGCTGGACCGGATCGTGCGCCCGGGGACGATCCTCGCGACCGGCACCAACGCGCTGTCGGTGACCCGGCTGGCCGCGGAGTCCGAGCACCCCGAGCGGGTGCTGGGCCTGCACTTCTTCAACCCGGCGCAGCAGATGCGGCTGGTGGAGATCGTCTCCTCGGTGCTCACCGCCCCGCAGGCGGTCGCCGCGGTCACCGACCTGGCGATCGAGCTGGGCAAGGAGCCCGTGGCGGTCGGCGACCGGCCCGGTTTCGTCGCCGACGGCCTGCTGTTCGGCTACCTGAACCAGGCGGCCGCGATGTACGAGTCGAAGTACGCCTCCCGCGAGGACATCGACGCTGCGATGCGGCTGGGCTGCGGTCTGCCCATGGGCCCGCTGGCCCTGCTCGACCTGATCGGCATCGACTGCGCGAGCCGGGTCCTGGAGGCCATGTACGCCGAGTCGCACGACCGGCTGCACGCCCCGGCGCCGATCCTGAAGCAGCTCAGCGAGGCCGGGCTGACGGGCCGTAAGGCGGGCCGCGGCTTCTACACCTACGAGGCTCCGGGCAGCGCCACCGTGGTGCGCGACCCGCTCACCCCGCTGGAGGGCGGCGCGCTCTCCGGCGGCCGGACGGTCTCCTCGGTCGGTGTCGCGGGCTCGGGCACCATGGCGTCCGGCATCGCGGAGGTGTTCGCCAAGGCGGGCTTCGACGTGGTCCTGGCGGCCCGCAGCGCGGAGAAGGCCGAGGCGGCCAAGGCCCGGATCGGCAAGTCGCTGAACCGCTCGGTCGACAAGGGCCGGATGACGGCCGAGGCGGCCGCCGAGACCCTGGGGCGGATCACCCCGGCCGGCTCCTACGACGCGTTCGCCGAGGTCGATCTGGCCGTCGAGGCGGTCGCGGAGGACCTGGAGATCAAGCAGCAGCTGTTCGCGACGCTGGACAAGGTCTGCAAGCCGGGCGCGATCCTGGCCACCACCACGTCCTCGCTGCCCGTCGTGGCCTGCGCCCGCGCCACCACGCGCCCGCAGGACGTGATCGGCATGCACTTCTTCAACCCGGCGCCGGCCATGAAGCTGGTCGAGGTGGTCCGCACGGTGCTGACCGCCGACGACGTCCACGCGACGGTCCGCGAGGTCTGCGCGAAGATCCGCAAGCACGCGGTGGACTGCGGCGACCGGGCGGGATTCATCGTGAACGCGCTGCTGTTCCCGTACCTGAACAACGCCATCAAGATGGTCCAGGACCACTATGCGACGCTGGACGACATCGACGCCGCGATGAAGCTGGGCGGCGGCTACCCGATGGGCCCGTTCGAGCTGCTGGACGTCGTCGGACTCGATGTCTCCCTGGCCATCGAGCAGGTGCTGCACCGCGAGTTCCGCGACCCCGGCCTCGCCCCCGCGCCGCTCCTGGAACACCTGGTGGCAGCGGGCTGCCTCGGCCGTAAGACGGGCCGGGGTTTCCGCGAATATGCCCGGCGCTGACCGGGTCGGCGACTGGTTCCGGACCGGGGAGGACTGGGGCGGGCTGCTCGAACCGGCTGGCGCCGGGCGGCCCGCCCGCGGACCCGCTCCCCCGCCCCCCGAGGGTGGGGGAACCCCCGTGCGTGCGCACCGAGCTGCGCACATGCAGTACGTTCGGGGCATGTCCCAGCCCGCCAAGTCCTCACGTACTCCTGCCACACCCGACGCGCCGGAAAGTGCCGCGGGGTCCCGCGCGGCGGCCCAGCGGCTCAAGATGCGTCGTGAACTGGCGGCCGCGGCGATGGAGCTGTTCGCGACCAAGGGGTACGAGGCGACCACCGTCGACGAGATCGCGGCCGCGGCCGGGGTCGCGCGCCGCACCTTCTTCCGCCATTTCCGGTCCAAGGAAGAGGCGATCTTCCCGGACCACGACGACACCCTGATCCGCGCCGAGGCGGTGCTCAACGCCGCCCCCGCCCATGAGCACCCCCTCGACACCGTGTGCCGGGGCATCAAGGAAGTCATGCGGATGTACGCGGCCCGGCCGGAGATCTCGGTCGCCCGCTACAAGCTCACGCGCGAGGTGCCCACCCTGCGCGAGGCGGAGATCGCGTCGGTGGCCCGCTACGAGCGCCTCTTCACCCGCTATCTGCTCGGCCACTTCGACGAGCACGCGCACGACGACGACGCCAACGACGACCCGCTGCTGGCCGAGGTCGCCGCCTCCGCCGTGGTCACCGCCCACAACCACGTGCTGCGCCGCTGGCTCAGGGCCGGCGGCCAGGGGGACGTGGAGGCGCAGCTCGACCACGCCTTCGCCATCGTGCGCAAGACGTTCGGCAACGGCATCGGCGCGGGCCGTACGAGCGCCGACGCGGCCCGTTCCGGGCCGGCGGCCACGGTCTCCGGGACGGGCGAGGTACTGGTGACGGTGGCGCGCACGGACGCCCCGCTGGACGAGGTCATGCGAGCCATCGAAGAGGCACTGAAGGAGCGCTGAGTCACCTCGTCCCTGTGATGACGGCCACCCCTCGGGGTGGCCGTTTTGGCACGTCAGGGGCCCTTTTCCACCGAGTCTCCAGCGATATTCGATCGATCATCGCTCATTTGTTACGTAAAGATTTCACCTGAGCCCAATTCCTGGCACTCAGTGCCTTGCCAGGTGACACGGTGTGCCATACGTTGATGTTGTCCGGGTGGTCGGCGCGCAGTGGTCCTTCGCGCGTCGGCTGTCCCCGCAACCTCTGGTTCGCCGCCCGGACGCCTGCGTCACAGGCAACCTCCCGCGCCACAAAGCGCTGCCGTTTCAGCACCACTCGCCGAACCGACGGCACCCGGAAACCACCCTCAGCATCGCCGTAGCCCTCAAGCGCCCCTCCCTCAGGGCGCTCCCACAGCACCCCTCCCTCAGGGTGCGCATCGCCGGAGGCAACACCGTGACCACGAAGGACATCCTGGACGCGATCCAGTCGCCGGACGCGACGTCCGCCGACATCGCCGCTCTGCCGCTGCCCGAGTCGTACCGCGCGATCACCGTGCACAAGGACGAGACCGAGATGTTCGCGGGGCTCGCGACCCGCGACAAGGACCCGCGCAAGTCGATCCACCTCGACGAGGTCGCCCTGCCCGAGCTGGGCCCGGGCGAGGCCCTGGTGGCCGTGATGGCCTCCTCGGTCAACTACAACTCGGTGTGGACCTCGATCTTCGAGCCGCTGTCGACCTTCGGCTTCCTGGAGCGCTACGGCAGGCTCTCCGAGCTCACCAAGCGGCACGACCTGCCGTACCACATCATCGGCTCCGACCTCGCGGGCGTCGTCCTGCGCACCGGCCCCGGCGTCAACGCCTGGAAGCCCGGTGACGAGGTGGTCGCGCACTGTCTGTCCGTCGAGCTGGAGTCCTCCGACGGCCACAACGACACCATGCTCGACCCCGAGCAGCGCATCTGGGGCTTCGAGACCAACTTCGGCGGCCTCGCCGAGATCGCCCTGGTCAAGTCCAACCAGCTGATGCCCAAGCCGGGCCACCTCAGCTGGGAGGAGGCCGCCGCGCCGGGCCTGGTGAACTCCACCGCCTACCGCCAACTGGTCTCCCGCAACGGCGCCGGCATGAAGCAGGGCGACAACGTCCTGATCTGGGGCGCGAGCGGCGGTCTCGGCAGCTACGCCACCCAGTTCGCGCTGGCCGGTGGCGCCAACCCGATCTGTGTCGTCTCCAGCGACCAGAAGGCGGACATCTGCCGCTCGATGGGCGCCGAGGCGATCATCGACCGCAACGCCGAGGGCTACAAGTTCTGGAAGGACGAGACCACCCAGGACCCGAAGGAGTGGAAGCGCTTCGGCAAGCGCATCCGTGAGCTCACCGGCGGCGAGGACATCGACATCGTCTTCGAGCACCCGGGCCGCGAGACCTTCGGCGCCTCGGTCTTCGTCACCCGCAAGGGCGGCACCATCACCACCTGCGCCTCGACCTCGGGCTACATGCACGAGTACGACAACCGCTACCTGTGGATGTCGCTGAAGCGGATCATCGGCTCGCACTTCGCGAACTACCGCGAGGCCTGGGAGGCCAACCGCCTCATCGCCAAGGGCAAGATCCACCCGACCCTGTCGAAGGTCTACTCCCTGGAGGAGACCGGCCAGGCCGCCTACGACGTGCACCGCAACCTCCACCAGGGCAAGGTCGGCGTGCTCTGCCTGGCCCCCGAGGAGGGCCTGGGCGTGCGCGACGAGGAGATGCGCGCCAAGCACATCGACGCCATCAACCGCTTCCGCAACATCTGAGACACCCGGGGTCATAGATGACTGAGCGTCAGAACGCCGAAGGGTGGCGGCGGAAGGACCGGCCGTGGCTCATGCGCACGTACGCCGGACACTCCACGGCCGAGGCGTCCAACGAGCTGTACCGGCGCAACCTCGCCAAGGGCCAGACGGGACTGTCGGTCGCCTTCGACCTGCCGACCCAGACCGGCTACGACTCCGATCACATCCTCGCCCGCGGCGAGGTCGGCCGGGTCGGGGTTCCGGTCGCGCACCTCGGTGACATGCGCCGGGTGTTCCAGGACATCCCCCTGGAGCAGATGAACACCTCGATGACGATCAACGCCACCGCCATGTGGCTGCTGGCGCTCTACCAGGTCGTCGCCGAGGAGCAGGGCGCGGACATCACCAGGCTCCAGGGCACGACCCAGAACGACATCGTGAAGGAGTACCTCTCCCGCGGGACGCACGTCTTCCCGCCGGGGCCCTCGCTCCGCCTCACGACGGACATGATCGCGTACACGGTCTCCCACATCCCGAAGTGGAACCCGATCAACATCTGCAGCTACCACCTGCAGGAGGCGGGCGCCACGCCGGTCCAGGAGATCGCGTACGCGATGTCCACCGCGATCGCGGTGCTCGACGCCGTGCGCGACTCGGGGCAGGTTCCCGCCGAGAAGTTCGGGGACGTCGTGGCCCGCATCTCCTTCTTCGTGAACGCGGGAGTCCGCTTCGTCGAGGAGATGTGCAAGATGCGGGCGTTCGGACGGATCTGGGACGAGATCACGCGCGAGCGGTACGGCATCGAGAACCCCAAGCAGCGCCGGTTCCGCTACGGCGTCCAGGTCAACTCCCTTGGCCTGACCGAGGCGCAGCCGGAGAACAACGTCCAGCGGATCGTCCTGGAGATGCTGGCCGTGACGCTGTCGAAGGACGCACGCGCGCGTGCCGTCCAGCTCCCGGCCTGGAACGAGGCCCTCGGCCTGCCGCGGCCCTGGGACCAGCAGTGGAGCCTGCGCATCCAGCAGGTCCTGGCCCACGAGAGCGACCTGCTGGAGTACGAGGACATCTTCGCGGGCTCGACGGTGATCGAGACCAAGGTCGCCCAGCTCGTCGAGGACTCCCTCGCGGAGATCGACCGGATCCAGGAGATGGGCGGCGCCATGGCCGCCGTCGAGTCCGGCTACCTCAAGTCGCAGCTGGTCTCCTCGCACGCCGAGCGCCGGGCGCGCATCGAGTCCGGCCAGGAGAAGATCGTCGGCGTCAACATCTTCGAGACGACCGAGACGAACCCGCTCACCTCCGACCTGGACACGGCGATCCAGACCGTCGACCCGGCGGTCGAGGCGAAGGTCATCGCCTCCCTCCAGCACTGGCGGGACACGCGCTACCAGCCGCCCTTCAACCACCCTCGCCCCTGCAAGGCGCTGGAGCGCCTGAAGGAGGCCGCGAAGGGCACCGCCAACCTCATGGAGGCCACCCTGGAGTGCGCCCGCGCCGGTGTCACCACCGGCGAGTGGGCCGGGGCCCTGCGCGAGGTGTTCGGCGAGTTCCGCGCCCCGACGGGCGTCTCCTCCGCGCCGGTCGCCGTGCCGGCCGAGGCGGGCTCCGCGCTCAGCGAGGTCCGCCGCAAGGTGGAGGACACGGCCCGCGAGCTGGGCTCGGGCAAGCTGCGCTTCCTGGTCGGCAAGCCGGGCCTGGACGGGCACTCCAACGGCGCCGAGCAGATCGCCGTCCGTGCGCGCGACGCCGGCTTCGAGGTGGTCTACCAGGGCATCCGGCTCACCCCGGAGCAGATCGTGGACGCGGCCCTCGCCGAGGACGTGCACGCGGTCGGCCTGTCGATCCTGTCCGGCTCGCACGCCCAGCTGGTGCCGGACGTCCTGGAGCGGCTGCGTGTGGCCGGTGCCACAGATATCCCGGTGATCGCCGGTGGCATCATCCCGAATGGTGACGCCGAACAGCTGCGGGCCGCCGGAGTGGCCGCGGTGTTCACCCCGAAGGACTTCGACATCACCGGAATCATCGGCCGCATCGTCGACGAGATCCGGAAAGCGAACAAGCTCGACCCCCTGGAGGTCCCCGCATGACGACCGCCCACCCCGCCCCCGCAACGAGCGGCTCCGCCGCGCAGCCCTTCAACCGCCTTCGCCCCCGGCGCTCCTGCCTGGCCGTGCCGGGCTCGAACCCGCGCTTCCTGGAGAAGGCCCAGGGCCTGCCCGCCGACCAGGTCTTCCTCGACCTGGAGGACGCGTGCGCGCCGCTCGCCAAGCCCGAGGCGCGGCACACCATCGTCAAGTTCCTCAACGAGGGCGACTGGACGGGCAAGACCCGCGTCGTGCGCGTCAACGACTGGACGACCGAGTGGACGTACCGGGACGTCGTGACCGTCGTCGAGGGCGCCGGGCAGAACCTCGACTGCATCATGCTGCCGAAGGTGCAGACCGCCGAGCAGGTCGTCGCGCTGGACCTGCTGCTGACGCAGATCGAGAAGACGATGGGCTTCGAGGTCGGCAAGATCGGCATCGAGGCGCAGATCGAGAACGCGCAGGGCCTGAACAACGTCAACGCCATCGCGCAGGCCTCCCCGCGCGTGGAGACGATCATCTTCGGCCCGGCCGACTTCATGGCGTCGATCAACATGAAGTCGCTGGTCGTGGGCGAGCAGCCGCCCGGCTACCCGGCGGACGCCTACCACTACATCCTGATGAAGATCCTGATGGCCGCCCGCGCCAACAACCTCCAGGCGATCGATGGCCCCTACCTGCAGATCCGCAACATCGACGGCTACCGCGCGGTCGCGCAGCGCGCCGCCGCGCTCGGCTTCGACGGCAAGTGGGTGCTGCACCCGGGCCAGGTCGAGGCGTCCAACGAGATCTTCTCGCCGTCGCAGGAGGACTACGACCACGCCGAGCTGATCCTGGACACGTACGACTACTACACGTCCGAGGCGGGCGGCAAGAAGGGCTCCGCGATGCTCGGCGACGAGATGATCGACGAGGCCAGCCGCAAGATGGCCCTGGTCATCTCCGGCAAGGGCCGGGCCGCCGGTATGCGACGCACCAGCAAGTTCGAGATCCCGGAGGCGTGACGATGCAGTTCGGACGCACCTACGAGGAGTTCGAGGTCGGCGCGACGTACAAGCACTGGCCGGGCAAGACGGTCACGGAGTACGACGACCACCTGTTCTGTCTCCTCACCATGAACCACCACCCGCTCCACATGGACTCGAACTATGCGGAGAAGACGACGGACTTCAGCAAGAACGTCGTCGTGGGGAACTACATCTACTCCCTGCTGCTCGGCATGAGCGTGCCGGACATCTCCGGCAAGGCCATCGCCAACCTGGAGATCGAGTCGCTCAAGCACGTCGCGCCGACCTTCCACGGCGACACGATCTACGGCCAGACGACCGTGCTCGACAAGTGGCCGTCGAAGTCGAAGAACGACCGCGGCATCGTCTACGTCGAGACCAAGGGCTACAAGCAGGACGGCACCCTGGTGTGCCTCTTCCGCCGCAAGGTGATGGTGCCCACCGAGACGTACATCAAGGAGCGCGGCGGCGAGCAGCCCGGCCGCCCGGAGCTGACCGCGCCCGCGGAAGAGAACACGGAGAAGTAAGCCATGGCCCGTCTCGCCCAGACCGCCGGTCTGACCGACGTCCAGCAGGAGATCCTCGCCACGGTCCGCGACTTCGTGGACAAGGAGATCATCCCGGTCGCCACCGGGCTGGAGCACCGCGACGAGTACCCGCAGCAGATCGTGGACGGCCTGAAGGAACTCGGCCTTTTCGGTCTGATGATCCCGGAGGAGTACGGGGGTCTGGGCGAGTCGCTGCTCACCTACGCGCTGTGCGTGGAGGAGATCGCCCGCGGCTGGATGTCGGTGTCCGGCATCATCAACACGCACTTCATCGTGGCGTACATGCTCAAGCAGCACGGCACGCAGGAGCAGAAGGACCACTTCCTGCCGCGCATGGCGGCCGGCGACATCCGTGGCGCCTTCTCGATGTCGGAGCCGGGTCTGGGCTCCGACGTGTCGGCCATCACGTCCAAGGCGGTCAGGGACGGCGACGAGTACGTTCTCAACGGCCAGAAGATGTGGCTGACGAACGGCGGCACGTCGTCCCTGGTGGCCGTACTCGTCCGGAGTGACGAAGGACTCACCCCCGAAGAGGCGGCGGCCAAGCCCCACAGGTCGATGACGACCTTCCTCGTGGAGAAGGAGCCCGGCTTCGGAGAGGTCCGCCCCGGCCTCACCATCCCGGGCAAGATCGACAAGATGGGCTACAAGGGTGTCGACACCACCGAGCTGATCATGGATGGCCTGCGGATTCCGGCCGATCGCGTGCTCGGCGGGGTCACCGGGCGAGGTTTTTACCAAATGATGGACGGGGTCGAGGTCGGCCGCGTCAATGTCGCCGCGCGTGGCTGCGGTGTCGCTCACCGCGCCTTCGAGCTCGGCGTCCAGTACGCCCAGCAGCGTCACACTTTCGGCAAGCCGATCGCCCAGCACCAGGCGATCCAGTTCAAGCTGGCCGAGATGGCTACCAAGGTCGAGGCCGCGCATGCCATGATGGTGAACGCGGCACGCAAAAAGGACTCCGGGGAGCGAAACGACCTCGAAGCAGGGATGGCGAAGTACCTCGCCTCCGAGTACTGCAAGGAGGTCGTCGAGGACGCCTTCCGGATCCACGGCGGCTACGGCTTCTCCAAGGAGTACGAGATCGAGCGCCTCTACCGCGAGGCTCCGATGCTGCTGATCGGTGAAGGTACCGCCGAGATCCAGAAAATGATCATCGGACGCAGGCTGCTCGAAGAGTATCGATACCAGGGCTGATTGCCCGGGAACGGGGTGTTTTCTTCGAGAAGAAGATCACAACCCGTAGGCACTCCTCGGCCGCCGACTCGGCTTCCTGGCTTACCCAGTTGCGGCTCTTAACCGCTACGATCGCCGGAAAGCCGCCGTCCCCCCTCAAGCGCGGCATCATCCGCTACGAAGGTCATCCATGCCCCACAGCCAAACCTCTGCACCACGCGACAGCCGGGCCGGCGTACGCCTCGCGCGCGGAGCATCGCCGTGGCTTCTCCCGACCGTCGCCACCGCAGCACTCAGCCTGGCCAGGGCCCGCCGCTCCGGCGTCGCCAAGGCCGTCGCCGTACCCGCCACCGCTCTCGCGGCGGGCATGCTGTGGTTCTTCCGCGACCCCGAGCGCGAGATCGCGAAGGGCCGGGTCATCTCCCCCGCCGACGGTGTGGTGCAGAGCATCATGCCGTGGAAGGACGGACGGACCCGGGTCGCGATCTTCATGAGCCCGCTCAACGTCCACGTCAACCGCGCCCCCCTCGCGGGCACGGTGACGTCGGTCGAGCACGTCCCGGGCGGCTTCGTTCCCGCTTTCAACAAGGAGAGCGAGAACAACGAGCGGGTCGTCTGGCACTTCGACACCGAGCTCGGCGACATCGAGATGATCCAGATCGCCGGCGCGGTGGCCCGCCGCATCGTCCCCTACGTGCCGCAGGGCACCAAGGTCGAGCAGGGCGACCGCATCGGTCTGATCCGCTTCGGCTCGCGCGTCGACATCTACCTCCCGGAGGGCGTCGAGATCGCGGTCGAGGTCGGTCAGAAGACCGTGGCTGGGGTGACTCGCATTGACCGTGATTGACCCGGAGACCCAGACCGAGTGGGTGCCGGAGGCCGATGAGACGGACGAGGAGGAGATGCCGCTCTCGCTGCGCCTGTCGATAGCGGACACCCTCACCCTCGGCAACGCCACGTGCGGCTTCATGGCGGTGTACTTCACCACCACCGGCATCCTGATCCCGCACCTCACCGGCAGCCAGGAGTCCGGCATGGCCCGCCACAGCGCGGCCACGGCGGTCATCCTGATGCTCTGTGCGGCGGTCTTCGACCTCTTCGACGGCCTGGTGGCGCGCAAGCTGCGCTCCTCGCCGATGGGCGCCGAGCTGGACAACCTCTCGGACCTGATCAGCTTCGGCCTCGCGCCGGCGTACTTCGTCCTGGTCTACGGCATGGTCGCGGACGACGCCCACCAGCGCGTGGCGGCGGTGGGCGCGATCGTGGTCCTGCTCGCGGTGGTCCTGCGCCTGGCCCGGTTCTCCTGTGTGACGCCGCGGAACGGCATGTTCCAGGGCATGCCCTCCCCCTTCGGCGCGCTGACGGTGGTCTCGATCGTCCTGCTGGAGCTGCCCTTCGTGGCGACCCTGCTGGCGATCATCGGCACCGCCTGGCTGATGGTCAGCCGGGTCGAGTACCCCAAGCCGCGGGGCCGCCTCGCGGTGGCGATGCTCTCCTGGATCGTCCTCAGCATGGGCCTGCTCACCGCCTGGGCCTTCGACGCCCCGAGCGGCGAGGTCCTCCTGCAGACCGGCTGCGCCCTGCAGCTGGTCACGGGCGCGGTGATCCCCCTGTTCGCCACCGCCCGCCGGGTGAACAACTTCCGCGACAACCGCCGCGAGGCGCGGGCGGCACAGCTGCCGTAACGCCTCAACACGAAGGGGCCCGAGCTCGAAACGAGCTCGGGCTCTTTCGTCGTACAGCACCTTCCCAGCGCCCCGCCGCCGGAGTGGGCGGGCAAAGCCCCATTAATCCGGCAAAGGGCCCGGGTTCGAAGGGGCGGAGGCTCCTGGAGCCCTTGGCGGCGCCGAAAGGCGAAGCCCCCTGTGGGGTCCAAGGGGCACAGCGCCTCGCGGGGTCCAAGGGGCGGAGCCCCTGGCGGGATCGAAGGGGCGGAGCCCCCACGGGGCGAAGGGGCAGAGCCCCTGGCGGCGTCCAAGTAGCGGCGGCCCCCCACGGGACCGAAGGGCACAGCCCCCAAGGGGCACAGCCCCCCACAGGGCCCGAAGGGGCGGAGCCCCTCGCGCGTCTAAGGGGCGCAGCCCCCCACTATGCCGAAGGGGCAGACCCCCTGGCGGGGTCCAAGGGGCGGCGGCCCCCCACGGGGCCGAAGGGCACAGGCCCCACGAGGCAGCCCAAGGGGCACAGCCCCTCACAGGGCCGAACGGGCGGAGCCCCTCGCGGGATCGAAGGGGCGGAGCCCCCCCCCACTATGCCCCTGGCCGGGCCGAAGGGGGGCAGAGCCCCTAACGGGGTCCAAGGGGCGCAGCCCCTCGCGGGGTCCAAGGGGCGGAGCCCCTGGGGGATGGGACGGGTAGGGGCGGCGGGGGCGAGAAAACCCGGCCTCAGGTGAGGAAGTCCCGGGCGACGGACTCGGCCACCCGCTCCAGAATCGGCCCCGCATCCGCGATGCACCTGGCCACGTCGGGCTCGACCTCCGTGAGCGGGTAGGCCCGGCGGATCCCGGCGCGGCCCAGCGCCTCCGGGGGCAGCGCGAGCCGCCCGCACACCGCGACGACCTCCTTGTCGGCGGCCCGCGCGGCGGCCGCGACCCCCGCGGGGGCCTTGCCGTGCAGGGTCTGCTCGTCCAGCGAGCCCTCACCCGTGATCACCAGCGACGCCCGCTCCAGCGCCGGGGCGAAGCCCAGCACGTCCAGCATGACCTCGATACCGGGGCGGAACCCGGCCCCGACCAGCAGGGCTCCGTAGCCGACGCCCCCCGCCGCACCGGCGCCCGGCGACGCCGCGAACTCGGCGGCACGCGCCCCGACAGCGTCCTCCAGCACCTTCGCGAAGTGGCCCAGCGCCTCGTCCAGCGCCCGCACGTCCTCCGGCGAGGCACCCTTCTGCGGCCCGTACACCGCGGGCGCCCCCTTGGGCCCGGTCAGCGGATTGTCGACATCGCTGGCCAGCACCAGCTCCACCTCGGAGAGCCGGGGGTCGAGCCCCGACAGATCGGCCGAGGCCAGCGCGGCGAGCCCGCCGCCGCCCGGCGGCACCGGCTCCCCGGACGCGTCCAGGAACCGCGCGCCCAGCGCGGCCAGCATCCCGGCCCCGCCGTCCGTGGTCGCACTTCCGCCGACGCCGAACACGATCGTGCCGGCCCCCGCGTCCAGCGCGGCCCGCAGCAGTTCCCCGGAGCCGTACGTGGACGCCGTGAGGGGCGCGAAGACACCCTCCGGCAGCCGCTGGAGCCCGCTCGCCTCGGCCATCTCCACCACGGCCGTGCCCGCGCGCAGCGCGAACGCGGCGGTCACCTGCTCGCCGAGCGGTCCCGAGACCCGTACCTCACGCCGTTCGAACCCGGCCGCGACCGCCGCGTCGACGGTCCCGTCACCGCCGTCGGCCACCGGCAGCGCCTCGACCTCGATCTCCGGCACGACCCGGCGCAGTCCCGCGATCACCCGCTCGGCGACCTGCACCGCCGTCAGCGACCCCTTGAACTTGTCCGCGGCAACGAGCACCCTGTGGGTGCCTTCCAGCGCAGCGTCAGCCACCTTGCAATCCCCTTGCTCTTCGAGCCTTGCGCATGTCAAGGCAGTCGCGCCGCTGCGACCATAACGTCAGCACACCACGCCCGTCATGCCCCCGCCCACAGCGTGGAACCCGCGCCACCGGTCCCGGAACGGGGTAGACCTTCCTCCATGACCTCTGTGGGCACCGACCCGACCACGCTCGCCGACCGCGTGCACGGCGGCTGGCTGGGCCGGATCGCGGGCAACATGCTCGGCAAGCCGGTCGAGCAGGGCGAGGTGTGGACGCCCGCCCGTATCGACCGCTATCTGCGCAACGCCGGCGCGCTTCCGCTCACCGACTACCTCCCCGAGCCCGCGACCGCCGCCGACGAGGCCGCGCTGCGCCCCGAGTGGCGCCAGTGCGTACGCGGCCGCGTCCACGGCAGCTGCCGCGACGACGACATCGACTACGCCGTCCTCGGGCTGCACCTGCTGGAGCGGCACGGCTTCGGGTTCAGCACCGAGCAGGTCGGGGACCTGTGGCTCATGTGCCTGCCGTATCTGCAGACCTTCACGGCGGAGCGCGTGGCGTACCGCAATCTCGCGAACGGGCTGCGGCCGCCGCTGACGGCGACGTACGACAACCCCTACCAGGACTGGATCGGTGCCCTGATCCGCGCCGACATCCACGGCTGGACCTGCCCCGGCAAGCCGCGCCGGGCCGCCGCGCTGGCCCGCCGGGACGCGGTGCTGTCGCACACCGGCAACGGCGTCTACGGCGCGATGTGGGCGGCCGCGCTGATCGCGGCGGCGTTCACCGCGGGGACCGTCAGGAAGGCGCTGGAGGAGGCCCTCGCGGTGATCCCCGGCGGCAGCCGGCTGGCCAGGACCGTGCGCCGGGTGACCTCGCTGCACGAGAGCGGTCTGAGCTGGGAGGAGACGCTGGCCACGGTCACCGAGGAGACCGCGGGCCTGGGCTGGATCCACGTCGTGCCGAACGCGGCGGTGATCACCGCCGGCCTGCTCTACGGCGACGGCGACTTCACCCGGACGATCGCGCTGACCGTCCGCGGCGGCCTGGACACCGACTCCAACGGCGCCACGGCCGGCTCGGTGGCCGGCGTGCTGACGGGCGCCCGGGGCATCCCGGCGCACTGGACGGACCCGCTGGAGGACACCGTCCGCACGGCGGTGTTCGGCTTCGACGGCGTACGCATCAGTGAGCTGGCGGAACGCACCCTGCGCCTGGCCGGGTCCGGCGACTGAGAGCCGGCCGCGGACGGCCGTCGCCGCGCCCCCGTGCGCCCCCGCGAGAAGGTTCGCGCTCGGTACTCTGCCCGGGTGACCACTGCTGACTTCGCCGCGTACATCGCGAGCCTGCCCCGTGTCCTCGTCGGCGCCGCCGCCCTGTTCCGGGACGCCGAGGGGCGCGTCCTGCTCGTCGAGCCGAACTACCGAGAGGGCTGGGGCCTGCCGGGCGGCACCGTCGAGTCGGACGACGGGGAGAGCCCGCGCCAGGGCGCGCGACGGGAGACGGCCGAGGAGATCGGTCTGGACCGCGAGATCGGACGGCTGCTCGCGGTGGACTGGTCCTCCGGCCCCGGCCGGCCGCCGCTGGTGGCGTACCTCTACGACGGCGGGGTCCTCGGCGAGGACGACCTCAAGGCGATCCGGCTCCAGGAGGACGAGCTGCTGTCCTGGCGGATGGTGGCCCGCGCGGACCTTCCCGAGCTGCTGCTGGGCAACCTCGGCCGACGGGTCCTCGCCGCGCTGGACGTGATCGAGTCCGGCGCGGGCACGGTCGAGCTGGAGAACGGCCTCCCGGTCGGCTGACCCGGCGCGGGCGTCAGCCCTCGACCTCACGGGGCGGGGCGTTGCGGTCGTGCAGCGCCTCGTCCTGCTCCAGGACCCTGGCCTCGGTGCGGTGCCCGCGCTGGATGTAGTCCCGCACCACGAGCTCGACGGCGTCCTGAGGGTTGCCGACGCCGGAGAGCACCATGGCTTCCACGACGATCTCGGCGTCCAGGGAAATGCTGACCTTGGCCATGCCCCGGACGCTAGCAGCCGCCGCCCCCGCGCGGCAGGGATATCCCCTCGCCGCCCCGGGACAGCCCGCCTACCCTCGGATCCATGACCAAGCCCCTCGTGGCGATCCTGAGCGGCGCCGGAATCAGCACCGACTCCGGGATCCCCGACTACCGCGGCCCCAACGGGCTGTGGCGCAAGGATCCCGAGGCCGAGAAGCTCGTGACGTACGAGTACTACATGAGCGACCCGGACATCCGGCGGCGCTCCTGGCAGCTGCGCCGCCGCAACCGCGCGCTCCAGGCCGAGCCGAACGCCGCGCACCGGGCGGTCGCGGAGCTGGAGCGGTCCGGGGTGCCGGTGCGAGTGATCACGCAGAACGTGGACGGCCTGCACCAGCTGGCCGGGATGCCCGCCCGCAAGGTCCTCGAACTCCACGGCACCGCAAGGCAGTTCGTCTGTACGCAGTGCGGGGTGCGCGGGCCGATGGAGGACGCCCTCGCCCGCGTCGAGGCCGGCGAGGCCGACCCGGCCTGTCTGGCCTGCGGCGGCATCCTGAAGTCCGCCACCGTCATGTTCGGTGAGCGCCTCGACCCCGAGGTCCTCGGTGAGGCCCTCGCCGTCACCAAGGCCTGCCACGTCTTCATCGCCGTCGGCACCAGCCTCCAGGTCCAGCCCGCCGCCGCCCTGGCCGGCCTCGCCGGCGATCACGGCGCCCGCCTGATCATCGTCAACGCGGAGCCCACGCCGTACGACGAGATCGCCGACGAGGTCGTACGGGAACCGATCGGCACGGCGCTGCCGCACCTGCTGAGCACGCTCGGCACGGGCGGTGACCAGGTCTCCTGACCCGAGGCCTCTCGGGCCGGCCGGCTAGGCGCGGATTCCGTCGCAGGCGATGGACAGGCGGCGGGGGCCGCGCAGTACGGCGTTCTGGCGGTAGGGGGGCGGGTCCTCCACGAGGCGGGGGTTCTCCAGTCTGCGGGCCAGTTCCGACAGGGCGAGCTGGGTCTCCAGACGGGCGAGGGGGGCGCCGAAGCAGCTGTGGATGCCGCTGCCCATGCCGAGGTGCTGGATGTCCGGGCGGTCCGGGTCGAAACGGTCGGGGTCCGCGAAGCGCTGGGGGTCGCGGTTGCCCGAGGCCAGGACCAGCCAGAGGGCCGAGCCCTTGGGGATGGTGACGCCGCGGACCTCGATGTCGGCGAGTGTGGTGCGCTGCGGCACCAGTTGCACCGGCGGCTCGAAGCGCAGCAGTTCCTCGACGAGGGGCACGGCCAGGCGCGGCTCGGTGCGCAGCCGCTGGAGGACGTCGGGGTGGCGCAGCAGGGTCAGCATGCCGTTGGTGATGAGGTTGACCGTGGTCTCGTGCCCCGCGATCAGCAGCAGCGCCGCGGTGCTGAGCAGCTCCATCGTGGTCATCGGGCCGTCCTCGCCCTTGGCCGTGGCCAGTTGGGAGAGCATGTCCTCGCCCGGGTTCCTGCGGCGCTCCTCGATCAGGCCCGCCAGGTACATGCCCAGCTCCATCCGGGCGTCGTGCGCGCCCTTGCCCCGCTCGGCGGGATCGGCGTCCGGGTCGGGGTCCAGGCTCGCGGCGAGGGTGTCCGCCCAGACGTGGAAGCGCGCCTCGTCCTCGCGCGGCACCCCGAGCAGCCGGCAGATCACCGTCACCGGGAACGGGTACGAGAACTGCTCGACCAGGTCGATCCGGCCCGGGTCGCCGATGCCGTCGATCAGTGCGGTGACGATCTCCTGGAGCTCCGGGCGCATCCCGTCCACTCGGCGGGGCGAGTGCGGCGGGCCGAAGGGCCGGTTCGTCATCCGGCGCAGCCGGTCGTGCTCCGGCGGGTCGAGCTTGAGGAAGCCCGGCGGCAGCGCGCCCTCCTCCTGGGAGGCCTCGGGCAGCGGGTCGCCCGTGTGCGAGGCCAGGTTGCGGGCGTCGGAGCTGATCCGGGGATCGTGCAGCAGGCTGCGGATCTCGTAGTACGTGCTGACCACGTACGGCCCGTCCTCCTCGTGGTGGACCGGCGACTTCCGCAGCTCCTCATAGATCGGGTACGGGTCGGCCCGGTTGGCGTAGTCCAGGATCTGGTGCAGCAGGGTTCGCGTCATGGCAGGTCCTTGTGGCCGTGCGGGTCAGTGCGCGGGGGTGAACGTCATCCGGCGGTCGGCCGGCGCGTATCCGCTGAGGGACACGGTGGGGCCGTGGGTGGGGATCGAGGGGTCGGGGAAGTCCGCGTCGAGCGGCCGCTGTCCCTCCGGACGCCGGTCGACCGTGGCGAACGGCGGCGGGAACGGCGCGGTGGACTCGATCAGCTCCTGGTAGAACGGCAGCCACCGGGCCTGGTCGAAGGCGACGGCGCCGATGACACGCCCCTGATAGCCGTAGACGCCGATGAACCGGCGGTCCGCGAGCGAGCCCTGCGCGATGAGGATCTCCGTCGCCAGCGACGGCACTCCGACCGACTTGATGTTGATCCCGAACTGTGAGGACCAGAAGGCCGGCACCTCCATGTGCGGCACGCGTTCGGGGCTCTCGCTGAGCATGTTGTGCGCCGCGATCCCGGCCTGGGTGACGGCGTTGCCCCAGTGCTCCAGGGACAGGAACTGGTAGCCGAACAGGGGGTGCGGGCAGCGGGCGACGTCGCCCGCCGCGTAGATGTCGTCGGTGACGATCCCGCGGATGTCGAAGGCACGGCAGCCCGCGTCGCAGGCGATGCCCCGGGGGCCGGCCCCGAGTCCGGACCCGGCGAGCCATTCGGTGTTGCGCAGGGCACCGAGCGAGACGATCACCACGTCGCTCTCCACGGTGGAGCCGTCGGACAGATGCGCGGCGCGCACCCGTCCCGCGGCGTCGCCCTCCAGGGCGGTCACCATGACCCCGCACCGCAGGTCCACCCCGTGTTCCCGGTGGAGCTCGGCGGCGACCGCGCCGACCACCCCGCCGAGCGCGCCGACCAGAGGCGCGGCGCCGCGCTCGGCGACGGTGACGGGCAGGCCCCGTTCACGGCAGGCGGAGGCGATCTCCGAACCGGTGAATCCGGCCCCGATGACGAGGACCCGTCGGGGTTCCGCGTCCAGCCGCCTGGCCAGCGCGGCGGCGTCGTCGCGGGTCCGCAGCACGAAGACCCCGTCCAGTTCCGCCTCGGCCTCCTGCGGCCACGGCCGCGCCCGGACCCCGGTGGCGATCAGCAGCCGGTCGTAGGGCACCTCGTCGCCGTCGGCCAGCCGCACGCGCCGGGCCGTCATGTCCAGGCCGCTGGCCGCGACCCCGAGCCGCCAGGTCGCGTCGACGGACCGGAGCCGCGGCAGTGCGGTGCGCTCGGCGTTCGCGCTGCCCAGCAGCACCTGCTTGGACAGCGGCGGGCGGTCGTACGGCTCGTACGGCTCGTCGCCGATCATGGTCAGTGAGCCCGCGAAGCCCTTGGCCCGCAGGGTCTCGGCGGCGCGCAGACCGGCCAGCGAGGCGCCGACGACGACGATGCGGCCCTCACGCCTGAGGTGTTCCAGGGATACGTCACCGGGCATCGGGCACCGCCTCGGCCGGTACGTCCACGGCGTCGACCAGGATCGCCTGGACGGGGCAGGCCGCGGCGGCCCGGGCGAGCTTGTCGCGCTGGGCCTCGTCGGCGTCCGGGTCGTACAGCAGCGCCTCGTCGCCGTGCATGACGAAGACGTCGGGGGCGAGGAACGCGCACTGCGCATACCCCTGACAGCGGTTCAGATCGACGGCAATCCTTACCACGGGATCGGTCCTCTCCAAGGGCCCGGTCATTCCTCCTGACCACTCTCGGTGGCCTCGCGGGACACGGCGACGAGGGGGAGACCGTTCGAGTGACGGCGGGGCCGGGTCAGGCCGGGGCGGCGGGGCGTGCCGACGCGGGACGCCGGCCCCACAGGATGTTCAGGCTGAGCACGAGCGCCCAGACCGGGAAGATCAGTTCGGACCAGGGCACGTTCGCTCCCATCACCAGCAGCGCCAGGCCCGACAGATAGCCGAGGACCACGAGCGGGCGAGGGAGCACGCCGAGTCTGCGGCCGATGGTCGAGGTCGTGATGATGAACACCGCCGCCATTCGCATGGCGTACGTGGTCAGCAGGGTGTAGGTCAGACGACGGCCGAAGTCGGAGCTCTGCGGGCTCTCCCCGAGCACGCTCCCGGCCGCCGCGGCGGCGGCGAACAGGGTGGCGACGAAGATCAGGCCGCTGCCCAGGAACACGGTGGAGACGAAGCGGTCCTCGCCCTCGCCGGCCTGCTCGCGCAGGGCGCCCATGAACCACAGGAACGCGATCCCGGCGAACGGCAGCAGCGCCAGCGCCGTCCGCACGGCGCTGCGCTGTCCGGAGTCGGTGGTGACGTCCCCGCCGTCGGCACCGCCGGGCAGGGCGACCCGGACCAGGACGATCACCGCCGCCATCAGCAGCGCGAACACCACCCCGGCCACTCCGGCGGCCCAGGCGGTCGCGAGGCGCTCGTGCTTGCGCACCATGGTCTCCCTGACGATGAGCTGCCGGGGCACGGAGCCGCGCCGCGCTGTCGCGCACGCGGAGGACCGTGGGCGGCCGGTGGACATCCCGGCGTCGGGCCGGGAAGGCGGAGGCGTCCCGGTCTCGGCCGGGGACGGGGGCTGTGGTCGATCCGGCTTCCGCCGAGGACGCGGGGGCTGTGGTTGATCCTTCCGGCTTCCGCCGAGGACGCGGGGGCTGTGGTCGGTCGTCCCGGGCTCGGCGCAGGACGCGGGGGCTGTGGTCGATCCGGCTTCCGCCAAGGACGCGAGGGCTGTGGTCGGTCGTCCCGGGCTCGGCCCAGGACGCGAGGGCTGTGGTCGATCGTCCCGGCTTCCGCCGAGGACGCGAGGGCTGTGGTCGGTCGTCCCGGGCTCGGCCCAGGACGCGGGGGCTGTTGTGGTCCCAGTCCTGGTCGGGGACACGGGGTCTGTGGTCGTCGGTACAGGAGACAGAGGGTCTGTTTCGAGCCGCCACCGGCCGAGGGTGCGGGGCCCGTGGTCCTCGGCTTCCGCCGAGGACACGGCGCTCGCGGCCGTTCCGGCGTGAGCCGAGACGGCGGGGCACTGGGCCGGTCGGCCTCGGCCAAGGACACGGGGGCCTGTTGCCGCCCCGGCCTCGCCACGAAGGCCGCGAAGGCCGCGAAGGCGAGCCGCGGCCTCGGCCTACGGGGCGGCGCGTTCGGGCCTTCCGGGCCTCGGCCAGGGTCACGGGACCCGCGGCCGCCCCGGCGTCAGCCGGGAAACGCACGTGCTTGCGGCGGTCCCGGTCTCAGCCAGTGCGGCGGGGCGACGAGCCCGAGCCGCCCCGGCCTCCGGCGCGCATGCGGCACCCGCGGCCGAGGCCCACTTCGGTACGGGCCGCGGCCCGTGCGGCCGTCCCGGCGTCAGCCGAGAATGCGGCGCTTCTGCTCCGCGAACTCCTCTTCGCTCAGCAGGCCCTGCGCCTTCAGCTCGCCCAGCTCCTTGATCTGGTCGAGCTTGCTCGACATGTCGTCCGGCTGGGCGGCCGGGGCCGCGGGCGTCGGTTCGGCGGCTTGCTGCTGGTAGTCCTGCTGCGCCCAGCGGCCGGCCTGGCGCCGCGAGACGCGGTTGGACACCGCCGTGGCGGTGCCGGCGACGACTGCGGTGCGCGCGACACCGCGAAGCAGTCCGGGCATGTCCCCTCATCTCCCACGGGTGTGCGTCGGTCAGGCGGCGGACGGGCCGGCCCCGGGCGGTGACGCCTCGGCGGCTTCCAGCGAGGCCAGCAGCGCCTGGACCGGGATACGGCCGCTGGCCACCAGCTGCGCACCGCCACGCCGCAGCGCGCGGGCCAGGGGCGCGGCCCACAGGTTCTCGTAGACCAGGAGCGCCGCGGAGTTGCCCGGGGCGAGCACGGCTCCCGCCTCGTCGAGGTCGTCCTGGCCCATGAGGCCGGAGGAGGCTCCCTCGAAGACGGACAGGTCCACCTCGCCGCCCAGGTCGGTCAGCTCCACGACGGCGACCGTGCCGTCCTCGTCCTTGCGGACGAAGAGGAGGTCGAGGACGCGGATGATGCCGCGATCGACCAGGTCGACAAGGAGCGGCAGCCCCTCGCCGGTCATGCGGTTGCCGGGGAACTCGACGACCAGGTAGTCGACGGGGCCCATCTCCTCCACGTCGTCACTCATGGCCACTCCTCACAGGCGGACGGCACGGGGGTGCCGCCATCGGCGCCCGGCCTCATTCCATCACCGTGGCGCGGGAGGCGCATTTTGTGCGGGGCGGGTCCTAGAACAGCCCGGCGCCCCGCTCGAAGTCCAGCAGCCGCCGCTTGCGGGCGAGGCCGCCGCCGTAGCCGGTGAGGCTGCCGTCGGCGCCCACGACCCGGTGGCAGGGGACGATGATGCTGAGCGGGTTCTTGCCGTTGGCGAGGCCGACCGCGCGGGAGGCGTTGGCGTTGCCGAGGGCGTCGGCGAGCTGGCCGTAGGTGCGGGTCTCGCCGTAGGGGATGCGTACCAGCTGCTCCCAGACGGTGCGCTGGAACGGGGTCCCGTGGAGGCGGACTTCGAGGGTGAACTCCTTCAACTCCCCTGCGAAGTACGCCTGGAGCTGTTCCTCGGCCTCCGCGAAGAGGGTGTCGTCGAAGGAGCCGAACGTCTCCTCGGCGGGGCGGTGGCGCTGGTCGGTCATGTAGAGGCCGCACAGGACACCGTCGTCGGCGACGAGGGTGAGCAGGCCGTAGGGGCTGTCGATGACGGAGTGCTGCTTCATGGTGAACGTCCTCAGACGGGCAGGAAGTTGATCGGGTGGCTGTCGGTCGCCCACAGGTACTGGACGGCGTAGGCCCGCCAGGGGCGCCAGGCCGCCGCGCCGGCGGTGAGGGCGGCCGGGGTGGAGGGCAGGCCCAGTTCCTGGGCGGCGCGGCGGATGCCGAGGTCGGTGGGCAGGAAGGCGTCCGGGTCGCCGAGGGCGCGCATGGCGATGACGTCGACGGTCCAGGGGCCGAAGCCGGGCAGTTCGAGGAGCCGGGCGCGGACCTCGGCCCAGTCGCTCTCCACGCCCAGGTGGAGCGAACCGTCGGCGAGCCGCCCGACCAGCGTGGTGAACGTGGTGCGGCGGGTGCGCGGCATCGCCAGAGTCCCGGGGTCGACCGAGGCCAGCGCCTGCGGTGTGGGGAACAGGTGGCTCAGGCCGCCCTCGGGGTCCTCGACCGGGTCGCCGTGGGCGGTGACCAGGCGGGCGGCGTGGGTGCGGGCGGCGGCCGTCGAGACCTGCTGGCCGAGGACCGCGCGGACGGCGAACTCGGCCTCGTCCACGGTGCGCGGCACCCGGCGGCCGGGCGCCTTGTCCACCAGAGGCCGGAGCACCGGGTCGGTGCGCAACTGGCCGTCCACGGCGGCCGGGTCGGCGTCCAGGTCGAGCATGCGGCGGCAGCGGCTGATGGCGACGGGCAGGTCGCGCAGGTCACTGAGGGCCAGCCGGCAGCCGATGTGGTCCGGCTTCGGGGTGAGCGCCACGATGCCGTGTCCGTACGGCAGGCGCAGGGTGCGGCGGTAGGCGCCGTCGCGCCACTCCTCGACGCCGGGTACGGCCGTGGCGGCGAGGTGGCCGAAGAGGTTGTCGGGGTTGAGCGGGGCGCGGAACGGCAGGCGCAGGGTGAGCGCGCCGTTCTGGGCGCTCGTGCGGGGCGCTCGGGCGCGCAGCAGGCTCGGGGTGAGGGCGTAGACCTCGCGGACGGTGTCGTTGAAGGTGCGGATCGAGGCGAACCCCGCGGCGAACGCGACCTCCGCCATGGGCAGTTCGGTGGTCTCGATCAGCAGGCGGGCGGTCTGGGCGCGCTGGGCGCGGGCCAGGGCCAGCGGGCCCGCGCCCAGCTCGGCCAGGAGCTGGCGTTCGATCTGCCGGGCGCTGTAGCCGAGCCGGGCGGCCAGGCCGGGCACGCCCTCGCGGTCGACCGTGCCGTCCGCGATGAGCCGCATGGCGCGGGCCACCAGGTCGGCCCGCCGGTTCCACTCCGGGGAGCCGGGGCTGGTGTCCGGGCGGCAGCGCTTGCAGGCCCGGAAGCCGGACTGCTGGCAGGCGGCCGCGCTCGGGTAGAACACCATGTTCTCCGCCTTGGGCGGTACCACCGGGCAGCTGGGCCGGCAGTAGATCCCGGTGGTGCGGACCGCGGTGTAGAACCATCCGTCGAACCGCGCGTCCTTGCCCTGGACCGCGCGCACGCAACTCTCCCGGTCGGTGTGCATCGCCTTCTGCATGCGTCCAGCATCCCGGACGCGTGCCTGCCGGGCTGGCGAGAATCCGACATCAACCTCGTCTGTGCTGGGCCCACCCGGATCGCCAGGCCGACTCACGCAGCAGCCGCAGCCCAGCCGTTCAGGCCGACCAGTCCCGTCGGTCCCTCGTGTCCGGCGACGCCGAGCGGCAGCCGCAGGCGGCCGGCCAGGTCCCACACCACGGGGACGGTGATGAAGGTGCCCGCGATCACCCGGTTCCGCGCCACCGGCGGGCGGGCCGCGCGGGAGAGCCGTACGACGGCGGCCACGGCGGTCAGCCCGTCGCGCACGAGCACCGCGGCCGCCGCCTCGGTGAGCGCGGGCGGTACCACGTCGCGGTGGTCCTGCGCGGAGATCGTTCCGGACGCCTGGAAGCCGACGACCCCGTCCGGCATCCGTCGAGCCTGCTGATCTCGGCTGCTCAGCCCGCGTGTTCCATACGGCTGACCAGCGCCCAGATGATGAACACGTCGATCGCCATCATGATCATGGACCAGATCGGCGCGTACGGCAGGAACAGGAACTGGGCGACCAGGCTGAGCGCGGCGAGGAAGACGCCCGCGGGCCGGGCCCAGACGGATTCCTTCAGCAGACCGGCGCCGGTGACGGCGACCAGTACGCCCAGGACGATGTGGATCCAGCCCCAGCCGGTGAGATCCAGCTCGTACACGTAGGAGCCGATCCGGCCGTACACGTCGTCGCCGGCGACGGCCGCGATGCCCTGGAGGACGGCGAGGACGCCGTTGCAGAGCAGCAGGACGCCCGCGAAGAGGACCCCGCCGGACACCCACGGGTCGGGCTGTCCGGGGCCTGCGGACCGCTGTCCGCGCTTCGGCGCGGTCCAGGCGGTGCCGATGTCGCCCTCCGGCTTGCCGCCGGGCTGTGCCGACTGCCCGCTCATGGTGCGAGCCCTTCCTTGGCACCGTCGGCCGGGCCGCCGGCCGGGCCCGGTCCGCCCTCGTCACCCGACGCGCCCGGACCGCCCCCGTCGCCCGCGGCTCCCGGGCCCGCGCCCTCCTCCTCGACCAGGAAGTCGACGACGGTGAGCGCGAACAGCAGCGCCAGCGCCAGGCCGACGATGACCCAGCCCGTCGGGTACGACCACAGGACGAAGGCGAGCACGGCGGCCCCGACGAGGATCCAGGTGATCCACGTACGGAAGCGGTGCACGAACGGGCCCACGGGGCCGGTGCGCATGCCCAGCCGGTCTGCGCTGGAGCGGGCCGCGCCGATCCCGGAGTGCCACATCTGGCGCAGTCCGGTCGCCCAGCGGCCCGGCCCGGACAGCCAGGCGGCGATCGCGACCACCACGCCCAGCGTCACCACCATCCGCACCCCGGCCCGCAGATAGCGGATCAGCGTGTCGTACACCGATCCGGCGGCCGGCTGGTTCACCCCGGAGGGCAGGGCGTCGAGGTACACGTCCCGGAAGACGGTAAGGACGATGCCGAGCACCAGCGCCGCGAAGGCGAAGCACAGGGCCGCGGCGACCAGGACCTTGCGGCGGTGGGCGGAGAGGTACACACCGGCCGCGACCAGCAGTACCGAGATGACGGGCAGCCAGAAGCCGAGCAGCTGGAGCAGCCGGAAGTACGTCTTGACCTTGCCGATGTCGTCGGACTTCACGACGGTGATGCTGGTGTGGATCTCGGGGATGTTCGCGGCGACCGTGAGGCCGGAGTCGACCAGCCGCTTCTTGACCTGCTCCACGACGGGTCCGAGGTCCACGGTGACCGTGTCGTCGGTCAGCTGGATGGTGCCCTCGCCGCTGCCGGTCAGCGCCTCGTCCACGGCACTGTGGATGCGGCGGTTGGCCTCGGTCCAGATCCGCTCGAAGGTGTCGGAGGCGACCACCGCCTCCGCCTTGTCGTGCACGAAGCTCTTGACCGCGCTCTCCAGCGAGTCGCCCACCTTGCCGAGGGCCTTGTCGACGAGCGGCCGGTCCGGCGGGGCCACGCCCGACAGCAGATCGGGCAGGTCCAGGTGCTGCATCACCGCGTCGGTGACCCGGTTCGCGACCGCGTTCTGCACGTCCTTGTCGGAGGCGAGCGGGGCGACGGTGTCCACGTAGCGGCTGGTGTCGCCGACGATGCTGGAGGTCCAGGCCGCGACCAGGCTCAGCGGGGCGAGGACACAGCCGAGGAAGATCAGCACCGCGGAGAAGAAGGCCCGCACACGGTGGTGCCTCGGGGGGAGCCGCTCGGCCTCCAGCGCCGCGATACGGGCGCGCAGATGCTCCAGCTCGCTGTCGCCGCGGCCCGACGGGGCCTCGCCGTCCGCCATGGGGGTTCCCTCCTGTGCGCCGGAATGATCCGACTCAAGAAGGACAACCCGCCGAAGGGGCGGCGGCGAGCGCTGCGGGGCCGTTCGGGTGAGCGGCCCCGCCCCGTCTCACATGTTGATCATGTGCCCCGCGAGGCCGTGGACGGCCTCCTTGACGGCCTCGCCCAGGGTCGGGTGGGCGTGCACGTTGCGGGCGACCTCGTGGACGGTGAGATCCCACTGCTGGGCCAGGGTCAGCTCCGGCAGCAGCTCGGTGACGTCGGGGCCGATGAGGTGGCCGCCGATCAGCTCGCCGTACTTCGCGTCGCTGATCAGCTTGACGAAGCCGACGGTGTCGCCGAGGCCGTGCGCCTTGCCGTTCGCGGTGAAGGGGAACTTGGCGACCTTGACGTCGTAGCCGAGCTCGCGGGCCTGGGCCTCGGTGTAGCCGAAGCTGGCGATCTGGGGCTGGCAGTAGGTGGCGCGCGGGATCATCGCGTAGTCGAGTTCCATCGTCTCGGCGTCCGCGAGGGTCTCGGCGGCGATCACGCCCATGGCCTCGGCGGTGTGCGCGAGCATCAGCTTGGCCGTCACGTCACCGATGGCGTAGATGTGCGGCACGGACGTACGGCAGCGGCCGTCGATGTCGATCGCGCCGCGCTCGGTCAGCCGTACGCCGGTCTTGTCCAGGCCGTAGCCCTCCACGTTCGGCGCGAAGCCGATCGCCTGGAGCACCTTGTCGGCCTCCAGCACCTGCTGTGCGCCGTCCTTGCCGGTCACGGTGACGCGCACCTTGGGGCCGGACTCGTCGATGGCGTCCACGCGGGTGGAGGTCAGCACGTCGATGCCCAGCTTGCGGTACTGCTTGGCCAGTTCGGCGGAGACCTCGGCGTCCTCCAGCGGGGCCATGCGGTCCAGGAACTCGACGACCGTGACCTTCACGCCGTAGTTGTGCAGCACGTAGGCGAACTCGATGCCGATCGCGCCCGCGCCCGCGACCACGATCGACTCCGGCAGGTCGTCGGCGAGGATCTGCTCCTCGTACGTCACCACGCGCGCGCTGCGCTTGGTGCCCGGCAGCAGCTTCGGGGTGGCACCGGTGGCGATGATGCAGTCCGTGAAGCCGATGGTGCGGGTGTCGCCGTCGTAGCCCGCCACCTGGAGGGTGTTCGCGTCGAGGAACGTGCCCCGGCCGTCGAACTCCGTGATCTTGTTCTTCTTCATCAGGTAGTGGACGCCCTTGACCCGGCCGTCGGCGACCTTGCGGCTGCGGCGGTATGCCTCGCCGTAGTCGAACGAGACCTGGCCGTCCACCTTGATGCCGAAGGTCTTCGCCTGGTGGGTGAAGATGTGCGCCAGCTCGGCGTTGCGCAGCAGGGCCTTGGTGGGGATGCAGCCGACGTTCAGACAGACGCCGCCCCAGTACTTCTCCTCCACGACGGCGACCGTCTTCCCGAGCTGGGCGGCGCGCACGGCGGCGACGTACCCGCCGGGGCCCGCTCCGAGTACGACGACGTCGAAGTGCTCGTCCTGCTCGTCCATGGTGGTCCTCTTCGGTGACGTGGGAGCGGGTGGACCGCTTGGTGCGCCTCAGATTGTTTCGCCGCTCGGCCCCCACCGCCACACCGCCTCACCAAAGGTGATCACCCTCTCACCACCGCCTCTCGCCTCTTTTCGCCGCCGCCGCCCGTCGCGTACGGGGTCCGGGCCGGCGCCCGTCAGTGGTTGGGGCCGGCCCGGCTGATGTCCGCCAGGGCGGAGTGCGGGTCGTCGGACGTGGCCAGGTCGCCGAGGGTCACCATCCCGACCGGGCAGCCGCCGTGCTCGACGACGGGCAGCCGGCGGACGGCGTGCAGTCGCATCAGCTCGGCCGCGCGGTCGGTCGTGTCGTCGGGCGACAGCGTCACCACGGGCGGCCGGGTGCACACCGTGCCGACGCTGGTGGCCTCCGGGTCACGGCCCGCGGCGACCACCCGGACCGTGATGTCCCGGTCCGTCAGCACGCCGAACAAATCGCAGTCGTAGGCCACCAGGACATCCCCGATGTCCTGCTCACTCATCAGCCGCGCGGCCCGCGCCACCGTGGTCATCGGCTCGACGGCGGCGGCACCGGGCGACATCACGTCACGTATCTGCCGGGACATGGGCACCTCCCGAGTGGAAGGGGATCGTCGACCCCTACCAGGCCATTGTCCCGCCGGGAGCCGGGCGGGGCAGGGCCGCGCGGCATTCCGTACAGTGGCGGCGGGCCGTGACGGGCGCGCCGGAGTGGGACACCTCCGGGGAGCGGTCCGGCCGTCGTGGGCCCGAGCAGTGCGCGCGGGCGAGTCACGTCGAGCAACTGGAGCACTTGGTGACCAGCGCGTCTTCTCCGGCCGTCCCCCCTCTCCTGGCGGACGTCGTCCGCTCCGCCGGCCGGCTCCGCGCGGCGGCCGCCGGGCTCGACGGGGAACGGCTGCGTGGCCCGTCCGCGCTGCCGGGCTGGACACGGGCGCACGTCCTCGCGCATGTGGCCCGCGCCGCGGACGCGTACGTCCGCCTGCTGGACGCGGCGGCGACGGGCGGAGGTGCCGGAAGGGCGGACGCCACCGCTCTGGCGGAGGCGGTGGAGAAGGCGGCCGCGCTCCCGGCCGGGGAGCTGCGGGCCGATCTGGGTGGGAGCCTGGACCGGTTCGCCGTCAGGGCCCGGACGCTGTCCGAAGCCGCCTGGGACGTCCTGGTCACCGCGCTCGCGGGCTGGCGGCACCCGGCCTGGTTCACCCTGCGCCGCTGTCTGCGGGAGCTGGAGACGCACCACGTCGATCTCGACGTCGGTTACGCCACGTCCGACTGGCCCGTCTCCTACGTCGACTGGGCCCTCGACGACACCCTCGGCGCCCTGACCGCCTACGGCTTCGGCCTCTCGACCGTCGCGGCGGTCGATCTGGGCCGCACCTGGACGGTCTCACCCGAGGGCCCGCTCCTCACCGCTCCGGGACACGTCCTGCTGGGCTGGCTGAGCGGCCGTACCCCGGCGAGGGACCTGACCCCGGCACCGCTGCCGGAGCCACCGAGGTGGCCGCTGCCGCCCGTGCCTGGCTGGTGACGGTGCCGGTTTCCTGGGGCTGCGGCTCGGGTGCCGCCCTGTCACACTCCTGTCACCGGCGGCAACTCTCCGTTGACGTACGGGCCGCACACTGCCGAGACTCGGCGCATGCGCAGAGTGGAGCTGTCCCAGGCTGTCGAGAGCGTGCGCGAGCAGTTGTCCGCGCTCAACCGTGACGTGGCCGGGAAGGATCTCGTCTTCGACGTGGGACCGGTGGAGCTTGAGTTCACCGTGGAGGTGTCCTTCGCGGGTGAGACGGGCACCGCGGTGAAGCTGTGGGTGGTGGAGGCCGGGGCCAAGGGGAGTGTGTCGGACAGCTTCACCCAGACCGTGCGAGTCACGCTGGAGCCGAGGGTGCGGTCGACCGGGCGACGTCCCGAGGTCGCGGACCCGCAGGGGGACTTGCTGCCCAGACCGGCCCAGCCCTGAGTCGGGCACCGGGGCCGGTCAGCGGGCCGTCCCCGGATCGGTGCCGACCGGGCCCGCTGTTCGTTCTCGCAGCGCCGCCAGTTGCGCCCGCACGCCGTCCAGAACCGCCCCGTAACGCGCGGGGTCCGTCACGGCGAGCGGGCCGATGACGGTGACGGCCAGCGCCGCGCAGCGCTCCGCGTCGCCGTACCTCGTCCGCTTCTCCAGCTCGAACGACACGTCGCTCAACGCCACACCGAGAGCGGCCTTTTCGTCCCCCTCCTGCGGAATCCCATAAGCCCGGCCCAGCCGGACGAGAGCCGTGGCCCAGGCCGTACGACGGCGCCAGTCGCCACTCGGCAGTACGTCCCGCAGATAGAACTCGGCGATCAGGGGCCCGACCATCCTGCGATACGACTCAGGGGCGTCGTCGAGGAGGGGCAGCAGCTCGGTCAGGGCGTCCAGGGACGCGGCCGTGCGATCCGGGTCCTCAGGGAGCCGCAGCCGGGCCAGGGTCAACACCCCGTGCACAAAGGCGGCATCCTCGTGGCGACCGAGCGCCACGGCACGGCCCTCGGCGAGCAGACGGGCCGTGATCATGGCTCCCGCCCATGCGTTGGCGTCATCCTCCTCGTTGCTCAGGTCCATCACCAAGGTCACGAGTTCGCGCGCCATCGGACTGTCGAAGTCAGACGACCGGGACAGCGCGTCGAAGGCCGCCACCGCCCGCTCGTGGAAGCCCGAACGCCCCGGCACCGCTTGGCCGTCCGTCGCGAGCCGCATCAGCATCCGTACGATCGGGACGAGTTCCCCGGCGGCTGTCCCGCGACCGCTGTTCCCGGTCAGCACCTCGAGTGCGGCGCCGATCCGCTCGTGCCTCACGGTCTCCCTGTCCGCGGAGGGGTCGAAGTGCGCCCTGGCGCAGGCGGCCAGGATCGTCTGGGGCACGAAGGCCGCGAAGAGACGCAGGCCGTCACGCGGATCCTGCCGGGCGTAGTCGGCCGTGGCGCGGAAGAGCGCCTCGCCTTCGGCTGCGAGCTCCTCGATCCCGGACAGTGGATCGGCGGAGACCTGCTCGGGGTCGCCACGCCGCAGCGCCAGCGCCCAGACCAGTTCCGCGGAGGACTCACCGGGGCGCAGCCTCGCGCGGGCGAGGCTCTCCGCTGCGGCGCAGTGCTCCCTCGCCGCCACGACCTCGTGGAGCTGCAACCGCAGATGTGCGAGCGTCAGCAGCAGACTCAGCCGCCGGCCCCGCCGCTCCTCCTCCGCCTCGTCGTCGGTGTCCGCGAGCCGACGGAGCACACGCAGCGCGAGGTCGCGTCCCGCCGCCGCTTCCTCGGGCTCGGGCCCGCAGCGCAGCAGGCACTCAAGGGCACCGACCGCCAGATCCGGTCGTACGAGCCGCTGTTCCTCGGTGTCCCAGGCCAGGTTCGCGCCCTCCAGGAAGAAGGCGACGGCCTGCCGTGGGCTTCGGGTGCGCAGGTGCTCGCCGAGGGTGACCAGGGTGAGCGCGAGCCCGGCCCGGAGCCGGTCGGCCTCCACCGGCTCGGGCCGGCCGGCCGGCGCCGTACGCGGTGTGCCGATCAGTTCGCGCAGCACCTCGGCCGTCTCGGGTGCCAGCGCGGCCGCGCGCTGCAACGGGCCGGTCCGAATGCGCAGTGCCAGCAGTCTGACCAGTGTCTCGCCCAACTCCGCCAGCACGTCGGCGCGGCCGCGGAAGCGGACGGTCTCGCTCTCGGCGCGTAACAGGCACCCCGGTGACACCGCGGCCGGTGCGTCGTGGCGGTCCAGCAGCGGGGCGAACTCCACAGATTCGGCGGGCGGAGGCTGCCCGAGGTGCATGGCGAGGACACCGCGGAAGTCCTCGTCGCGGAGCAGTTCCGCGAGGGGTACGACCTCCAGGGCGTCGGAGTCGTACTCCACCGGGTCGTCCCGCACGATGCCGAGGAGCAGGCCGCCCTGTTCGTCGAGCACCGGGCCACCCGAGAGCCCCTGCCAGGGCGACCGACCGTCCGGCACGCCGCGACGCGGGATCGCGTCCGTGATCGTCATGCGGTGTCGGCCGGCGATGCGCTGGGTGCCGGGGTTGATGGTTCCGCCGAGTTCGACGACGTCCCGCAAGTCGCGTGCCACGCCGGCCGGGAAACCCCAGGCGGCACAGCGATGATGTCCGGTGGCACCGGTGAAACGTCCTGGTCTCGGTGGTACGCAGGCCTGGGCGGGCTCGGTGCTCAGTTCGATGAGGGCGGCGTCCACCCGGCTGTCCTGGCGCTGCCAGACCACTCTGCCGTCGAAGACGCGGTCACCGCCGAGGAAGCGCACCTGTGCCGCGGTGCCGCCCCTGGGTCCGCACACATGCCCCGAGCCGAGCACGAGGCGCGGGGCCAGCCGCACCCCGGATCCGTATCCGACCGCCTTGATCTCGGCGAGCTGACGCGGGTCCAACGGCATGGCCCGAGTGCATCACACGCGCGGCTGCCCGCACCAGCCCCTGTCGGTTCGCCGACTCTCAACCGGTCTGCGCCGCGAAGGCGTTGTACGCGTCCTCGTCGAAGAGCACGAAGCGCACCTCCTCCACGGCGGTGTCCGTCGCGCGGACCGTTTCCACCGCGATGCGGGCCGCGTCGTCCATCGGCCAGCCGTAGACGCCGGCCGAGACGGCGGGGAAGGCGACGGTGCGGGCGCCGAGTTCGTCGGCGACGCGGAGTGATTCGCGGTAACAGGACGCCAGGAGGGCCGAGCGGTCCTCCTGCCGGCTGAACACGGGGCCGACGGTGTGGATGACCCAGCGGGCGTCCAGGTCGCCCGCGGTCGTCGACACGGCCTGGCCGGTGGCGAGGCCCTTGCCGTAGTGGCCCGCGCGCAGGCGGCGGCAGTCCTCCAGGATGGCGGGGCCGCCGCGGCGGTGGATGGCGCCGTCGACGCCTCCGCCGCCGAGGAGGGAGGAGTTGGCGGCGTTGACGATCGCGTCGGCCCTCTGGTGGGTGATGTCGCCCTGGACGAGCTCGATGGTGGTCATGGTGACCTCCTCTTCCCCCTTCTTCCTCGCGTCGGCTTCCGTCAGGTCTGTCGGAGCCGTCTCCATACCGCCTTGGCCGCGTTGTGCCCGGACATGCCGTGTACGCCGGGGCCCGGCGGGGTGGCGGAGGAGCAGATGAAGACGGCCGGGTGCGGGGTGTTGTACGGCGACAGGGAGAGGCGGGGGCGCAGCAGCGTCTGGAGGCCGGTGAACGCGCCGGTGGCGATGTCGCCGCCGACGTAGTTGGCGTTGCGGGCGGCGAGTTCGGGCGGGCCGGCGACGGCACGGGCGAGGACGCGGTCGCGGAAGCCCGGGGCGAAGCGCTCCAGTTGACGCTCGATGGCGTCGGTGAGGTCGCCCGTCCAGCCGTTGGGGACATGGGCGTAGGCCCAGAAGACGTGCTTGCCGGCCGGGGCGCGGGTCGGGTCGACGACGCCGGGCTGCACGGTGATCAGGAACGGCACCTCGGGTGCGCGGCCCTCGCGGGAGGCCGCGTGCAGGGCGGTGCCGATCTCGGTGGCGCTCGCGCCGACCTGGACGGTGGTGGCGGCCCGGGCCTCTGGCGCGGTCCACGGCACCGGGCCGTCCAGGGCGTAGTCGATCTTGAAGACGGCGGCGCCGTAGCGGTAGCGGTCGTAGCGGTCGCCGAGGCCCGCGATACGGGCGAGGGCGGTGGGCGAGGTGTCGAAGACGTAGGCGCGCGCGGGCGGCAGGTCGTCGAGCCGCTTGACCTCGTAGTCCGTGTGGATCGTGCCGCCGTGGGCCCGCAGCAGGGAGGCCAGCGCGTCGGAGATCGACTGCGAGCCGCCCTCGGCGACGGGCCAGCCACGGGCGTGCGCGGCGAGCGCGAAGACCAGGCCGATCGCGCCGGTCGCGAAGCCGTTCAGCGGGGCGATGACATGGGCGACCAGCCCCGCGATCAGGGCCTTGGCGCGCTCGTCCTGGAAGCGGCGGGTCAGCCAGGTGGAGGGTGGCAGGCCCAGCAGTCCGAAGCGGGCGAGGGTGACCGGGTCGCGGGGCAGCGCGGTCAGCGGCAGGGACATGAAATCGCGGACCAGGGTGTCCCAGCGCGGCAGGAACGGCTGGACCAGCCGGCGATAGGCACCCGCGTCACGTGGCCCGAACGAGGCGGCCGTCTCCGCGACGGACCGGGCCAGGACCGCGGCGCTGCCGTCGGGGAAGGGGTGCGCCATGGGCAGGTCGGCGTGCAGCCAGCGCAGGCCGTGCTCCTCCAGCGGGAGGGCGCGGAACGCCGGTGAGCTGATGCCGAGCGGGTGTGCGGCCGAGCACGGGTCGTGACGGAAGCCGGGCAGGGTCAGTTCCTCGGTGCGGGCGCCCCCGCCGACGGTGTCGCGTGCCTCGAACAGGGCCACGGAGAATCCGCGGCGGGCCAGCTCGACGGCGGCCGTGAGCCCGTTCGGCCCCGCACCCACCACGACGGCATCGAACATGGACGGCACTTTCGGACCCCTTCGTCAGCCGACGGCCTCTGAGGATCAGGATATGCCGCCCGACCGACAACGCCCGTGCCCAAGGCCTGTCGTACATGCCCTGTTGATCGCGACGGCCTCGCGGAACCGGATGTTCCGCTCCCCCGAGCGGTCCCGGCCCGGTCCTCGACGACCGACGGCCGATCCGGTCGCCGAGGGCCGACGGCCGGCCCGCCCGTTGACACCCGACACCCGATCCGGCCGCCGACGGCCGACAACCAGCCCGCCCGTTCACACCCGACGCCCCTTTCCGGCCGCCGACGGCCGGCCCTCCTCGACACCCGACACCCGGTCGGGCGCCTCACGCGCGAGTCCGGGTCCCCTCGTCAGGCCGTGCCCGACAGCAGGCCCCGCACGGTGCGGGCCGTCGCGGCGTCCCGGGCGGCCGTGAAGGGCAGGCTGTTGCCGCCGGTGATGCGGAACGGCTCGTCGGTCAGCGTGAGGTGGGCGCCGCCCGCCTCCTCGACCAGCAGCAGCCCCGCCGCGTGATCCCAAGCCAGTTCCCAGCTGAAGGCCGTGGCGTCCGACTCGCCCCGCGCGACGGCGAGATACTCCAGGCCGGCCGAACCGCACGCGCGCGGGGCGGTGCCGTCGGCCCACAGCCCGAGCAGGGCGCGCTTCTGCTCGTCCGTCGTGTAGTCCGGGTGCGAGGTGGCTATGCGCAGGGGGCTGCCCGCGGCGGGCGCTCCGGCGAACAGCCGCTCGCCGTCCAGGTAGGCGCCCTGGCCCCGTACGGCGGTGGCGAGTTGGTCGCGGGCGGGCGCGTACGTCCACGAGGCGTACACGACGCCGTGCCGGGCGAGGGCGATCAGGGTGCAGAAGCCGTCCTGGCCGTGCACGAACTGCCGTGTGCCGTCGACCGGGTCGACGATCCAGACGGGCGCGTCGCCGCGTATCGCCTCGTACGTCGTGGGGTCGGCGTGCACCGCCTCCTCGCCGACCACGACGGAGCCGGGCAGCAGGCGGGTGAGGACTTCGGTGAGATGGCGCTCGGCCTCGCGGTCGGCGTCCGTCACCAGGTCGTGCGGGCCGCTCTTCTGGTCGATCTCATGGGCGCCGAGCTGCCGGAAGCGGGGCATGATCTCGGCCGCGGCGGCCTTGCGGACCGCCTCCTCCACGTCGGCCGAGCGGCGCGCGAGAAACTCGTCGATGGTTTCCGTGTCTTCGATCATGTCTCCCATAAGAGCACGGACCACTGACAATCCCTGCCCGTTTCGTGAACTACCGGCAGAATTGGGATGAACACCGAGTGAGGCGGCTCACCCCTCGCTCCACGCCCGACCGCGCACGCCGCAGACCCGCTCAACGCCCGCCCGCCCGCGCACGCCGCAGACCCTGCTCAACACCCGACCGCGCCCGCCGCAGACCCGGCTCAACACCCCGACCGCGTACCCCTGTGTACCTCGCGGGTTCGCCGCTGCGGCTCGGGCGTGAGGACCCGGTCGGCCATGCCTGCTTCGCCGAGCGGGCGGTAGCGGGTGGCCCAGCGCTGGGCGGTGGCGGGCGAGACCTGGAAGCTTTCGGCGGCCCGGCGCAGCGGCCAGCCGTCCTCGACCACGCAACGGGCCAGACGCAGCCGTCCGGTCTCGGTCAGGGGTGCGTCACGGGTGGGACACGAGGGTCGTCGCGGCCAGGCCGGGGATGGTGCCGGAGGGTCGTGCGACGCCGTGGATCGCGTGTCGGGCGCCGCCGGTGTTTACGCGAACATAGCCCCGACGGACCCGCACTCAACCGGTGCGTCGCCTCTCGGCGGACGCACGGAATCGCCCGACCTCGGCAAACGACACACAACGCCGTCGTGAGTGCGAGTACCGGCCGCAGCGCTGCCAGCCCCCGCAGGGCCGAAAGGGCCGGCCGACCCCGCGCGAAGCCTGATTCGACGTCTTCCGCCGGCTGACCCGACACAACACCCGGCGTCGCCACTCCAGCCTCGGACAGCGGTGTCCGATCGCCTTCGAGAACACCCACCAACGGGCATCAAGCAGCCTGGCCCCAGCCGCACAGACGTGTTCGACATCGGGGGTCAAGGCCCATCCCGAAGGCGCCCCGGAGAGTGGGACGCGCGGTGAACACGGGCGGCCTCCCCCGCGATGCGGGGGCGGAACGCGTGATCATAAGCGCGCGCCGTTGACCGGCGGCGGGAGCCGAGTCGGTCCGCTCCCGCACCCGAGGGGACATAACCGGACACTCTACCCGCCGGTAACTCGCCCCCGTCACCGGCCGCGCACGGAGCGAGTTGGCACTTCCGCACCACTGCCAGTCGTGTGACACTGGCGTCCCCCGTCCGCAGTGCGGACTCCTTCCGCACCGTCCCCCACGAAAAGTGCGCCGTGCGTTCTCTTCCTCTGCCGCTCGCCCTCACCGCACGTCTGACCCCTGTCGCGGTTCTCGCCTGCGCCGGCTGGGTCCTCACGTCCGGCCCCGAGACCTCGTCGGCCGCCAAGAACACGCCCGGTCAGCAGACGGGCACACAGTCGGAGTCGGCGTCGACGGCGTCGGCCGCGCCCCGGACGTACGCCGCCTCGCCCGCGCCCTGCACGAGCCTGGCCAAGAAGACGATCACCTCGCTGGTGCCCGGCGCGAAGACTGCGGGCAAGGAGATACCGTCCACCGACTCCAAGGTGCGCCGCACCTGTTCGTGGAACGCGCTCGACGGCTACGACTACCGCTGGCTCGACGTGTCCTTCGAGGTGATGGACTCGGACGCGGAGGCGGAGAAGTCGTACCAGGGGCGCGTGGAGAAGGCGAAGGGCGGCGGTGAGGTCCCCGGTCTCGGTGACGCGGGCTACTCCGTCGTGAACCTCACCACCGAGGACGACCAGAAGAGCCGCGAGGGCACGGTGCTGGCCCGTTCGCACAACGCGCTGGTGATCGTCACGTACACCGGCAGCGACTTCGAGTCGAAGGACGCGCCCAGCACGGACGAGATCAACAAGGGCGCCATCAAGGCGGCCAAGGAGGCGGCGGCCGCGCTGGAGAACGGCAGGTCCTGAACCGTTCTCCAGCGAACTCACCTCAGACGGCGGTGTGTTGCCGTCCCGTCGTCAGCATCAGCAGCAGGTACAGCGCCATCGACGTGCCGAGTCCGACGGCCCAGCCGTAGTCGGCGAGCGGCTCCAGCGCGGGGATGGGCCGGCCGTCGATCAGCGGTTTGAAGGTGGCGCCGCCGATCGCCAGGACGCCGCCGGTCAGGAAGGCGGCGACGGCCCGCCAGTTCCAGCCGCCCTCGTACCAGTAGCGGCCGCCCTCGCGGTACAGGTCGACGAGGTCGAGGCGGGAGCGGCGCAGGATCCAGTAGTCGGCGATGAGGATGCCCGCGACCGTGCCGAGCAGTCCGCCGACCAGGCCGAGCCAGGTGAAGATGTAGCCCTGCGGGTCGGAGTACAGCTTCCACGGGAAGATCAGTACGCCGATGACGCAGGTGGCGAGCGCCCCGGCCCGGAAACTGATCTTCCTGGGCGCGATGTTGGAGAAGTCGAAGGCCGGGGAGACCAGGTTGGCGGCCACGTTGACGGACAGCGTCGCGACCAGCACGGTCACCAGGGCGAACAGCAGGCCCACCGTGTTGTCGGTCCGCGCCGCCAACTGCACCGGGTTCCAGATGGGTTCGCCGTAGACGGCCTGCGAGCCGGAGGTGACGAGCACCGAGAGGAACGCGAACAACGTCATCGTCGTGGGCAGACCCAGTGCCTGCCCCCAGGTCTGCGCCTTCTGGCTCCTGCCGTAGCGGGTGAAGTCCGGGATGTTCAGCGACAGCGTGGACCAGAAGCCGATCATGCCCATCAGGGCGGGCCAGAACAGCTTCCAGAAGTCGCCGCCCCAGCCGAGCTTGGAGGGCTGGTCGAACAGCGGGCCGAGTCCGCCGGCCTTGCTGCTCATCCACCACAGCATCACGAGCGCGCCGACCAGCACGAAGGGCGCCGCCCAGTTCTCGAACCGGCGGATGGTCTCCATGCCCCGGTAGATGATCGCGACCTGGATCGCCCAGAAGATGGCGAAGGACAGCCACATCGTCCAGGCGTAGCCGCCGACCTTCGCGGCGTCCGTCCAGCCCGCACCGATCAGCTTCCCGGCCAGGAAGTAGATCGCCTCGCCGCCGATCCAGGTCTGGATGCCGAACCAGCCGCACGCCACCAACGCCCTTACGACAGCGGGCAGGTTGGCGCCGCGGATACCGAAGGACGCCCGCGCGAACACCGGGAAGGGGATGCCGTACTTGGGGCCCGCGTGCCCGGTGAGCAGCATCGGGACCAGCACGATCACATTGGCGAGGGCGATGGTGAACACCGCCTGCTTCCAGTCCATGCCGACGGCGATCAGACCGGAGGCGAGCGTCCAGGAGGCGGTGTTGTGGGCCATGCCGACCCACAGCGCGGAGAAGTTGTACGTCGTCCAGGTGCGCCGCGCCACGGGGACCGGGAGCAGGTCCTCGTTGGCGAAGCGGCCGCCCGGCGGCGGGGAGTCGGGGGCGATCTCCACGCGCCCGTCGGCGAGGGTGACTTGGGTGGTCGGCGGTATGGCCGTGGGAGCGGTGTCGGTCATGGGCAGGCCAATCGAACGAGGTGGGACGGGAAAGGCCGTGCGGGTGGCGCCGAGGGGGGTGCGCGGGGGCGCGCGCCGGGGACCGCGGACGTCTGGCGGACCCGGGAGCGCGGATGCGCCCTGACCCCCTCCCCGGGACGGCGGGGAGGGGGAGTTCGGGGGGAGGGGGACGGATCAGCCGTTGAGGGCCGGGATCACCTGGGAGCCGTACGCGTCGATCACGGCCTCCTGCGCGTCGTGCATGTCGTAGACGGCGAACTGGTCGACACCCAGCTCGCGCAGCGCGTTCAGCTTCTCGATGTGCTTCTCGACGGGCCCGATGACGCAGAACCGGTCGACGATCTCGTCGGGCACGAACTGGGTGTCGGGGTTGTCGCTGCGCCCGTGGTGCGAGTAGTCGTAGCCCTCACGGGCCTTGATGTACTCGGTGAGTTCGTCGGGGACCTGCGCCGAGTGCTCGCCGTACTTGGCGACCAGGTCGGCGACGTGGTTGCCGACCATGCCACCGAACCAGCGGCACTGCTCACGCGCGTGGGCGAGCGCCTCGGGCGAGTCGTCGGCGGTGACGTAGGCGGGCGCGGCGACGCAGACGGTGACCGAGGCCGGGTCGCGTCCGGCGTCCGCGGCGGCCTGCCTCACCGCCTTGACCATGTACTCGGTGAGGTAGAGGTCGGAGAGCTGGAGGATGAACCCGTCGGCCTCCTCGCCGGTCATCTTCAGCGCCTTGGGGCCGTACGCGGCCATCCACACGGGCAGTTCGGCACCCGGCTTGATCCAGGGGAAACGGACGACCGTGCCGCCGAGGTCGGCCTCCTCGCCGCTGCCGAGCGCGCGGATGACCTTCATGGCGGCGCTGATGCGGGCGAGGGTGTTGGGCTTGCGGCCGGCCACCCGCATGGCGGAGTCGCCGCGGCCGATGCCGCACACGGTGCGGTTGCCGAACATGTCGTTGAGGGTGGCGAAGGTGGAGGCGGTGACCTCCCAGGTGCGGGTGCCGGGGTTGGTCACCATCGGTCCGACCTTCAGCCGGGTCGTGTTCGCGAGGATCTGGCTGTAGATCACGAACGGCTCCTGCCAGAGCACGGCGGAGTCGAAGGTCCAGCCGTACGAGAAGCCGTTGCGCTCGGCGCGCTTCATCAGGCTGACGACCCGCGAGGCCGGTGGGTCGGTCTGCAGAACGAGTCCGAAGTCCATCTGCGCCACTCCTAGTTGAGGTACTGACAGGTGGAGCGGGGGATGTAGGCGCCGTGCCCGGCACGGCCCGTGTACTCCCGCTCGGTGATGACGGGCACTCCGCGCGAGAGCACGGTGTCGACCCGGCCGCCGACCCGCCTGCCCTCGTACGCCGAGTAGTCGACGTTCATGTGGTGCGTCTCGGCGGAGAGCACCTGCTCGGCGTGCGGGTCGTAGATGACGACATCGGCGTCGGCGCCCGGCGCGATGGTGCCCTTCTTCGGGTACATGCCGAACATCCGGGCCGGGGTCGCACAGGCGATCTCGATCCAGCGGCGGCGCGAGATGTGCCCGTCGAGCACGGCCTGGTGGAGCAGGTCCATGCGGTTCTCCACGCCCGGCAGACCGTTGGGGATCTTGGAGAAGTCGCCCCGGCCGAGTTCCTTCTGGCCGACGAAGCAGAACGGGCAGTGGTCGGTGGAGACGACCTGGAGGTCGTTGGTGCGCAGGCCCCGCCAGAGCACGGACTGGTGCTCCCTGGGCCGCAGCGGGGTCGAGCACACGTACTTCGCGCCCTCGAAGTCCGGCTCGGCGAGGTTGTCGGTGGACAGGAACAGATACTGCGGGCAGGTCTCGCCGAAGACGTTGAGGCCTTCGTCGCGTGCCTTCGCCAACTCCGCGACCGCCTCCATCGCGGAGACGTGCACGACGTACAGGGGGGCGCCCGCGACCTGGGCGAGTCTGATCGCCCGGTGGGTGGCCTCGGCCTCCAGCAGGGCCTTGCGGACCTCGCCGTGATAGCGCGGGTCGGTCTCGCCGCGGGCCAGGGCCTGTTCGACGAGGACGTCGATGGCGATGCCGTTCTCCGCGTGCATCATGATCAGTCCGCCGTTCTCGGCGGAGCGCTGCATGGCGCGCAGGATCTGGCCGTCGTCACTGTAGAAGACGCCCGGGTAGGCCATGAACTGCTTGAAGGAGGTGACGCCTTCCTCGACGAGGAGGTCCATCTCCTTGAGCGTCTCCTGGTTCACATCGGAGACGATCATGTGGAAGCCGTAGTCGATCGCGCAGTGGCCCTCCGCCTTGGCGTGCCAGGAGTCCAGGCCCTCGCGCAGGATGTGGCCGACGCTCTGCACGGCGAAGTCGACGATCGTGGTCGTGCCGCCGTGTGCTGCCGCGCGCGTGCCGGTCTCGAAGGTGTCGGAGGCGAAGGTGCCGCCGAAGGGCAGCTCCATGTGGGTGTGGACGTCGACGCCGCCGGGGATGACGTACTTTCCCGTGGCGTCGAACGTCGTGTCCGCGGTGAAGGATTCCGCGGCGGGGGTGCCGGTGGCCGCGAGGGCGGCGATGCGGCCGTCCTCGATCAGGACGTCGGCGTGGAGTTCGTCGGCGGCCGTGATGACTAGGCCGCCCCGGATCACTGTACGGCTCATTGGTCGCTCCTCACGGATTGCGTCTGCCGGTTGTCTGTGGCTGGTCGCGCAGTTCCCCGCGCCCCCTCAGGGCGCTGTCAGCGGGCCGTACGCCCCCGGCGCCCGGTCCCGGTAGAACTGCCAGCGGTCCCTGACCTCTCGCAGCTTGCTCATGTCCAGTTCCCTGACGACCAGTTCGGGTTCCTTGTCGCTGGCGACCTCGCCGACGAACTGGGCCTCCGGGTCCACGAAGTACGACGTGCCGTAGAAGTCGTTGTCGCCGTACTCCTCCACGCCGACCCGGTTGATCGCGCCGACGAAGTACTCGTTGGCCACGGCCGCGGCGGGCTGTTCCAGCTGCCAGAGGTAGCCGGACAGGCCGCGTGAGGTGGCAGAGGGGTTGAAGACGAGCTCGGCGCCCGCGAGGCCCAGGGCCCGCCAGCCCTCCGGGAAGTGGCGGTCGTAGCAGATGTAGACGCCGACCTTGCCGACGGCGGTGTCGAAGACCGGCCAGCCGCTGTTGCCGGGGCGGAAGTAGAACTTCTCCCAGAAACCGCGCACCTGCGGGATGTGCGTCTTGCGGTACTTGCCGAGGTAGGAGCCGTCCGCGTCGATCACGGCGGCGGTGTTGTAGAGGACGCCCGGCTGCTCCTCCTCGTACATGGGCAGCACCAGGACGAGGCCCAGCTCCTTCGCGAGGGCCTGGAAGCGCCGCACGATCGGGCCCTCGGGGATCTGCTCGGCGTACTCGTAGAACGCCGGGTCCTGCACCTGGCAGAAGTACGGTCCGTAGAACAGCTCCTGGAAACACAGGACCTGGGCGCCCTGGGCGGCGGCGTCGCGGGCCGCCTGCTCGTGCACCCGGATCATCGACTCCTTGTCGCCGGTCCAGGCCGTCTGGAAGACGGCGGCGCGGATCACTCGGCTCATCGGGACCTCCGGTAGCTCGGTGTCCGGTGAGCCTAGAAAGTCCGGGCGCCCGCTTTGAGTTGCACCGTGTCACGTCTGCGGGGGTGCGGCGTGGCACCGTGTCACCCTTGACCGACCCCATGTTTCCTCACCGTTCTCCCAGGTCGTCGCATGTTTCACCCCTGTTGCGCGTCATGCGCGAGGAGCGCGATGTGTACCGAGGCCGCCTGCTCGAAGTCGTCGAGGTCGACGCCGAGCCGGGCCTGTATCGCCTCCAGACGGCGGTAGAGGGCGGGCCGGGAGACGTGATGGAGCTGCGCGGTGAGGGACTTGTTGCGGCCGGTGGCCAGATAGGTGCGCAGCACGGCGAGCAGGTCGTCCTCCGCCGCCCGCAGCAGCCCGGCCAACTCCCTTTCGGCGAAGGACTGCACGTGCGGGTCGTCGCGCAGCAGCCGGATCAGGCCGCGCAGATGGACGTCCTTCAGGCGGACGACCGGCGGCGGTTCGAGGGCGCTGGAGGAGTCGGCGACCGCGTCCGCGACGTGCCGGGCCTCACGCAGTCCCGCGGGGACGTCGTCCCAGTCGGGGCGGGGCGCGGCGGCGGCCACGACGGCTGCCGGGCCCTCCTGCCGCAGCCGGGCCGCGAAGTGCCCGGTGAGCGTCTCGGCGTCCTGGTCTCGGGCGAGGCTCAGCAGAACGGCCGTGGTGCCGTCGGCGAGTTCGGCGGCCAGCCCGGGCAGCCCGATCAGCCGCAGCACCCGGTCCAGCCGTTCGGGCCGTGGCCCGCGCACCACGAGCGGCACGAACGTGCGGAGGTTGACCGGCAGTCCGGCGGCCCGTGCCCGCGGCAGCAGCTGCCGTGCCGGTACGACGCCGGAGACCAGGTCGGTGAGCAGGCTCTGCGCGGACTGCTCCTCCCAGGAGGCGGCGGTGCCGCCGAGCATGCGGTGCAGGACGAGGGCCTCGGCGGCGCGGTCGGCGAGGAGGCGTCCGGCGGCGGTGTCCCCGCGGAAGCCGCACAGCACGATGCGGCCCCAGCGCTCGCCTCGTCCGCCCAGTTCGGCGCGGATCCAGCCGTCGCCCTCGCGGCCGCCGGCCTGCCGGGCGATGCGCTCCCAGTCGCGAAGGACGTCGTCGACGGCCGGCCGCTCGCCGCCGGTGGCCAGCACGCGGTGGGCGAGGTTGGTGACGACGACGGGGCAGCCGCTGTGCTGGGCGACCTCGTCCAGCAGCCGTTGCAGGGGGGCGCCGGCCGTGATGAGGCCGGTGAGCGCGGTGCGGACGGACTCGGAGAGGCTGACCGCGGCGAACTTCCGCCGTACCAGCCGGGACTGGACCTCCTCGGTCAGCTCCGCGAAGGGAAAGGGCCGGTGCAGGACGACCAGGGGCAGTCCGCAGCGTTCGGCGGCCCGGCGCATCACGTCCGGCGGGGTGGGGAAGGCGCGGCCGAGTCCGAGGACCACGGCCGCGGCCTCCGCGCGGTGCAGGGAGCGGATGTACTCGGCCTGCTTGTGCTCGTCACCGGCGAGCAGCACTCCGGTGGTGAGGACCATCTCGCCACCGGACAGCATCACCCCGACGTCGGCGGCCTCGGCGACATGCACCCAGCGCACCGGCCGGTCGAGATGACCGGCCCCGGCCACCACCTCGGGCTCCCCGGCGAGCACCCTTTCCAGGCCGAGCACCTGACGGACCGACAGGGCCGGTTCCAGGGTCTCCAGGGCGGTGGTCATGGCGGCGCTCCCTCAACTCACATGGTGCTACTGGATGCTTCTCAGAGCGCGTTCGAGGATCGCGGCGCCCTCCTCGGCCTCCGCGACGGTCAGGGAGAGCGGCGGGGCGATGCGCAGGGCGCTGGTGTTGTGGCCGCCGCCCTTGCCGAGGAGCAGTCCGCCCTCGCGGGCCGCCTCCAGGACGGCGGACGCGGCCTGCGGGTCGGCCTCGTCGGTGCCGGGGCGGGTCAGCTCGATGCCGATCATCAGGCCGCGCCCGCGGACCTCCCGTACGGCCGGGACCTGGGCGCCGACGGCCCGCAGCCGCTCGATGAGCAGTCCGCCGACCCGGCGGGCGTTGCCCTGGAGGTCGTGCTCCAGCAGGTAGTTGAGGTTGGCGAGGCCGGCCGCCATGGTGATCTGGGTGCCGCCGAAAGTGGAGATGCTGTTGGCGTCCAGGCAGTTCATGATCTCGGAGCGGGCGATGACGCCGCCGATGGACATGCCGTTGCCGATGCCCTTGGCGAAGGTGACGATGTCCGGCGGCCCGGCCTGGCCGTGCGCCTGCCAGCCCCAGAAGTGTTCGCCGGTGCGGCCCCAGCCGGTCTGCACCTCGTCGGCGATCCACAGAATGCCGCGCTGGGCCAGGATCTCCCGGAACGCGGCGTAGAGGCCGTCGGGCGGTGAGGTGAACCCCCCGACGCCCTGGATCGGCTCGGCGATCAGCGCGGCGGGCGCCCGGGTGTGGCCGAGCAGGTCCTGGAGGTCCTCGACGCAGGCGGCGATGAAGTCCGGGTCGCTCAGCGCCGCGTAGGGGCCGCGGCCGCGCACACCGCCGTGGACGTAGAGCGTCTGCAGCGGGGACAGCGAGGTCGGGGACCAGCCGCGGTTGCCGGTGATGCCGACGGCGCTGAAGGAGCGGCCGTGGTAGCTGTTGCGCATCGCCAGGACGGTGTTGCTGCGCCGGAACGTCGTGGCGAGCAGCAGGGCGGTGTCGTTGGCCTCGGTGCCCGAGGTGGTGAAGAACACCCGCGGGTCCGGGATGCCGCTCAGCTTGGCGATGCGCTCGGCGAGTTCGACCATCGGCCGGTTGAGGTAGAGCGTGGAGGAGTGGATGATCCGCCCGGCCTGCTCTCCGACCGCCTTGGTGATCTCGGGCAGGGCGTGGGCGGTCATGGTGGTGAGGATGCCGCCGAAGAAGTCCAGGTAGCGGTTGCCGTCGGCGTCCCAGACGTGCCGGCCCTCGCCGTGGGTGATCTCCAGCGGGTCCTCGTAGTAGAGCGCGAGCCAGTCCGGGAGCACGGTGCGGTGTCGGCCCAGGAGGTCGTTGGTCACGGCTGTACCAGTCCTTCGTAGGCGTCGGGGCGGCGGTCTCGGTAGAAGGCCCACTGCTGCCGGACCTCTTCGATGGTGTCGAAGTCGAGGTCGCGGACGAGGAGTTCCTCCTTGGTGTCGCTGGCGGTCTCGCCGACGAGCTGCCCCCGCGGGTCGACGAAGTACGACGTGCCGTAGAAGTCGTTGTCGCCGTACTCCTCCTTGCCGACGCGGTTGATCGCGGCGACGAAGTACTCGTTGGCGACGGCGGCCGCGGGCTGCTCCAGGCGCCACAGGTAGGAGGACAGGCCGCGGTGGGTGGCGGACGGGTTGTAGACCAACTGTGCGCCGTTCAAGCCCAGTTGCCGCCAGCCCTCCGGGAAGTGGCGGTCGTAGCAGATGTAGACGCCGACCTTGCCGACGGCGGTGTCGAAGACGGGCCAGCCGAGGTTGCCGGGCTTGAAGTAGTACTTCTCCCAGAAGCCCTTCACCTGCGGGATGTGGTGCTTGCGGTACTTCCCGAGGTAGGTGCCGTCGGCGTCGATCACGGCCGCGGTGTTGTAGTAGAAGCCCGACTGCTCGACCTCGAACACCGGCACGACGACGACCATCCCGGTCTCGCGGGCCAGCTCCCGCATCCGGCGCACGGTGGGGCCGTCCGGGACCGGCTCGGCCCACCGGTAGTGCTCGGGTTCCTGGACCTGGCAGAAGTAAGGGCTGTTGAAGACCTCCTGGAAGCCGATGATCTTGGCTCCCCGGCGAGCCGCCTCGCGGGCGTGCTCCTCGTGTTTCGCCACCATGGACTCGGTGTCGCCGGTCCAGGTGGCCTGGACCAGAGCGGCACGGACGACGTTCGCCATGAGCTGCTCCTTCGACGGGACGTCAGCGCCTCTACGCCCGTAGAACAGGGACGTAGAGGGATGAACGTATGCCTACCCGAGAACCTTGCCAAGACCATTGTCGCCAACCCGCGGGGTCCGGGGCGATTGCCACTCCCGTGGGTGAGCCGGGGGGCGGGGCGGCGGATGAAGCCGCGCGCGACGCCCGCCCCCGGTCAGACCGCGAAGCCCGTGACCCGCAAGGCGTGCAGCAGGTCCCAGTACCGCTCGTCGGACACGCCCTGGGCGGCCTCCAGCAGCAACGGCACCAGGGCCTGGGGATCGACGGAGGCACTGCGGGCGGCCTCCTCGGGGGTGCGCACCCGGACGTAGGCGTCGAGCAGCGCGCGCACCTCGCGGCGCCGCCCCTCGGCCGCCATGGCCACGACCGCCTGCACGACCTCGTGTGCCGGCCGTACGACACCCTGCCGCAGGATCTGATGCCCGTCGCTGTCCCGGCCCGCCACGACCAGGGCGTCCGAGGCGGCGACCAGCAGCTCGGGCGGCAGCGAGGCGGCCTCCCAGAGCAGCGACGCCCAGTCCGCGCCGAGCCCGGCCCGCTCCAGCTCGGCGGCGATCAGGGGGAAGCGGACGGCGGGCCAGTAGGCCGCCTCCACGAGCAGGGCGTGCGCCTCCCCGCTGCGCCCCTCGCCGCGCAGACGCAGCAGCGCGCGGACGGCCTCGACGACGGCGGTCAGGTCCTCGGCGTCGGCGGGCCGCTCCGTGATCCGCTCAGGCTCCTCGGCGGCCCCGGCGAACCGCGCCCCGCGCGGCGTACGGCCGCCCCCGCTCGGCGCGGCGGACAGGTCCGGCATCGCCGCGTCCGGTACGGGGAGGGGCGCCGCCTCCTCCTCGTCGGCCATCCCGGCGAAGCGGGCACTGCCCCGGCGGCGTTTGCGCTGCTTGGGGTTGGGGGCGTCGGGGGCGGGGTCAGGGACGTGGGGCGAGGGCTCGGTGGCGGGCTCTGCGGGGGTCGCGTGAAGTTCGCCGTAGGGCGAGGGCGACGGCTCGGCTGCGGGGTCCGGGTACGGATGCCCGTAGGCGCCGCCGGGGTCGCCGGCGGGGGTCGGGCGAGGGTCACCGTAGGGGTGCCGCGTTGAAGCGGCGGAGGGGTCCTGGTGGGGGTGCCCGGCGGGTCCCCGCTCGCCCCGGGCCGCCCGTGCCGCCGCCGGGTCGGGGCGCCACCGTGCCACGGCCGCTGGGGCTGCGGACCCGCCGCCCGCCGGAGCGGGCAGCGCCGCGGGCGCGCCGACGCCCCTCGGGCCGGGCCCCGCCGCTCCCCTGCCGGGCAGGGCGCGGCCGTTGACGCCCGCCTGGGGCGGCACCCTGTCGCCGGGCCGCACGACCCGCCCCTCGGGCCCCGCGAAGCGGTCCAGGTCCCCCATCCTGCGGCGCAGCTCCACGCACCGGGCGCTCGCGCGGTCGTGGTCGTCGCGGGCCCAGGCGAGGTCGATGCGCAGGGCCTCGGCCTCGGCGGCGGATACGGCCGAGGCCAGAGCGGCGGTGAGGCCGGTCAGGCGTTCGGCGGCGTACTTCTGCTCGCGGAGCATCACGTCCAGCCGGTCACCGAGGGCCTCACGGCCACCGGGGCGCAGGTCGTGGGCCGTGAGCGCGGCCGTGTGCAGAGGGCGGGCCCGGTCCAGTTCCTCGGCCGCGGCGTCGGGGCCGTACTCCGCGGTGTAGTCCTGGAGCAGGGCCTCCAGGACGTCCCAGGGCGGAAGCTCGCGCCCGTCGAGGCAGGCTTGCATGCCATCGGGGTCGCGCTGCCAGAAGACCGCGCACCAGCCGCCGCTTTCGTCCAGGCGGGCCAGCAGGCCGTCCAGGTAGTTTGCGAACTCCCTTATCTGAGTGGGGAGTTGATCTACTGACATCGCACGACCCCCGCAAGACCGGAGCATTCCGTTTCGTTAGCGAACACCAGCCGTGTTACCACCCGGCTACGGGGAGTTTTCCGGCATGGCGCGGACGCCGCCGTTCGCGCTCCGACCTGCTGTGACCTCAGACAGGCAAAAGTTCACAATGCGCGACGAGCTCGTCCATCGACAGGCCGAGCGTCCGCGCCAGCGCGGCCACGGTGAAGAAGGCCGGGGTCGGGGCCCGGCCGGTCTCGATCTTGCGGAGCGTCTCGGCGGAGAGGCCGGCGTCCGCGGCGACCGCGGCCATGCTGCGGCCGCCACGGGCCTCGCGCAGCAGCCGACCGAGCCGCTCGCCACGTTCACGCTCTTCGGGAGTCAGCGGGGTGCGCACCATGACGCCAGTCTACTACCGATCCCCATTCTTATACCGGTATAGTAATTGGCATGGTGGAACTGAAGACGGAAGCGTCGATCGAAGCGATGTACGAGGCGGGACAGGTCGTCGGCCGTGCTCTCACGGCCGTGCGTGAGGCCGCCGACGTGGGCGTCTCCCTGCTGGAACTGGACGAGGTGGCCCGCGGCGTACTGCGCGAGGCGGGCGCGTCCTCCCCCTTCCTCGGCTACCGCCCCTCCTTCGCGCCCACCCCTTTCCCCGCGGTGATCTGCGCCTCGGTGAACGACGCGATCGTGCACGGCATCCCGACCGCCTACCGTCTGCGCGACGGCGACCTCGTCTCCATCGACTGCGGCGCCGAACTGAACGGCTGGGTCGGCGACTCGGCCCTCAGCTTCACCGTGGGCCGGCCCCGTCCGGCGGACCTGCGTCTGATCGAGACCGCCGAGCGCGCCCTCGCGGCCGGTATCGACGCCGCGGTCCCCGGCAACCGCATCGGCGACATCGCCCACGCCATCGGCTCCGTCTGCCGCGCCGCCGGATACGGCGTTCCGGACGGCTTCGGCGGACACGGCATCGGCCGCCGTATGCACGAGGACCCGGCGGTCCCGAACGAGGGCCGCCCCGGCCGCGGCCTGCGGCTGCGGGCCGGCATGGTCCTCGCCATCGAGCCGATGCTGGTCGCGGGCGGCCGCGACGACTACCACGCGGCGGGTGACGGCTGGACCCTGAAGACCAACGACGGCTCCCGCGCGGCCCACGCCGAACACACGGTGGCGATCACGGCCGACGGGCCACGCGTCCTGACGGCCCGGCCGGACGGAGCGGCGGCGCGGGGCCCGGCCCTTCGGACGGGCGAGGGCTCGACGTCCGGCTGAGCGGCAGGGAGCCCACCGGCCCCGGGGTTGTGGACCCGTCCAGAACCCCGGGCCTTGACCTTGAGTACCGGCACCGGTCCACCACCCCCGGCCCCGGCCGCCCGCACCGGTCCACAACCCCCGGCCCCATGCGGCCCGCACCGGTCCGGAACCCCGGGCCCGGCCTCGTGCCCGGCGGGCCCCTCGGCCCCGGCCGCGTACACCCGGCGGGACACCGCGTCCCGCGGCGAACGCTCCCCCCGCCGGGGGCCCTCTGGAGGTGCCCCCGGCCCCTGTTCGTGCGAAGGTGTTCTACGAACGCGGCCAGGTGTAACCGGCTTCCGGCCGGGTTACCCGACTCCGGCATGTCGATCAGCGAGGGCGGCCCTGCCCGCGCAGGGAAGCCGGATGGGAACGCCATGACCAGCGGTTTCAGCGGTCCGGAAGGCTACGACGCCTTCGGAGAGTTCCTCGCCCGCTTCTTCGGCGGACCCCGACCCGGTCCCCGGCAGATCAACATCGGCCAGCTGCTCAACCAGCCGGCCAGGGAACTGGTGCGCGGTGCCGCCCAGTACGCCGCCGAGCACGGCAGCCGCGACCTGGACACCCAGCACCTGCTGCGCGCCGCGCTGGCCACCGAGCCCACCCGGACCCTGATCAGCCGGTCCGGCACGGACCCCGACTCCCTCGCGACGGAGATCGACGAGCGGTCCGGCCCGGTCGTGCACCAGCCGGCCGAGGCCCCGCCGCCCACCTCGCTGTCGCTCACCCCGGCCGCCAAGCGCGCCCTGCTCGACGCGCACGAGCTGGCCCGCTCGCGCGGCGCCGGGCACATCGGCCCGGAACATGTGCTCAGCGCTCTCGCCGCGAACCCCGACTCCGCCGCCGGGCACATACTCAACCAGGCGCACTTCAACCCCGGCGGCGCACCGCCCGAGGCCCCTGAGCTGGCACCGCCGCGGGCCGAGCGGCGGCCGGGCACCTCGACGCCGACGCTCGACAAGTACGGCCGGGACCTGACCGACCAGGCGCGCCAGGGCCGGATCGACCCGGTGATCGGCCGGGACACGGAGATCGAGCAGACCGTCGAGGTGCTGTCGCGGCGGGGGAAGAACAACCCCGTGCTGATCGGCGACGCGGGCGTCGGCAAGACCGCCATCGTGGAGGGCCTGGCGCAGCGGATCGTGGACGGGGACGTGCCGGACATCCTGGTCGGCCGCCGGGTGGTGGCCCTCGACCTGACCGGCGTGGTGGCCGGCACCCGCTACCGGGGCGACTTCGAGGAGCGCCTGAACTCCATCGTCGAGGAGATCAGCACCCACTCCGGCGAACTCATCGTCTTCATCGACGAGCTGCACACGGTGGTGGGCGCGGGCGGTGGCGGCGAGGGCGGCTCGATGGACGCGGGCAACATCCTCAAGCCCGCGCTGGCCCGCGGCGAACTGCATGTCGTCGGCGCGACCACGCTGGAGGAGTTCCGCCGGATCGAGAAGGACGCGGCCCTGGCCCGCCGCTTCCAGCCGATCCTGGTGCCCGAGCCGACCCCGGAGGACGCGCTGGAGATCCTGCGCGGCCTGCGCGACCGCTACGAGGCCCATCACCAGGTCCGCTACACCGACGAGGCGCTGGACGCGGCGGTAGAGCTGTCCGACCGCTATCTCACCGACCGCCGGCTGCCCGACAAGGCGATCGACCTGATCGACCAGGCGGGCGCCCGGGTCCGGCTGCGCGCCCGCACCAAGGGCACGGACGTACGCGCGATGGAACGCGAGGCCGAGCAGCTGACCCGGGACAAGGACCAGGCTGTCGCCGGCGAGAGTTACGAGGAGGCGATGCGGCTGCGCGACCGGATCGCCGAACTGAAGCGGCGGATCGCCGAGGCGGCCGGGGACGGCACGGTCGAGGAGGGTCAGCATCTGGAGGTCACCGCGGAGGCCATCGCCGAGGTGGTGTCCCGCCAGACGGGCATTCCGGTCAGCAGGCTGACCGAGGAGGAGAAGGACCGGCTGCTCGGGCTGGAGGAGCATCTGCGCCAGCGGGTGATCGGCCAGGAGGAGGCCGTCCGGGTCGTCGCCGACGCGGTGCTGCGCTCGCGGGCGGGCCTGGGGAGCCCGGACCGGCCGATCGGCAGTTTCCTCTTCCTCGGCCCGACCGGCGTGGGCAAGACGGAGCTGGCCCGGGCGCTGGCGGAGGCGCTGTTCGGCAGCGAGGACCGCATGGTGCGGCTGGACATGAGCGAGTACCAGGAGCGGCACACCGTCTCCCGGCTGGTGGGCGCCCCGCCCGGATACGTCGGCCACGAGGAGGCCGGGCAGCTCACCGAGGTCGTCCGCCGCCACCCGTATTCGCTGCTGCTCCTGGACGAGGTGGAGAAGGCGCACCCGGACGTGTTCAACATCCTGCTCCAGGTGCTGGACGACGGCCGGCTCACCGACTCCCAGGGCCGCACGGTCGACTTCACCAACACTGTGATCGTGATGACCAGCAACCTCGGCTCGGAGGCCGTCACCCGGGGCGGCGGCGGGATCGGCTTCGGGCCGGGGCACGGCGAGGGCGACGAGGAGGCACGCCGCGACCGCGTCCTGCGCCCGCTGCGCGACCACTTCCGGCCGGAGTTCCTGAACCGCATCGACGAGATCGTCGTCTTCCGCCGGCTCACCCCCGAGCAGTTGCACCGGATCACCAACCTGCTGCTGGAGCGGACCCGGCGTCTGGTGCACGCGCAGGGCATCGCGGTCGAGTTCACCGGCGCCGCGATCGACTGGCTGTCCGACCACGGCTTCCAGCCGGAGTACGGCGCCCGCCCGCTGCGTCGCACCATCCAGCGCGAGGTCGACAACCGGATGTCCCGGCTGCTGCTGGACGGCAAGGTCGCCGAGGGCGACCGGGTGACGGTGGACGTGACGGACGGACGTCTGGACTTCCGTACGGAGAGCGGGGTTCAGGACACCTCGGGCGACGCGTAGCACCACCCGAGGTGGATCCGAGCGGGCCGGGCACCGCAATGCCGGGCGCGCGCCCCACGCCTGGCCGGCCTCAGGGCTCCGGCCGGCTCCAGGACCGGGCTTCAGGGCGTCGGGCCGGCTCCAGGACGTCGGGCTTCAGGGCGTCGGGTGGACGACCATCGCCGATCCGCCGCCCCTGCGCACCTTCTCCGCCGCCGCGAGCCACTTCCCGCCCGGCAGCCGCTGCACCGCGGTCGCGGCGCCGATCTCCGGGTTGAGCCGGAAACCGTGCCCGATGGCCTCCAGCTGTGCCCGCAACGGGCTGTCGTAGAGCCCGGGTTCGAGTTCGGTGGTGGTCTGGTTGCGCTGGCTGGCGCGGGGCGCGGCGATGGCGTCGACGAGCGGCAGGCCGCGGTCGAGGAAGCCGGTCAGGGTCTGGAGCACGGTGGTGATGATGGTCGCGCCGCCGGGCGAACCGAGCGCCACGACAGGGCGGTCGTGCGCGTCGAGCACGATGGTCGGGGAGATGGAGGAGCGCGGCCGCTTGCCCGGTCCGGGCAGGTTCGGGTCGTGCACGGCCGGGTTGGCGGGCGCGAAGGAGAAGTCGGTCAGCTCGTTGTTGAGCAGGAAACCGCGGCCGGGGACGGTGATGCCGCTGCCGCCGGTCTGCTCGATGGTGAGGGTGTAGGCGACGACGTTGCCCCACTTGTCGGCGACGGTGAGGTGGGTGGTGTTCTCCCCCTCGTACGTCGTCGGGGCCGCGGTGCCCGTCGCGGCGCAGTCGGCCGGGTCGCGCGGGTCGCCGGGGGCGAGCGGGCTGGTGAGGACGGCGTCGTCCGCGATCAGGCAGGCGCGGGAGTCGGCGTAGCGCTGCGAGAGCAGTTCCTTCGCCGGTACGTCCTCGAAGGCGGGGTCGCCCACCCAGCGCCCGCGGTCGGCGAAGGCGATGCGGCCGGCCTCGATGAAGCGGTGGAGATACCGGGCCTCGCTCGCCGTCGAGAGGTCGGTGTTCTCCAGGATGTTGAGGGCCTCGCCGACGGTGGTGCCGCCGGAGGACGAGGGCGCGATGGAGTAGACGCCGAGGCCGCGGTACGAAGTCCGGGTCGGGGCCTGGAGTTTGGCGCGGTAGGTCCCGAGGTCGTCGGCGGTCAGTCTGCCGGGCCGGGCGTTCCAGCCCGAGGCCGGGTCGACGGGCGGGTGGTTGACCGTGTCGAGGACGTCCCGGCCCAGGCCGCCGCGGTAGAGGGTGGCGACGCCCTTGCTGCCGAGTTCGGCGTAGGTGCGGGCCAGGTCGGGGTTCTTGAAGGTGGAGCCGACGACGGGGAGTCGCCCCCCGGGCAGGAACAGCTCGACGGTGTCGGGGAAGGCGCGGAAGCGGGTCTCGTTGGCGGCGGTCTGCGCGCGGAAGGTGGCGTCCACCGTGAAGCCGTCGCGGGCCAGGCGCTCGGCGGGCTTCAGCAGGGGGGCCAGTGGTCTGCTGCCCCAGCGCTCCAGTGCGGTCCGCCAGGTGGCCGGGGTGCCGGGGACGCCGACGCCGAGGCCGCTGCTGACGGCTTCGGCGAAGGGGATGGGTCTGCCGTTCTCCAGGAAGAGGTCGGCTCCGGCGCTCAGCGGCGCGGTCTCCCGGCCGTCGACGGTGTGTACGGTCCGGGAGGCGGCGTCGTAGTAGACGAGGTAGCCGCCTCCGCCGATGCCCGCGGAGTAGGGCTCGGTGACGCCGAGGGCGGCCGCGGTGGCGACGGCCGCGTCGACGGCGTTGCCGCCCTTGCGCAGCACCTCGATGCCCGCGGCGGAGGCGTCCGCGTCGACACTGGCGACGGCGCCGCCGTATCCGGAGGCGACGGGGACCTTCTCGACGGGCGTGGGCGGTGCGGCGGGTGGCGCCGCGGCCCCCACCGTCACCACGGCGGCCGAGACCGCCAGAATCGTCATCTTCCGTGCGGCAGGGACAGGGTGACGCATGCGCACCTCCAGTCGGGACCGTTCGAGCAGCCTAGTCTCATCATGGTCACGGCGGGCAAGTAGCATGCGCGCCCATGAATGACGACGTCCGCAACATTGTTCTAGGGGTCGTGGCGGCCGGTATCAGCGCCGCGCTGGGGTGGCTCGCCCGTACCTACCTGTGGCGGCGCAGGCTGCGCCGCAAGCAGCGGTTCCTCGGGCTGCCGGAGAACGCGGAAGCCGTGCTCGTCGTCAACCGCGACCCGGCGGCGGCCGAACCGGCCGTCCACCGCTTCGACGTGTTCGCCCTGTTGGAGCTGTCCGCACTGATCAAGGGCTGCGGGGCGAACGCGCAGCTCGTCACCCAGGACACGGCACAGCCCGGTTTCGGCGAGCGCACCGAGTTCTGCGTCGGCGGGCCCGCTTCCAATCGGCGGATGACCGCGCACATGTCGGCCATGCTGCCGGGGATACGGATCAATGTGGACGCGGAACCGGGGCCGGACCGCAGCGCATTCCAGGTCGGCTCCGAGCGCTACCGGCTGGAGCCGGGCCGTACCGAGTACGTGCTGCTGGCGAGATTGACGGACAGTCAGAACCCGGAGGCGCGGCCGGTGTTCCTCTTCTGCGGCCAGCGGGCGATCACCAATCAGGCGGCGACCCGCTATCTCGCCCGCAACCATGAGCGGTTGACCCGCAAGTACGGGGTGGGGTCCTTCGTGCTGCTGCTGAAGGTGATCAACTCGCAGGCGTACGGGGCCGATGTGGTGGAGCTGGTGGCGGACGTGACGCGCGCGGCGCAGGCGCCGCTGCCGGCCCAGGCCTCGCGCACCTCGCACCGGGCCTCGTGACGCCTTCGGCCGGATCGGGCCGTGCGCCGGACTTCTTGACGCCTCAGGCCGGATCGGAGTGTGCCGACCATCATCGTTACTCGTACGTAACTTACCGATGGGTTACCTCCGGTAAGGAGTCGCGGTTACCGTCGGGTCACTTTGCCACTGACGCGCGTCGAGTGAGGAGTGTCCCGTGCGATCCCACCGCAAGGCACTGCGCGCCACCGCCGTGGGCGCAGTCTCCGCGACCCTGATCGCGGGCAGCGCCCTCGGCCTCGCCCCTGCCGCCCAGGCGGCCCCGGACAGCGTCCGGTTCGTCGACATCGCCGGGCAGGGCGGGACGGTGCTCAAGGCGAACGTCGTCACGCCCCGGGGCGCCGACGGCGGCCGCCGCCACCCGCTCGTCGTGCTGCCCACGAGCTGGGGCCTGCCCCAGGTCGAGTACCTCGCCCCGGCCCAGAAGCTCGCCGACTCCGGCTATGTCGTCGTCACCTACAACGTGCGCGGCTTCTGGCAGTCGGGCGGCTCGATAGAGGTCGCCGGGCCGCCGGACGTGGCCGACGCCTCCCGGGTCATCGACTGGGCGCTCGCCCACACCCCCGCCGACCCCGGTCACATCGGCATGGCCGGCGTCTCCTACGGCGCCGGGATCAGCCTGCTGACGGCCGCGCACGACCCGCGCGTCAAGGCGGTCGCCGCGCTCAGCGGCTGGGCCGACCTGATCGACTCCATCTACGGCGGCCGCACCCAGCACGTCCAGGCGGCCAGGCTGCTGGACGTCGCCGGCGCCCTCACCGGCCGCCTGAGCCCCGAGGCCAGAGGGGTCTTCGACGACTTCTACGCCTCCGACCTCCAGCACGAGTCCGACCTGATCGCCTGGGGCAAGGTGCGCTCCCCCAAGACCTACGTCGACCGCCTCAACACCAACGGCACCGCCGTGATGCTCGCCAACGCCTGGGGCGACACCGTCTTCCCGCCCGGCCAGTACGCGGACTTCTACGAGAAGCTGACCGGGCCGAAGCGGCTCCAGCTGCGTCCCGGCGACCACGGCACGGCCGAGATCACCGGCCTGTTCGGGCTGCCCAACGACGTGTGGACCGACACCGGCCGCTGGTTCGACCATCACCTCAAGGGCGCCGACAACGGCGTCGACCGTGAGCAGCCGGTGCGGCTCAAGTCCCGTACGGGCGGCGGCTACGAGGGCTATCCGGACTGGAAGTCGGTCGCCGCCACGGACCGCAAGATCGCCCTCTCCGGCACGAAGACGATCCACACGAACATCGACTCGGGCGCGAGCGGCGGCATCGTCCTGCTGTCCAGCTTCCTCGACCAGGTGGCGAAGCTCCCGCCGATGGCGTCGATCCCGCTCATCCCCCGTCTGTGGGCCGCCGTCTGGCAGTCGGAGAAGTACCCGACGGCCCAGCACATCCGCGGCACCGCCCGGCTGCACACCACCGTGACCGCGACCGAGGAGAGCGGAACCCTCGTCGCGTACCTGTACGACGTGGGCCCGCTCGGCCTCGGCAAGCTGGTCGGCCACGCACCGTACACCTTCCACGGGCGCACCCCCGGGGAGCCGTTCGGTCTCGACCTGGAGGTGTTCTCCACGGCCTATGACGTCCCGGCAGGGCATCGGCTGGCCCTGGTCGTCGACACGGTCGACCCGCTCTACATCGAGCACAACCCGACCGGCGCGCAGCTGACCTTCTCCTCGCCGGCGAACGACCCGTCCTATGTGACGGTCCCGCTGCGCGAGCAGTGATCTCCGGCTGCCGCCGGGCGGGTCTGGCTCTCCGCGGCTGCTGCCCCCTACGGTCGAGGGGCCGTGGGGGGATCCCCACCCGGCAGCAGCGTCCCTGGTCCGGCGGCGACGACCGCGACCGCCTTCACCGGAGGGACGAAGGTCAAATCGTAGTCGAGGCCCCGCGCGGCGCGTCGTCCGGTGGGGGTCACCCCGGCTCCGGCGGCACGCACAGCTGTGCTGGGGAGCACGGCCCGCACCGGCCGGTCAGTGGTGGAGGATCTTCGACAGGAAGTCCTTGGCCCGCTCGCTGTGCGGGTCGCCGAAGAAGTCGTCGGGGCTGCGGTCCTCCACGATGCGGCCATCCGCCATGAACACCACGCGGTTGGCGGCGGAACGGGCGAAGCCCATCTCGTGCGTGACCACGACCATCGTCATACCGTCACGGGCCAGTTGCTGCATGACTTCCAGAACCTCATTGATCATCTCCGGGTCGAGCGCGGAGGTGGGCTCGTCGAACAGCAGGGCCTTGGGATCCATGGCGAGGGCGCGGGCGATGGCCACGCGCTGCTGCTGGCCGCCCGAGAGCTGGGCGGGGTACTTGTCGGCCTGGTCGGCGACACCGACCCGGTCGAGCAGTTCGCGCGAACGCTTGTCGGCGTCCTCCTTCTTGCGCTTTCTGACCTTGGTCTGACCGAGCGACACGTTCTGCAGGACCGTCTTGTGCGCGAACAGGTTGAAGGACTGGAAGACCATGCCGACGTCGGCCCGCAGGGCCGCGAGCGCCTTGCCCTCCGCGGGCAGCGGCTCGCCGTCGAGCCTGATGGTGCCGGACTGGATCGGCTCCAGCCGGTTGATCGCCCTGCACAGCGTGGACTTGCCCGACCCGGAGGGGCCGATGACCACGACCACCTCCCCCTTGCCGACCGTGAGGTCGATGTCCTGAAGGACATGCAGATCCCCGAAGTACTTGTTCACTTCACGCAGCTCGATCAATGGATCGACGGCCATTCCCAGCCCCACTCACTCATCGCCGTGTCGTGGCTGCCGCAAACTATCCATCCGGAAAGGGGGTTGACCAACGACACGCACTTTTCGGGCATTAGCCGTATTACCGGCTCAGGCTTCTGCGACCTCCCCATAGAGCTGGGACAGTTCGGGCACCCCACTGGCCGCCCATTCGTGTCCTGCCGTCACGACGTCGAACTCCCGTCCGGAGGCCAGCCGTACGACCGGCTGTCCGCTCGGCCACAGATCCCATGCCGCGCCGGGCACGGTCCGCACGATCACCGTGCCCAGATACAGACCCGCGTCGTTGCCGAGCCAGGACAGCGTCTCCTCGTCGTCGCGCCAGCGGGGCAGCAACTGGTCCAGCTCCTCCAACGAGGCAGCCGTGTCATCGAGTCGCACCCCCGCCCGCTCCGCGTGGGAGCGCAACAGCTCGCACTCGGACAGCAGCGCGCCGATCCCCTCGGGGTCCGGTGCGGCGCCGTCGGCCGTGTGCACCGCGACACCGCGTGCCGGGCCGCGCTTCTTCCGCAGGTGGCCGAGGAACGGGATGTTCATACGTCCAGACTGACATTCGCACCGGCGTGCGCACCACAGGCGCGCGGCACAGTCCTTCCGGGTGATTTTCCGAGGCCCGTGCCGTCGGGAATTGACGAGGTCGTACCGTCTTCCTAGCTTCAACCTGCGCCGCTCCAGTGCACAGCGGCCGATTCGTCCCACCAGTGACCTGGAGGATCGGTTGGTACACCGGGGACGCCGGATCATCGTTGCCGCCGTGTTCGTCATGCTCGCGTCGGCGGTCTCGCCCAACGCGCCGAGCGCGACGGCGACCGTGGCACCACTGCCGAAGCCGCTGCAGCGGCTGTTCGACAACACCGCCGTCAGCGACGACGCCCGGCCCGCCGCGGCCGACTTCGACGGCGCGGGCGGTTCGCTGTCCGCCCAGGACCTCGCCGCCGCGGGCTGGACGCCGGGCCGCGCCCTGACGGTGCAGGGCGCCCGGCTGACCTGGTCACGCGGCGCGCCCGGCCGGCCGGACAACGTACGGGCCGCCGGACAGTCGGTGCGCGTCACCGGTCACGGCGACGCGCTCGCCTTCCTCGTCGCGGGCACAGGCGCCGACACCAGCGGCACCGGCACCGTCGAGTACGCCGACGGCACCACCGGCCTCTACCGCCTCACCGCCCCCGACTGGCGCACCGGCCCCCTGCCCACCAAGGCAGTCGCGCTGCCGCACGTCAACACACCCGGCGGTCAACTCGCCGAGAAGTCACGGCTGTATGTCGTGACGGTACCGCTCGACGGCATCCGTGAGGTCACCGCGGTGCGTCTGCCGCAGGCCCGCGATCTGCATGTTCTCGCTCTGTCGGTGCGCCCCGCGACGACCGGCTGGACCGGTACCTGGGCAGTGGCCACCTCGGGGCACCCGGCCGTGGGGCCGTGGACCGACCGCACGCTGCGGCTGGTGGTGCACACCTCGGCGGGCGGCCCACGGGTGCGGCTGCGCTTCGACAACACCTTCGCGTCGGGCCCGGTGGCCATCGGCGCCGCGTCCGTGGCCGTGCAGGAGCAGGGCGCGAACGCCCTCACCACGCCGCTCCCGCTCAGTTTCGACGGTTCGGCGGGCGTCTCGCTGGCGGCGGGCGCCCAGGTCTACAGCGACCCGCTCGGCTTCGAGGTGCCCGAGGACACGAATCTGCTCGTCAGCTTCCGGCTGACAGGCACGGTGAGCGCCCTGCCCGTGCACACCCTCGCGGTGCAGCGGTCGTACGTCAGCGAGCCCGGCGACCACACGGCCGACGTGTCCGGCGCCGCGTACACCACGACGATCACCAACTGGCCGCTGCTGACCGGCGTCGACGTCACCGGCGGGCCGGGCTCCGTGGTGACGCTCGGCGACTCGATCACCGACGGCGGACGCTCCACCACCGACACCAACCGGCGCTGGCCCGACGTGCTCTCCGACCGGCTCGGCACGCAGATCGTCCTCCCCCGCTACGGGGTGCTCAACCAGGGAGTCTCGGGCAACCGCGTCACCCAGGACCGCTACCCCGGCGACGGCACCGAGACGGCCACCTGGGGGGTCAGCGCCCTCAACCGGCTCGACCGGGACGTGTTCGCCCAGACCTCGGTGCGCACCCTCTTCGTCTTCGAGGGCATCAACGACCTGATCTCCGGCATCGGCGCCGACCAGGTCGCCACGGCCCTGAGCGAGATCGCCGACCGCGCCCACGAGCACGGACTGCGGGTGCTCGCGGCGACGCTCCTGCCCTGCGCGGGCAACGCCTACTGCACACCGGCCGTCCAGGCGGAGCGGACCGAGCTGAACACCTGGATCCGCCGCGCCGGGGCGAGCGGCGTGTTCGACGGCGTGAGCGACTTCGACGCCGCGCTCCGCGACCCCGCCGACCCGTCCCGGATGCTGCCCGCCTACGACAGCGGGGACCATCTGCACCCCGGCGACGCGGGCATGGCCGCGCTCGGAACCTCGGTGGACCTGGGGAAGCTGTGACGCCCGCGCCCGCGGGTCCGGGGTCCGGGGTCCGGGGTCCTCCAGGCTCGCGGGCGTGAGGCTCCATCGGCCGGCGGGCCACCGCGCGCCCCGCCCGGGGTCCTACTGGACGTCCAGGTCCACGACCACCGGCGCGTGGTCCGAGGCGCCCTTGCCCTTGCGCTCCTCACGGTCCACATAGGCGTCGGTGACGGCCTTGGCGAACGGCTCGTTGCCGTAGACCAGGTCGATCCGCATGCCGCGGTTCTTGGGGAAGCAGAGCTGGCGGTAGTCCCAGTAGGTGTACGAGCGGTCGTACTTCAGGGGGCGCGGGACCACGTCGTTCAGCCCGGCCTCCCGCAGCGAGGCCAGCGCGGCCCGCTCGGCGGGGGTGACATGGGTCGCGCCCTCGAAGACCGCCACGTCGAAGACGTCGTCGTCGGTCGGCGCGACGTTGTAGTCGCCGAGGATCGCGAAGGGACGGCTGCCGGTCGCGTCCCCGGCGACGGCCGCTCTGAGGGCCTCGAACCACTGGAGCTTGTACGCGTAGTGCGGGTGGTCCACCTCGCGGCCGTTCGGCACGTAGACCGACCAGACGCGGACCGGGCCGCAGGTCGCGGAGACCGCACGGGGCTCGACCACGCCGTCGTAGCCGGGGTCGCCGGGCAGGCCCTTGACCACGTCCTCCAGACCCACACGGGAGAGCACCGCCACCCCGTTCCACCGGCCGGTGGCGTGGACCGCCGACTCGTAGCCCAGCTCGCGCAGCTGGTCCGACGGGAACAGGTCCTCGGAGACCTTGGCCTCCTGGAGGCACAGCACGTCGGTGCCACTGCTCTCCAGCCAGGCCAGCAGCCTCGGCAGGCGGGCGGTGATCGAGTTCACGTTCCAGGTCGCGATGCGCATGCCTCACAACCTACCCGGAGGGTCTGACAACGCCCGTCCCCGACGGTCACACCTCGGCGGAGTGGCCCGGGGTCAGCCGCAGGTGCTCCGCGCCGCCGAGGGCGCCGATCTGGCGGTCGTAGATGGGCCGCGCCAGGTCGGTGAGCAGGGCGTCGTGGATGTCGTAGGCACGCTGCGGACGCACCTCGCGGACGTAGTCGATCACCTCGGAGATCTTGTTCCAGGGCGCCATCACCGGGAGCATCAGCGTCCGCACGGACCGTTCGGGGACGGTGAGGGCGTCGCCCGGGTGGAAGACCCGGCCGCCGTCGATCAGATAGCCGACGTTGGTGATGCGCGGGATGTCCGGGTGGATCACCGCGTGCAGTTCGCCGTGCACCTCGACCTCGAAGCCGGCGGCGGTGAACGTGTCGCCGTGCCCGACGGTGTGCACCCGGCCCGGGAACGCCGCCGAGAGCTGGTCCGCGACGGACTTCAGGGTCCAGACGGCGGCGGCCGGGTTCGCCTCGAGGGCGGCGCGCAGGCGGCCCTCGTCGAAGTGGTCGGGGTGCTCGTGGGTGACCAGGATCGCGTCCGCGCCGAGCGCGGCGTCCCGCTCGGTGAACATGCCCGGGTCCAGGACGAGGGTGCGGCCGTCCTTCTCCAGGCGGACACAGGCGTGCGACATCTTGGTGAGCTTCATGACCACCATCCTGCCGCGCGGGTCCGGACCGCGCCCACCGCCCTCGTGCCCGCCCGGGAGCCTCAGTCCTGGAGGGTGGTCTCCTCCCGGATGACCTGCTGCGCGACCCGGAACGCGCTGCCCGCCGCGGGCATCCCGCAGTACACGGCCGCCTGCATCAGCACTTCCTTGATCTCGGCCGGGGTGAGGCCGTTGCGAAGGGCGGCGCGGGTGTGCACGGCGAGCTCGTCCAGGTGCCCGCCCGCGACCAGCGCGGTGAGCGTGACGCAGCTGCGGGCCCGGCGGTCCAGGCCGGGCCGGTCCCAGATCTCGCCCCAGGTGTACCGGGTGAGGAGGTCCTGGAAGTCGGCCGCGAAGTCGTCGGCCTGGGCCAGGGTCGCGTCCACGTGCGCGTCGCCGAGCACCTCGCGGCGCACCTTGAGCCCGGTCTCGTAGGCGTCGGCCCGGCCGCCCGCCTCGGGCCGGGCCGGGGGCGGGGCGAGCTCGGCGATCGGCGCGGACTGCGCCGGCACCAGGAACGGCTGGGCCGGGGCGAGCGGCATCGGGAACTGGCCGGTGCCGGAGTCCTGGGCGGGCTGCCAGGCCGTGGAGAAGTGCCGCAGCAGCAGGTCGGTGACGGCAGCGGGCTGCTCCACCGGCACCAGATGCGAGGCGCCCGGTACGACGGCCAGCCGGGCGTCCGGGATCCCGGCGACCAGGGTGCGTGCCTCGGCGGGACCGGTGACCTGGTCCTCGGAACCGACCAGGACCAGCGTCGGCACGCCGACCCGGGTCAGCTCGGGGCGTACGTCGAAGGCGGCGAGCGCCTCGCAGGCCGCGATGTAGCAGCCGGGGTCGGTGGTGCGGACCATCTGCACCGCCCAGTCGGTGATGGCGGGCTGCGCGGCGGCGAATCCGGCGGTGAACCAGCGCTCGGGCGAGGTGCGTGCGATCGGGTCGAGCCCGTTCGTGCGGACGATCACCCCGCGCTGGCGGAACTCGTCGGCCGTGCCGAACCGCGGCGAGGCCGCGATCAGCGCCAGCGAGGCGAGGCGCTCGGGGTGACGCAGTGCCAGCTCGATGCCGACGGCACCGCTCAGCGCGCAGCCCGCGAAGCCGAACCGCTGTACGCCGAGCCCGTCGAGCGTGGCCAGCAGCCGTGCGGTCAGGTCCGCGACCGAGCCCGCGGGGTACGCGGGCGCTCCGCCGTGGCCCGGGAGGTCGAACCGGAAGACGCGCCATTGCTGGGCCAGTTCCGGAACCTGGCGGTCCCACATGTGCCAGGTCGTCCCCAGTGACGGTCCGAGGATCAGAACGGGGGCGTCTTCCGGCCCTTCGAGGCGGTACTGCAGGGTGTTCGGTGGTGTCTCGCTCACTCGTCAGACTCTCTCATGTGTCGCGGGGCCACGGCTCGCCGGTCCGAACCCCGGTCGGTCACCGCCCGGCCCGTGACGGCGCCACGGGCCGCCTCGGGTGACGGCGCCGCGGGCCGGGTCAGGCGACGGTGGGGCGGGAGCGGGTCAGGGCCAGACCGGCGAGGCCGCTCCGGCCGGCCCCACGATCATGGCGGCGAAGGCGCCGCCCGTACCGGAGCCGTCGCCAAGGTCGCCGTCCGCGACGGCCGGGGCCACGCCGCCGTGCACCACACCGGGCGGCGCCACCGCCAGGCCCGCGACGCCGGAGCCGGGTCAGAGGCCGGACGGGGTGCCGAGGCCGGTGAGGGCGCCCACCGGGTCGTGGTCGGGGGTGCCGCGCGGCCACCAGTCGTCGGCGCCGGGCTCCGACTCGTAGGCGTACCACAGGCCGTCGCGGCCCAGGCGGAGCTGGACGTGGCCGCCGGGGTGGGTCAGGCGGTTGCGGGTGGGGCGGAAGGCGGGCAGGTCGGCGGCGAGGAGCAGGGGGCGCGCACGGTCGAAGCGGCCCGCCGGCGGGTCCCAGGCCTCCTCCAGCGCGGCGAGCCCGTCCGGTCCGCCCTGCCGCCACGCGGCGACCGCGCGCGCCAGTTCGGCGGGTGTACGTCCGGCCGCGGAGGCGAGCGACGCGTACAGCGTCCGGCTGCCCGCGGTCAGGCCCGAGCCCGGCCGGGCCGCGGCCAGGCGCACCGCGTCCTGCCACAGGGTCAGTTCGGCGATCGGGTCGTGCCCGGTGGCGAGCAGCGCGTGCGCCCGCGCGGCGGCGTCGGTGGCCAGCTGGTCCAGGGCGAGCGGGTCCGGGCCGCCGGGGGCCGCCGGGTAGGCGGGGGGCTGCTCGGGGTGTGCGGGGACGGGCAACGGGTCGGGCAGCGGCGGCCGTTCGCGTCGCGCGAGCACCTCGCTCGCGCGGACCGCGGGCAGCGCGTCCGGTTGCCGCTCGCGCGCGGCGCGGGCCGCGCGGGCCGCGTTGCGCCGTGACAGGGCGTCCAGCAGCGCCCGTTCGCCCCGGCCGCGCAGCAGGAGCAGCACGAACGGGTCGGCGTCCAGCAGCCGTGCGGTCTGGTAGCACAGGGCGGCCGCGTGCTTGCAGGGGTGGCCGCGGTCCGGGCAACTGCACTGCGGCGCCAGGTCTCCCGGGCCGGGCAGCAACGGGGTGCCGCCCTCCGCGAGGGCCGGGGGCAGCTCCTTGTCGAGCAGCGCGGCGATGTGCGCGGGCCGCTCGGCCGCCGTGTCCAGGAACCGCTCCCAGTCGGCGTCGTCGAGCGTGCGCAGGCGGACCTGGACCCGGTAGGGGCGGGGGCGGCTGCCCTGCACGTACGCCAGCACCAGCCCGGGGGTGACCGTGATCGCGTCGACGTGGCCCTGCTCGGCGTAACCGCGGCCGCGTGCGAGCCGCTTGGCGTCCAGCGCGCCTTCCTCCAGCGCCCTGACCCAGGCGTTGCCCCACCAGGTCGTGGCGAAGGCGGGCGTGCTGGTGGTGGGGGCGAGGGCGGGAAAGGTGCGGCGCAGGTCGCTGTCGCGGTGGGGGGTGGCCATGGAGTGGGGGGCCGGGAGTGCCGAGGGCGCGGGAGCGGGTCGGGGAGTGGCGGCGGTCGTGCCGGCGGGGGTCGGCGGGGGTGAGGCGGTTGTGCCCGTGGCGGGGGGCTTCGGGCGCGCCGCAGTCGCTTCGGAGAGGCGGGTCTTCGGAGGTGAGGCGGGCGCGCCGGCGGAGGGCCGGGGCTGCGGGACGGGGTCGGTGCCGGGGCTCGGCGCGGGCGTGGGGAACGCCGGGCCGGTGCCGTCCCGCTCGGTGGGCTGGGCGGCCTGCTCGGCGTCGCGCTCGGCGGCCTGCTCGGTGCGCTGAGCCGCCCTGGCGGCCCTCAGTGCCGCGCGGGCCGCGTCGCCGGGGCGCGGCCGGCCGGCCGGGCGCGGGCGGGCCGGCGGCTGCTCGGCGTCCGGGTCCGGCGTGGCCCGCTTCAGCGCGGCGCGCAGTGCGCGGCGGGCCTCGTCGGCGGGGCGTTCGTCCGTCATGACGCCCTCCGCAGGGACACCAGGTCGGACAGCTCCCGGTCGGAGAGTTCGGTGAGGGCCGACTCTCCGGAGCCGAGGATCGCGTCGGCGAGGGCCCGCTTGGCGGCGAGCATCTCGGCGATGCGGTCCTCCACGGTGCCCTCGGTGATGAGGCGGTGGACCTGCACCGGCTGGGTCTGGCCGATGCGGTAGGCACGGTCGGTGGCCTGCTCCTCGACGGCCGGGTTCCACCAGCGGTCGAAGTGGACGACATGGCCCGCGCGGGTGAGGTTCAGTCCGGTGCCCGCGGCCTTCAGGGAGAGGACGAGCACCGGAGTGGCGCCGCTCTGGAAGCGGTCGACCATGCGCTCCCGCTCCGCCACCGGTGTGCCGCCGTGCAGCAGGTCCACGGGGATCGCGCGGGCCTTGAGGTGCGCGGTGATGAGACGGGCCATGCCGACGTACTGCGTGAAGACGAGGGCCGAGCCGTCCTCGGACAGCAGGGTGTCCAACAGCTCGTCCAGAAGGGCGAGTTTGCCGGAGCGGGCGGCGAGCCGGTCGGTGCCCGCCGAGGCGTGCTCCTCCTTGAGGTAGAGCGCGGGGTGGTCGCAGATCTGCTTGAGCGCGCCGAGGAGCTTGAGGACCAGTCCGCGCCGGGCGATGCCCTCGGCGGTCTCGATGGCGAGCATCGACTCGCGGACCACCGCCTCGTAGAGCGCGGCCTGTTCGCGGGTGAGCGGGACCGGGTGGTCGGTCTCGGTCTTGGGCGGCAGCTCGGGCACGATCCCGGGGTCGGACTTCTTGCGGCGCAGGAGGAACGGCCGCACGAGCCGGGCCAGGCGGGTCACCGCCTCCGCGTCCTCGCCGTTCTCCACCGCGCGCGCGTGCCGGGCGCGGAAGGACTTCAGGGGGCCGAGCAGGCCCGGGGTGGTCCAGTCGAGCAGGGCCCACAGCTCGGAGAGGTTGTTCTCCACGGGGGTGCCCGTGAGGGCCACGCGCGCGGGTGTCGGGATGGTGCGCAGTGCCTTGGCGGTGGCGGAGTAGGGGTTCTTCACGTGCTGTGCCTCGTCGGCGACGACCATGCCCCATTTCCGCTCGGCCAGGGTCGCGGCGGCGGAGCGCATGGTGCCGTAGGTGGTGAGGACGAAGCCGCCGTCGAGGTCCGTCAGGCTGCGCTCGGGGCCGTGGAAGCGGCGGACCGGCACGCCGGGCGCGAAGCGGGTGATCTCCCGCTGCCAGTTGCCGAGCAGCGAGGCCGGGCAGACCACCAGGGTCGGTTCGGTGCGGGCGCGTCGCAGGTGCAGGGCGATGACGGTGACGGTCTTGCCGAGGCCCATGTCGTCGGCGAGGCAGCCGCCGAGGCCGAGAGAGGTCATGAGGTCGAGCCAGGCCAGGCCGCGGAGTTGGTAGTCGCGGAGGGTGGCGGCGAGTCCGGCGGGCGGCCGGGCCGGGCGCACCCCGGCCGTCAGGCGGTCGCGCAGGGTGGCGAGCGCGCCGACCGGCACCGCCTCGACCGTCTCCCCGTCGATCTCCGTGCTGCCGGTGAGCGCGGCCGAGAGCGCGTCGACCGGGTCGAGCAGGCCCAGTTCGCGCCTGCGGGCCTTGCGGACCAGCGCGGGGTCGACGAGCACCCATTGGTCGCGCAGCCGGACGACCGGGCGGTGGGCCTCGGCCAGGGTGTCCATCTCGGCGTCGGTGAGGGGGTCGCCGCCGAGTGCCAACTGCCAGCGGAAGCTGAGCAGTTCCTCGCTCTCGAAGAAGCCGGTGCCGTCGGTCGCGGAGCCGGGCGCGGGGCGTACCACCGCGGCGGCGGTGAGGTCGCGGGCGAGGTCGCGGGGCCAGTGGACGGCGACACCCGCCGCCGCGAGCCGGGGGGCGGCGACGCCGAGCAGGTCGGCCAGTTCCTCCTCGGACAGGGCCAGGACGTCCGGCACGTCCTGTTCGGCGAGCCGCTCCAGGGGCGGCCAGACGCGGGCGGCGCGGCGGACGGCGAGCGCGGCGTCCACGCGCGCGCGGGGGCCGAACGCCGCGTCGGACTCCCCCGCCCACAGCGCGGCGGCGTCGGCGACCAGGGTGGGGTCGGCCAGGCTGTGCACCTGGACGAGCGCCGCCCCCGCGCGCCGCGGGCCGTGACCGGCACCGCCGCCCGCGGGGTCCTCCCCGTCCGCGTCGAACACCTCGTACGCCGACAGGTCCAGGCGAAGCGAGACGCGCACGCCCGCGTCCATGCCCGCGGCGACCTCCGCGGCCCAGTCCTGGGCGTCGGGCAGGCGCTGGGGACGGTGGTCGGCGAAGGGCCTGCCGACGGCGTGCGGGGCGGCCGGGGTGCGGGGCAGGGTGTCGGCGACGGCGTCGAGGAAGGCGCGCACGAGCGCCTCCGGCTCGGGCAGCCGGACCGGGCCGGGTCCGGGCAGCGGGACGGCGTGTCCCTCGTGGGGCAGGGCGGCGGCCACCGCGCGCAGATGCGCGATGTCGTCCGGGTCGAGGGGTCCGGCCCGCCAGGCGTCGTGCCCGGACGGGGTGAGGCCGGGCAGCAGCCGTCCCCGCGCGGCGATCCGCAGCGCGTGCAGCGCGGCCGCGCCCCAGCAGGCGGTTGCCGGGTGGGCGGCGGGGTCGCGCCGGGCCCGGACCAGGACGGGCAGGGCCTCGGTGAGGGACAGGGTGAGCGCGGTGGTCCGCGCGCGGCGTACGCCCTTGCCGTGCGGGCGGACCACGGTCAGTTCCATGGGGTCGGCGCCGGGCGCCGCCTCGCCCTCGGGGTCCCAGAACGCCACCCGGCTCTCGCGCGGCAGCGGCGCGGGCAGGAACACGGCCGCGAGACGCACGGGGACGAAGGGCTCGGCGGGTGCCTGCGCGGCTGTCGCCGTCGTCATGGCGCTCATCGGTCCTGCCACCTCCCCTCCGCACGTCGGATCGGACGTCTTCGACTCTACGGGCGGGGTCTGACAACGGGCCCCGGGGAACGGCCGGGGCCGCTCTGTCACGGGACCGTGCGGGAGACGACGTACACGAACGGGTTGTTCGGCTCGGACATGTTCACGACCACGTCCTGGGTGGGCGCGGGCTTGTCCTGCTCGTGGACGAGGCCGTACCAGGGGCCCGGCCCCCTGAAGTCCCAGCCGGTGACCTTCTGGTCGCGGGCGCCGATGGTGATGTCGTCGCGCTTGAGGGCGGTGCGGTCGCTGCCCATGTTCCGCAGGAACTCGTCCAGGTTCACGTTCGGCGTCTGGAACTGGACGTAGAGACGGCTGGTCCGCCAGTTGTTCGTCTCGTAGTAGGCGACCTTGCCGGACGGGTGCGGGACGGGCACCTGGTAGAGGCGGCGCTGGACCTTGGACGGCCAGTCCTCGGTCAGGCCGCGCGCCGAGTAGCGCTCCTCCTTGTCCTTGCCGCTGTCGCGGCTCTGCTCGGCGGAGATCGCCAGATAGCCGGCCGGGACGCCGATGAGCAGCACGATGATGATCAGGGTGAGCGCCCGGCGGCGGTTGCGGTGCCTGCGGTCCTCGGCGTCGCGGGACTGCACGTCGGGCGGACCGGACTGGTGGGGCAGGGACCCGGTCACAGCGAGTCCTCCGCACGACGGGGCGCGGCCAGGCGTTCGTAGCGCTCGGAGCGCTCCACGCGGCGGCGCTTGGCACGCCGGAAGCGGCGGGCGACCAGACGGGCCAGGTCGGCGGCGCCCACCATGCCGGCCTCGGGGCCGAGCTGGGCGCGGACGATACGGGCCTCGGGACGGTAGCCGCGGCCGGTCAGATGGCGCTTGAAGGCGTCGCGCGCGGGGCCGATCAGCAGGTCGTCGGCGGCCGAGACGCCGCCGCCGATCACGAAGCAGGACGGGTCGAGGGCGGCGGCGAGATTGGCGATGCCGACGCCGAGCCACTGGCCGATGTCCTGGAGCAGTTCGATGCACATGGCGTCGCCCTCGCGGGCGAGCTCGGTGATCATCGGGCCGGTGATGTCGCCGACCTGTCCCTTGACGTGCTCGACGATCCCGTAAGCCACCGGGGAGTCGGCGGCGGCCAGTTCCCTGGCCTCGCGCACCAGGGCGTTGCCGGAGCTGTACTGCTCCCAGCAGCCGCGGTTGCCGCACGGGCAGCGGTGACCGCCGGGCACGACCTGCATATGGCCGAACTCGCCCGCGACGCCGTACTTGCCGCGCTTGACCTGGCCGTCCTCCAGGATCGCGCCGCCGATGCCGGTGCCGAGGGTGATCATCACCAGGTGGTCCTCGCCGCGCCCGGCGCCGAAGCGCCACTCCGCCCACGCGGCCGTGTTGGCGTCGTTGTCGACGAGGACCGGCACCGAGAGGCGGCCGGACAGCCGGTCCCTGAGCGGCTCGTTGCGCCAGGACAGGTGGGGGGCGAACAGGACGCGGTTGCGGTCGGCGTCGACCCAGCCCGCGGCACCGATGCCGACCGCGTGCACGTCGTGCCGGTCGGACAGGTCCAGAACCAGTTCGACGATGGTGTCCTCGACGACCTTGGGGCTCTTGGACTTGTCCGGCGTCTCCGCGCGGACCTTCTCCAGGATGGTGCCGTCGGCGTCGACCACACCCGCCATCACCTTGGTGCCGCCGATGTCGATGCCGACAGTGGGCACCCGCGGCGCGGTCAGGTGTGACCGGCGCTCACGGGTGCCGACGGTTCTGAGGACCGGGGCCCGGCGGGAGCCGATGGGTGCGGTCAGGTCGCGGTAGGTGCTCATCAGGGCCGATTCTGCCGTACGGTGACGCGCGGTGTGGTTCGGCACAACAACCGGGTGGCTCGTGCGGTACGCCGTCAGCGGGCGGCCGGTGGCCGGTCGCCCGGTTCCCCGCGCCCCTCACCTCGCTGCAGTTCATGGCGTAGATCGTCCAGCTCCGTGCCGCCCGCCATCTGCTGTGTCAGGTCGTCGAGGGTGATCTCCTCGCGCTTGTGGTTCCCTACCATCGTGCCTCTTTTCAGCAGCACGAAGCGGTCTCCCACCAGATACGCGTGGTGAGGGTTGTGGGTGATCAAAACAACACCCATACCGACCCAGACGTTCGCGGTCAGCTGGTAGCTGAACATCGACGAGATCAGCGCCGAGGACGTGGCGAGGAGGCCCGCGGACAGGTCGAACTCGCCGCCGATCATCAGCAGCGCGACCGGGACCGCCGTGATCCCGATCGTCGAGGACGCGTACAGCACGGTGCTCAGGCTGGAGGCCTGCAGGAAGCTGTCGGCGACGAGCGAGAAGAAGACGAAGACGGCGACCGCGCCGACCACCGAGCCCAGCTCGGGGCGGCCCAGCAGCTTGCGCGGCGCGGAGGTGTGCAGCAGGCGTTCGTCGGTGGTCGCGCTCATCGGGTGCCCCGCTCGGTGTACTCCTCCAGCGCGCCCGCCTGGTCCTTGGTGACGATCTGCGGGCCGGTCAGCACCGGCTTGCCTTGGCGGCCGCCTCCTCGGCGCCGCTCTGACACGAGGATCGCGGACCCGGCGACCGGAGCGCGCGAGTCGGTCCGATTGTCCGGACATTGCGACGAACGCGGCAGGCTGGAGGAGAGAGCCGGACGGCGGGAGAAGGTCGGCCCCGGGGGCCGTACGGGCGCGTTCCGGGGCGTTCGGGAACGGTCGCGCGGTCGCCGGACGGGCGGCGTGTTGCGGGGCGCCGGAAGCGGCCTCAGGAGCGTACGAGGAGCTGGAACTCGAAGGAGTAGCGGTCGGCGCGGTAGGTGTGGCTGCCGTGCTCGACCGCGCGGCCGGTGTCGTCGAAGGTCGTGCGCACCATGGTGAGCAGCGGCGCACCCGCGCTCTCGCCGAGCCGGTCGGCCTCGTCGGCGGTGGCGGCGCGGGCGCCGATGGACTGCCGGGCGCTGTGCAGGGTGATCCCGGCGCCGCGCAGGAGCCGGTACAGGCCGGTGGCCTCCAGCTGGGCGGTGTCCAGGTCGAGCAGTCCGGGCGGCAGGTGGTTGCAGAGGTAGGCCATCGGCTCGGCGTGCGCGAGCCGCAGCCGCTCGACCCGGTGGACATCGCTGCCCTCGGGGACACCGAGCGCCGCGGCGATCTCGGCGGAGGCCGGCACCACCGTGTTGAGCAGTACCTTCGTCCCCGGGCGCTGACCGGCCGCCTCCAGGTCGTCATAGAGGCTGCTGAGCTCCAGCGGGCGCCTGACCTTGCTGTGCACGACCTGGGTTCCGACGCCGCGGCGGCGCACCAGCAGGCCCTTGTCGACCAGGGACTGGATGGCCTGCCGGACGGTGGGGCGGGACAGTCCGAGGCGGGCGGCGAGGTCGATCTCGTTGCCCAGCAGGCTGCCGGGGGTGAGCGTTCCGTTCTCGATGGCCGCCTCAAGCTGCTGGGACAGCTGGAAGTACAACGGGACCGGCGAACTCCGGTCGACACTCAGCCCGAGCCGCGCGGTCGGATCCACATCAGGTTTCGGCACGGCCCGAGCGTAGCTCCGTGACGGGATGACGGGAAGTTGTGTAGTCAGATTGTCCGGACATACACGTTGACAGATGCCCGATGGGCCCTCACCTTGATTCCATGCGCATCGGGGTCATCGGTACGGGCCGCATCGGCACCTTTCATGCCAACACGCTGAGCCGTCATCGGGATGTCGGATCCCTGATCGTCACGGACGTGGATCCCGTGCGGGCGCAGGAGGTGGCGCACCGGCTGGGCGAGACCGCGGCGCCGGGTGTGGACGAGATCTTCAAGTGGGGCGTGGACGCCGTGGTGATCACGACGGCGACCTCCGCGCACGCCGAGCTGATCGGCCGGGCCGCCCGCTCGGGGCTGCCGGTGTTCTGCGAGAAGCCCATCGCGCTGGACCTGCCCGGCACGTTGCAGGCCATCGCCGAGGTGGAGACGGCCGGGACCGTGCTGCACATGGGGTTCCAGCGCCGCTTCGACACCGGCTACACGGGCGCGCGCGACGCGATCCGCTCCGGGCGCCTCGGCAGGCTGCACACCGTTCGGGCCATCACCTCCGACCAGGCCCCGCCCCCGGCCGCGTATCTGCCGCTGTCGGGCGGGCTGTACCGGGACACCCTGATCCACGACTTCGACGTGCTGCGGTGGGTGACCGGCCACGAGGTGGTCGACGTGTACGCCGCCGGGTCCGACGCCGGTCCGGCCATGTTCCGGGACGCCGGTGACGTGGACACGGCCGCGGCCGTGCTCACCCTCGACGACGGCACCCTCGCGACCGCTACCGCGACCCGGCTGAACGGCGCCGGCTACGACGTGCGCATGGAACTGGCCGGTGAGCTCGACCAGATCACCGTGGGCCTCGACGACCGCACGCCGATCGCGTCCACCGAGCCGACCGGGCCGCCGGCCGCCTCCAAGCCCTGGACCGGTTTCCTGGAACGCTTCGGGCCCGCCTACGAGGCCGAACTCGCCGCGTTCATCGAGGTCGTGCGCGGCGAGCGGGCCAACCCCTGCGACGGGCGCGAGGCACTGCAGGCCCTGCGGATCGCGGAGGCCTGCGACCTGTCCCGGCGCGAGCGCCGGTCCGTACGGCTGGCCGAGATCCCCGGCGGGCGCGACACGGGGGCCTGAAGCCTCAGGATCCGCCCGCCGACAGGACCGTGCCCTGCGCGACAGGCCGGCACCGCCCGAGGTCATCGACTTCCGTCGGTCCTCACAGTCGACCAATCTACGCAGGTGAACGCCCCGATGCCGCCCCGCGCGGGCGACCGGCTACCTAAGTCGCGCGATCGTCATCCTTCGGTGTGCCGCCCCGCCGCGGCCGGCGACTTCCGTCGCCGCCGCCCGGTCCGGCGGCCGATGTGCGGGGCAGGGCCGCGGCGCGAGAGTCGTGGGCGTGAGACCTGTGCTGGAAGTGCTCGGATTCCTCGCCCTGGCGCAGGGCGGCCTCGGTCTGCTGCACGAGTGGGTCCACTGGGACGTGGGCCTGGTGCAGCGGCTCGGCTTCCTCGACGGCTACGAGATCTACGCGAGCGTCGCGCTCGTCGTGCTGGGGATCGCGTTGTTCGCCAGGGCCGGGAGCCGGGAAGAGAACTGACGCCTGCGGGCTGGGCGAGGCGGCCGCCGGCGGCTCGAAGACCGGTGCTCCGGCCGTGGCGACGGCCGCCGACGGCCCGGCAAGTCGGCGGCAAGTCGCGGAACAGTGCCGGCCAAGACCGGTGGCCGAACCTTGGCGCATGGAGCGCCAATATCAGGACACCACCATCAGTGAAGTGGCCGGAGCCGGCACCGAAGACGCGGTGCGAGGCCTCTACGCGGCGATCGAGGAATCTGCTCGGACGCTGGAAGTTCCGTGCGAGCCCGACAAGGTTCTGCCCCTGCTGAACGCGTACAGCGACGGTCTCGCGGAGGCCGTGGTCGCGTTCCGGGTGGCGACCGGCGAACGCCGTGCGGGGGACCTCGACACCCGGTTCACGGTGCCGCGCGAGGTCGATCCGTACGAGCTGGCCGTCGAGAAGGGCCTGCTTCCCCAGACGGACCACCCCGTCGGCGAACTGCTCGGGGACATCCGGGCCCACTGCCCCGTCGACAGCTACGGCATCGACTTCGGGACCGTCGGGGGACTGAAGAAGATCTGGGTGGTCCTGCCCCGGACCGACCTGCAGAGCGTGGCGAAGCTCGCCGAGATCCCCTCCATGCCGCGCGGGCTGGGCGCGAGCATCGACTTCTTCCAGCGCCACGGCCTCGGTGACACGGCCGGACTGCTCGGTATCGACTACCGCAACAAGACGGTCAACATCTACTTCGGCGAGCAGCCCGCCGAGTGCTTCGAGCCGGAGGCCATCCGCTCGATGCTGGCCGAGGCGGGCCAGGCCGCCCCGACCGACCGCATGATCGCGCTGGGCCGCAAGGCGTTCGGCATCTACGTGACGGTCAGCTGGGACGCCCCGAAGCTGAAGCGCATCTGCTTCGCGGTGGCGACCGCGAACCCGCTGGAGCTCGGTGTGCCGATCGAACCGCGCATCGAGCGGTTCGTGGAGCACGTCCGTGCCTCGCAGACCGACCGGAAGTTCGTCTACGCCGTCGCCTCCCAGCCCGACGGCGAGTACTACAAGCTCCAGTCCTACTACCGCTGGGCCGACGAGGTCATGGACATCATGCAGCTGTCCGACGCGGCCATCGAGGACCCGGTGTAGCGACGCCGCTCTCAACAGCCCTCAGAAATACCGCTCTCTGGAAATCCGCTGCTCTCTGGAAGGACAGAAATGGGAGCCATCGAAGTCCCGGTACTGATCGTGGGCGGGGGCGGGTGCGGCTTGTCCGCCTCGGTGTTCCTTTCCGACCACGGCGTCGGGCACCTGCTGGTGGAACGGCGCGCGGACACGTCGAAGCTGCCGAAGGCCCACTACGTCAACCAGCGCACGATGGAGATATTCCGTCAGCACGGCCTTGAGGAGGCGGTGGCCGAACAGGCCGCCTCCCCCGAGCAGTTCGGCAAGGTGCGCTGGCAGACCACGCTGACCGGCGGGCAGCCGCTGGACGCGCGGCTGATCCACGAGATGGACGGCTTCGGCGGCGGCGCGCTGCGCGAGACGTACGAGGCGGCCGGTCCGGTCATGCCGGCGAAGCTGCCGCAGCTGCGGCTGGAGCCGATCCTGCGCAAGCACGCCGAGGAGCGCAACCCCGGGCGGGTGCTGTTCGGGCACGAGCTGACCGCGCTGACGGACCAGGGCGACAAGGTCGTCGGCGAGATCCGTGACACCGGGACCGGTGAGATCACCACGGTCGAGGCGCGGTATGTGATCGGCGCGGACGGCGGCCGTACGGTCGGTGACGCGGTCGGCGCCCAACTCCAGGGCCTGCCCGCGCTGTTCGACGCCACGACGGTCTACTTCTCGGCCGACCTGTCGCAGGTGTGGAACGGTGGTTCGCTGATCACCTGGTTCCTCAACCCCTACCGCCAGGACCTCTCCAGCGCCCTGATCGAGATGGGCCCGACCTGGGGCGAGCACTGCGAGGAGTGGGGCATCCACCTCTCCCTGGCGGGAGTGGACCGCGAGGACGAGCAGGCCGTGGCGGCCCGCATCCGTGAGGTGCTCGGCCTGCCCGAGCTGGAGTTGACGCTGCATCAGGTGACCAGCTGGACGGTGGAGGCGGTGCTCGCCGAGCACTACCGCTACGGCCGCGTGCTGCTGGCCGGTGACGCCGCGCACCGCCAGCCGCCCGCCGTCGGCCTCGGCCTGAACACCGGCATCCAGGACGCGCACAACCTCGCCTGGAAGCTCGCCGCCGTGGTCAAGGGCAGCGCGCCCGACAGCCTGCTCGACACCTACGAGGTGGAGCGCCGTCCGGTCGGCCAGTTCAACCTGGGCTGGGCGATGTCCGCCGCGTCGAACCACACGGTCGTCATCGACGCCGCCGTCGGTCTCGGCCAGCATGTGCCGCCGGAGCGCCGTGTGCCGGTGTTCTTCGGGTACTTCGCGCCGACCCCGACGGGCGTGGCCCAGCGGGCGCGGGCCGCGGAGATCTTCGCCACCCACCGCGGCGAGTGCCAGGCCCACGACGTGGAGATCGGCTTCGCCTACGAGGCCGGTGCCGTCGTCGCGGACGGCAGCAACCCGCCGGCCCGTGCGCCGCTGGGCGACGTCTACCAGGCCACCACGCGCCCGGGTCACCGGCTGCCGCACGCCTGGCTGGAGCGCGCCGGGCAGCGAGTGTCCACCCTGGACCTGGCCGGCACCGAGACCGGCTTCGTGCTGATCACCGGCACGGACGGCTCGGCGTGGACCGAGGCGGCCGCGCAGGTGGCGGAGAAGTTCTCCGTCCCGATCGTCACGGCCCGCATCGGTGACGGCGCCGAGTACACAGACGTCGACGGCCGCTGGGCCGATGTCCGCGAGATCGCCGACGGCGGTGCCGTCCTGGTCCGCCCCGACAACCACGTGGCCTTCCGCAGCACGGGCGGCACCGAGGACCCGGCCGCGGCCCTGGCCGACGCCATCTCCCAGGTGCTGGACCGCTCCGCCGCGTGACCCACCGGAGCGCGCGACGCGCCCCGTTCCCGGGGCCGTTCGCGCGCTCCCCCATCCGGCCCGCAAGTTTCCTCGACGAAAGAGTCAGCACATGATCAACCGCAGATCGTTCCTCGTCGGTGCTGGAGGGACCGCGCTGGCCGCGACTGCGCTGTCCGGCTTCACCACCGCCCGCGCCTCCGGGGTCAAGTGGGACCAGCTGAGCCGCTACCTCAAGGGCCGTCTGGTCCTGCCGTCGGACGACGACTACCAGAGGGCCAAGCAGCTCTACCAGGTCCAGTTCGACACGACCTCCCCGCGCGGTGTCGTCTACGCCGCCTGTGCCTCCGACGTGGCGCTGGCCCTGCGCTTCGCCCAGGACAACGCGCTGCCCGTCGCCGCGCGCAGCGGCGGCCACAGCGCGGGCGGGTTCTCCACCACGCCGGGCCTGGTCATCGACGTGTCGCGGCTCAACGGCATCAGCGTGGGCAGCGAGTCCACGCGGATCGGGGCCGGCGCACAGCTCGTCGACGTCACCAACACCCTCGCGCCGCAGGGCCTGACGATATCCGGCGGCTACTGCCCGACCGTGGCGGTCGGCGGCTTCCTCCAGGGCGGCGGCTTCGGCCTGTTTACCCGCAGCATCGGCATGGCCTCGGACAAGGTGAAGTCCGCCCGGGTGGTCCTCGCCAACGGCCGCTGTGTGACGGCCTCTCCGCAGGAGCACAGCGACCTGTTCTGGGCGCTGCGCGGCGGTGGCGGCGGCAACTTCGGCATCGTGACGTCCTACGAGGTCGAGCCGACCCCGCTCACCAACCTCGCGGTCACCGCCCTCACCTGGCGTTACGACCAGTCGCTGGACATGCTGGACGGCTGGGCGAAGTGGCTGGCCGACGCCCCGTGGACGATCGGCAGCGGTCTGAACGTCACGCTGGAGGACGCCGCGCCCGGCAAGGTCCCGGTCGCGACCGTCTTCCTGGCCTCCGTGGACCTCGGCCCCGGCTTCGCTCCCGAGGTCGACCGGCTGGTCTCCCTGGTCGGCCAGGCGCCGCTGTACAAGCAGGCGTTCACCGCCCCGTACCAGTCGGTGATGATGAACCTCTACCGGTGTGCCGACCTCACGGTCTCCGAGTGCCACCGCGGCGACACCACCGAGGGCGGCAAGGTGCCCCGGCCGGCGTTCGGTGCCTGGCGCAGCCGTCTGTTCAGCGACGCGATGCCGCGCGACGGGTGGGCGCAGGCGCTCTCCGTGCTGGAGTCGGACCGGATCGCCGGACAGGCACGTCAGCTCCAGGTGTCCGCGCTCGGCGGGCAGGTCAACACCGTGTCGCGCACGTCCACCGCGTATGTGCACCGCGACACGCTGTTCTCCGCCAGCTTCCTGACGGCGAACGTCGATTCGCCGGTCGCCGACGAGGCCAAGGCCGCCGCGCTGCGCTTCGTCGACAACGGCTTCGCCGCGCTCGACCCGCACTCCAACGGCGAGACGTACCAGAACTTCATCGACCCGCGTCTGCCGGACTGGAAGCGGTCCTACTACGCGGAGAACTACCCGCGACTGGCCCGGACCAAGGGCAAGTACGACCCGAACAACGTGTTCAAGTTCGCGCAGAGCATTCGCTGATCCGGACAACCCGGCGCCGGGTCGGGTGATTCGGCGCCGGTCCGGCCGATTCGGCGCTTCCCGTCCGCAGCCGCCGTGGCGTGTCGTCCGAGCACGCTCCGGCGGCGGCCGCGCATGCGCTTACCGCCGTAGTCCCCCATCGACATCCGCTCCGGGGCCGCCGTGTGTCCGGTGCCGGCTCGGGGTGTCCCCATTCTCTGAGGAGCCAGGAATGAAACCGCACTTGACCCGTTCGGCCCCGATACCGTGGCCGGTCGACGTCGACCGGAATCACGTTCGCCAGGCCACCTCACGGCTGCTCGCCCATGTCAGCGACCAGGTCGAGTCCGACGGCGCGATCCGCGGGCTGTGCGACAGCCGTGTTCTGGAGTCGGCCCTCGCGCTGTCACTGATGACGCGCGTCGGTGCGGTCTCCCCCGAGCGGGACCGCCTGCTCGGTTACCTCCAGGTGCAGCAGCACGCTCCGCAGCGGCTCGAGCGCGTGCTCGCCACGCTCGCCGTCCAGCGGGCCACCGGGAAGGCGGCCGCGGGGGACGCCGAGCTGGTCGGCAAGCTGACCGAGGGTGTGCTGGGCGCCGCGCCGGGCTTCATCTCGACGCGCCGCCGCAAGATGGTCTCCGCGGTGCTGTCGGTGCTCGGGTGTCCGCTGCCCGCCGATGTCGCGCCGACGGCCGACGAGCAGTCGCCCACCGACCCCCTGCACTCCTGGGCCGCGGTCCAGCAGGCCGCGGTGGCCCTGATCCTCGCGACCGCCGCGGGCGTCAGCAACCGGGTCACCGACGACGCGCTGCGCACGCTGGTCGCCACCGACCCGGGGAACACGGTGTGGGAGGGCTATGTGCTGATGCACCTGCTCACCCTGCACGCCCTCGCCGGTGTCCCCGGACAGGAGGCGACGGTTCGCCAGGGCGTGCGGACGGTGCTCCAGCACCAGCGCGCGGACGGCGGCTTCCCGTTCGTCGCGGAGATGCACAACTGGTGCACCGCGACCGGCGGTATCGCCATGGCCGCGGCCGGCGCGCCCTTCGGTCTGCAGCGCCAGATGGCGGGGATGCTCGTCACCCACCAGGGCGGCGCCTCGCACGCCGCGCTCTCCCGCGGTGCCACGCTGACCGGCGGCTGGTCCATGTCCCCCGCCGTCGCGCAGAACGACGTCGACGACACCGCCTGCGCCCTGGAGTTCCTCCAGGCGGTCGACCCGGTCGCCTACGGCAGCGGGATCAGGCGCGGAGTGGACGCGCTGCTGGCCGTGCAGGGCAAGGACGGCGGCTTCCCGACATATGTCGCGGGCGCCTCCTCGGAGCCGTGCATGACCGCCGCGGCGATCTGCGCCCTGGCGCCGCACGCCGCCACCGCCGCGGACCGCGCCCTGGCGCTGGGCTTCCTCGCCGACAGCCAGCTGGCGGACGGCGGCTGGGAGCCGGGCTGGAGCAGCAGCCGTCTGCACACCCTGTTCCGGGCCCGCCTCGCGGCGGCCACCGCCGGACCGGAGGACCGTCGTTCGGCGGCCATGGCCGAGCGGATCGAGCGTACGGTGCGCGAGACGCAGAACGACGACGGCGGCTGGGGCATGCAGCCCGGCGACCCCAGCGACGACATCAGCACCGCCTACGGTGTGATCACGCTGACCTGTGGGACCGACGAGCAGCCCGTGGGACGCGGGTTGGCCTGGCTGCTCGAACACCAGAGCGCGGACGGCGGGTTCGGCGGACCGCCCGACATGGTGGGCCCCCGGCCGTTCCCGTACAAGTTCCCGGTTCTGACGGACATTCCGGTGCTCCTGGCGTTCGGCCATGTCCGTTCGCGGGTCTCCGGCGTCCCTGCCGTCCTCGAAGTGGCGCGCTGACGCGTCCCTCTCCGTGGGGACTTCGAGGAGATCTTGACCGGATCTCAAGGGGGATGCTGTCACACTCCGGGTGTCCGGACCGTTTTCCGGCCGGAACGCATCCGCGACGGGAAGGGCCGAACCATGCACCGTTCCGCGCCGGTTCCGCGGACAGCATCCCCCCGACGGTCCACCGACCCCGAACGGCGGGCCGGCGGCCGGCTCACGGCCGGGACGACCCGGCACGCCGGTCCCCCGCCGCCGCTCCCCCACTCCGCGACGGACTCGTCGTCGCCGGAGAACTCTTCCGTGTCGACTGATAACTGAGGTATCCACGTGTTGCGAAAACTGACGTCCTTGCCCAGTGGGAGGGTGGCGAAATGGGTCGTCCTCGCCTTCTGGGTCGTCCTGTTGGTGCCCGCCGTGATGCTGGCGGGCAAGCTCGGCGACGTCGAGGAGAACGACAGCTCGGCGTGGCTGCCCAGCAATGCCGAGTCGACGAAGGTGGTTGAGCGCGTCGAGAAGTTCGGCCTCGCCGATACGGTGCCCGCGATCGTCGTCTACGACCGGGCCGACGGTGTCACCGACGCCGACATGGCGAAGGCAACGGCCGACGCCAAGGCCTTCCAGAACATCCAGAACGTCGTGGGAGACCCCCAGGGGCCGGTCAAGTCCCAGGACGGCAAGGCCGTCCAGACCGTCGTCCAGGTCCAGAAGGACAAGTCGGGCTGGGACGGGCTCGGCAAGGTCGTCGACGCGATGACCGACGTCGGCGAGAAGAACACCGACGGACTCGGCTTCCATGTCACCGGACCGGCCGGCCAGGCGTCGGACTCGATCAAGGCGTTCAGCGGAGGCGGCAGCCTGACCACGATCACCGCGCTCGTGGTGGTCGTGATCCTGCTGCTCACCTATCGCAGCCCCTGGCTGCCCCTGGTGTCGCTGGTGACCGTGGGCGGTGCCCTGATCACCTCGGAAGCCGTCATCTATCTGCTGGCGAAGCACGCCGACCTGGTCGTCAACGCGCAGACCAGTTTCACCCTGACCGTGCTGGTGTTCGGCGCGGCCACCGACTACGCGTTGCTGCTCATCTCCCGGTACCGCGAGGAGCTGCGGCGGCACGAGGACCGGCACGAGGCGATGGCGGAGGCTCTGCACCGCTCCAGCCCCGCGATCATCGCCAGCGCCGCGACCGTCGCCATCAGCCTGATGCTGCTGATGCTGGCCACCCTCAACTCCACCCAGGGACTGGGCCCGGCCTGCGCGGTCGGCGTCCTGGTCGGTCTGCTCGCCATGGTCACCCTGATGCCGGCCCTGCTGGTCATCTGCGGCCGCTGGGTCTTCTGGCCGGTCAAGCCGGCCTACGGCTCCAAGGCTTCGGCCAAGGAGGGCATCTGGACCAAGGTCGGCACGGCCGTCTCCGGAAAGCCGCGGCTGGTGTGGATCGGCACCGCGCTCGCGCTCGGTGTCATGTGCCTGGGCATGTTCAACCTGAAGGCCGACGGGCTCGCCAACAAGGACCAGTTCACCAACAAGCCGCAGACGGCCGTCGGTGAGGAGATCCAGGCCGAGCACTTCCCGGCCGGCTCCGGCGACCCCATCTACGTCGTCACCAAGGCCGCCTCCGCGCAGCAGGTCAGCACCGCGCTGGCCGACGTACGGGGCATCGCCGGGGTCTCGCCGCCGATCGTCGAGGGCGAGGACGCCATCCTGCTCGGTGAGCTGGAGGACAACCCCAGCAGCGACGCCGCCATGCGCACCGTGGAGCAGGCCCGGGACACGGTCCACCGGATCGACGGCGCGGACGCCCAGGTCGGCGGCAACGCGGCGGTCATCCGGGACACCCAGGAGGCGGCCGCCCGCGACTCCCGGGTGATCATCCCCATCGTCCTGGTGGTGGTGTTCCTCATCCTGGCGGCACTGCTGCGGGCCGTCGTCGCGCCGCTGCTGCTCATGGGCACTGTGGTGCTGTCCTTCGGCGCGGCCCTCGGTGTGAGCAGCCTGGTCTTCGAGCACGTCTTCGGCTTCGCGGGCGAGGAGGCGTCCTTCCCGCTGCTGTCCTTCGTGTTCCTGGTGGCCCTGGGTATCGACTACAACATCTTCCTGGTCACCCGGGTGCGTGAGATCGCCCCGCTGCAGGGCACGAGGCCGGCCGCGCTGAAGGGTCTGTCCGCCACCGGAAGCGTGATCACCTCGGCGGGTCTGGTGCTGGCCGGCACCTTCGCGGCGATGGCCTCGCTGCCGCTGGTGTTCGCGGCCGAACTCGGCTTCGCCGTGGCGTTCGGCGTGCTGCTGGACACGCTCGTGGTCCGCTCGGTGCTGGTCACCGCGCTGACCCTGGACGTGGGCCGGTGGATGTGGTGGCCCAGCAACCTGTTCAGGCAGCAGGAGCCCAGCGGGCCGGTGGCGGTCGAGCCGGAGCGCGAGACCGCGCGGGCCTGACCGTCGTCAGGCGACCGTCCGCCCGTTCACGGGCGGTGACAGCCCCTCCGAGGGCGGTGACGGCCCCCCGCGGGGCCGTGACCGCCCTCGCGGCGTTGTACGGCGCCACTGGGGGCGTTGTGAGGCGCCCTCGCGGCGTTGCGAGACGCCCGCGCGGCGTTGCGAGACGCCCTCCCGGCGCTGCGAGACGCCCTCCCGGCGCTGCGAGACGCCCTCCCGGCGCTGCGAGACGCCCTCCCGGCGCTGCGAGACGCCCTGGGGCCCCGGCGCCGCCGAGAGCCCCAGGGGCGGGTCCCTGAGCGTCCTGGGACGCGTCTCTCGACGACCGCGACCCGCCGGTCGGCCGGCACCCGCTCCGACGCTGCCCCGCCGGAGGGCGCCGCTTTGGGCCGAGCCGCCTTGCCAGGAGCCCCGTGAGCGCCCTTGGAGCCCTCGGAGCGCCGGAAGGGCACCTCGCCGCCGGGGCCGCTCACACAGCCCCGGCGGCACCCCGTCGGTCAGTCCAGGGCAGGAGCCTGGCGCAGGATCTCGCTCTCCAGCCGACGCAGGGCCGGGCTCGGGTCGATGCCCAGTTCCTCCGCCATGCGCTGCTGATGCGCCCTCAGGACCGCGAGCGCGTCAGCCTGCCGTCCCGACCGGTACAGCGCCAGGCCGAACAGTTCGCAGCCGTACTCGCGCAACGGATGGGCCTGGGTGAAGGCCGCCAGTTCGGACACGGCCACCTCGTACGCCCCCACGGCGATGAGGCTGGCGCAACGGCCCTCCATCACCGACAGCCGCAGCTCGTCCAGCCGCACCACCTCCGGCGCCACAAGAGCGGCCGCGGTGACCTCGGCGTAGGCCTGGCCCCGCCACAGTGCCAGCCCCGTCTCGAACTCGCGCAGCGCCCGCTCCGGGTCACGCCGGTCCAGGGCCTTCCAGCCGGCTGTGGCGTGCGCGCCGAAGCTCTGGACGTCGACCTCGACGGCCCGGTTGTCCAGCAGATAGCCCTTGCCGCGGGTGCGCAGCACGGTCGCCGGCTGCCGGGGTGCCCGGTCCGGCTCCAGCGCCCTGCGCAGATTGGCCACGTAGGCGTGCAGGGAGGTCATGGCCGAGGGCGGTGGCGCCCCGTCCCACAGTTCCTCCAGCATCACATCGACCGACACGGTCTGTCCCACCTGGCTGACCAGCAGCACCAGCGCGGCCCGCTGCTTGGGGGCGCCCAGCTCCACCCGCCGGCCGGCCACATCCGCCTCCACCGGGCCGAGCACCCGCAGTTCCACCCCGGCCGTGGGTGTCTCCACGACCTTCAGGCGCGGTGCCTCGGCGGGCTGGCCCGGGCCCGGCAGGGTCCGGCGCACGGGTGCCGCGACGCTGCCGCCCTCCCAGTCACCGGCCGCCCGGACACCGGATTCCGGGACGGAGAATTCGAGGTCGAGTTCGAGCGCCTTCGCGAAATACATCTTCATCGTCGCATTCACCCGCCTCAGTTCGCGCACCTCGCGCTCCAGTTCGGCGATGCGCCGTGCGTCACCCGGCCTTTCTCCCGGCCGCCGCTCCAGAGATATTTGGGTCCCCCGCTGATTTGCCATCCGTGAACTCCTCTACATTTTCCAGACCTTGATACGGGCACCGCGGGCAAGCCGAGACCAGGCAGGTGGCAGGTGCGGTGCAGGACATTGGGAGCCGTACACGCGTGCGATCAGCGGAAATGTCTCCGACCCGGAAAAGGGCGAGAACTCCGCATTCGCAGGTGAGCCGGAAAGGTGAATTCGGCCGGCGCTTCGCCGCCGCATCCGGGAGGAACAGCATGAACGGCGTCCAACCGACGTCGGACCGAATCATGCAGCTCATCAACGGCTACTGGGCCACGGGAATTCTGGGCACAGCGGCCGAATACTCGGTGTTCACGCACCTGGCGGACGGCGCGGGCACGGCGGGCGAACTCGCCGTGCGCGCCGGGATCTCGCCGCGTGGTGCGCAGGCCATGCTCGACGGGCTGGTCAGCATCGGCCTGGTCGAGCCGCACGAGGGCCGCTACCGCAACACCGCCGAGGCGGCCGCCTATCTGGTGGAGGGTCCGCCCTCGTCGCTGACCGGCTTCGCGAAGCTCAAGATGGGCCACATGGCCGTGCTGGCGGGGCTGCCCGAGGCCGTCCGGGTCGGGGGCCCGGTGACGGAGCCGGCGGTCGAGGTGGCCGACAACCCGCACTGGGCGGGGCTGGTCCAGGCGCTCGCGGCGCAGTCGGCCCCGGTGGCCGAGATCGCCGCGGACACGCTGAAGCTGGCGGAGGCCGGCGGGATCTCGATCCTGGACATCGGCGGCGGCTCGGGCGTCTACTCCGCGATCTGGCTCGATCGGAACCCCGACGCGCGTTCGACTCAGCTCGACTGGGCACCGATCAACGCCATCGCCGGGCGGCTGCTCACGGAACGGGGTGTGGCGGACCGCGTCACGTTCGCCGAGGGCGACCTGCACTCCGCCGACTTCGGCGAGTCGGCCCATGACATCGTGACCCTCGCCAACATCGCCCACCAGGAGGGCCCGGACGACAACGTGGCGATCTTCGCCAGGATCCGGAACGCGCTGAAGCCCGGTGGCACGCTGGTGATTTCGGAGTACGTCGTCGACGACGACCGCGGCGGGCCGCCCTTCCCGCTCACCTTCGCCGCCGAGATGCTGCTCAAGAGCCGCCACGGCAACAGCTGGAGCCGGGCCGACTACCACGAGTGGCTGGTCAAGGCCGGGTTCGAGGAGGTCATGTTCCAGCGCATTCCGTCCCCGAGCACGCTGATCTTCGCGCGCTGAGCCGTACGGCCGAGGATGGGAACAGGTGGAGGGGGTGCCGACCGGACTCTGTCGGCCCCTCTTCTCTTCGTCCGAGGCCGAGTGGCCGGAACCCGACGACGCGTGGAACGCTGTGCCGGATGAGTAGTGGGCGCAGTCCTTGGTTGCAAGTATATTCTTAGCCTCTTCGCCGATACTTCGTCAAGTCTCTTGTCTGGAGCGGCTGTTCAGTAGGAAGCGGGCCGCCACGACAGTGCGGCGGCCCGCTCGGGCAGGTACCTGGGGGTGCTGGATCAGCCCCCGGGGCCGCCCAGCCGGTCGAGAGTGGCGGCAACGTCACCGGGGTGGTAGTAGGCCCGCCCTGCATGCGTGTAGCGACGCCAGCCGTACTGGTGGGCGTAGCGGTAGACGGAGCCCTTGGCGACGCTCAGCAGGCCGGCGATGTCATCGGCCGTCAGACCGGCCGGCGCGGATTCCCGTTTCATGTTCCCTCTCCTTGGTCCGCATCTGACGGGCGAGCGTGTTCCACCAGGTGACCGGCCATGAATGACCGGGCGTCGTGGTGCACACGATCCTGGGCGGGTGGCGATCACCGCGATGACGGATGAGTGCCGTCAGGTCGCCGTCGCAGTCGCTGTGGGGACAGTGGCCGATCCGCACGCGGCGGCCGGTGTCCGGGTACGCGATCCTGCGGGCGGTCCCCACGAGGGTGCGGACCTCGTCCACCAGTTCTCCGGCGGCCGGATGCCCGGCCAGCCAGTCGAGGTGGCGGTTGAGGAAGCGCGCGAGCTCCGCGATGTCCCGCACCGGGCCCGCGAGGTGCCGCTCCTCGGCCACCAGTGCGGACCAGGACGAGAGGACCGAGCGGATCGCGAAGCGGATCTCGGCCGCGGCGGGGCTCATCGCGTCCGTGGCGAGGTTCCTCCGGGGGGTCCGCCGGATCACGCGCGGACCCGTCGATCCGGAATTCCCGGCACAATCTCCGTACAGAGCCGGAAGATTCAGCAGGGCGTTCCGCAGCTCGTCGCGACAGTCCCTGCACAAGAACTCTCCACGGTCGACGGCGTCCGACTTCTCCTTCGTGCTTTCGCTGTGTGAATTCCTGCACGACACAGCGCTGCATGCCCGATGACGTGACACAGTTTCTCCCCTTGGCGTGCGACCACGCGCCCCCCGCGTGTAGAACCCCCGACGAGCCCGTTCGCGGAAGGATTCGTCGCGCCCGTGACACCCGTCAAGGCATATCTTCCGGCGATAGCGATGCGGTCATTCCGCTTCACCCTCACCGCCGACTCCGGTTTGCTGGTGCGATCGTGGCCGGACGAGGCGGGCCGGGTTGATCGTCAAGGCCGCCTCGCGCGGCCGGCCGTGCGACCAACAGATCGGAACATTTGGTTCCGCCGGTGTTCCACCCCTTCTGAGCTGCCGTTGCCGTCGGATCGACGGCCGGTGAGGCAACTGGACCACTGGCCGGTGCCGCCTCGCCACCGACGCCAGGCGCAGGTCACGGCGGCCCTCGCCGGAAAATCCGCCGCCCGTTCCGCTGGGAGCGAATGCAGTCCGGCGGCGCCACCGGGGCGAGATCAATACCACGCTTTGACTCGATCGAGGGTGTAGGCGCATTCAAGCGCCTGTCCACCGCATCTATCGGCCCGCCACACATACCGGCGGCTGTCCTGATCGCCGCCAAGTCAATACCAATTCGATGATCAGTCCGGGGCAAGTGATTTGGCCGATACTGGTTGCCTCAGCTCGGCACGTCCCCGCGGAACAGCCGGCCCCCGATGGGGAATTCTCCGGAAGAATCGCTCCGATTTCCTGGCGACCGCAGCAACCGATGTGCGAGGTCATTTCAGGCCGAGCCTGTGTCCCTGAACCGAAGACCGCCGAGGCACTGATCGAACCTGAGAGGGAAAAATGTCGTCTGTCCCACGCCGAGTCCTGCTCGCCGAGCCGCACCGCCATCGCGCCAGGGTGCACAGGGCCGTCGACACCGTGGAGCGCGCGTCCGCGTCCCACGGCGCGCCGGTGTACGTACCCAAGGAGATCGTGCACGACGAGCAGGCGCTGATCCTCGTGGTCGGTCCCGCCGACCCGAGCGAGTCGGCCCGCCTGGTCGAGGCCGCGCGGGCCTCAGGAGCCGTCGTGCGGCTGCTGCCGCGCGCGGAGCAGCTGGACGCCGAGTGGCTGACCGGGATGCGGTCGGTACGGCTGAGCGCCGCCGCCGACGCGCCCGAGGCTCTGCTCGAAGACGTCGTCGAGCGGCTCGGGGCCCTCGGGTTCACCGACGTCGATCGGGACGTGCCCGAGACCGAGACCACCACCCCGGGGAGTGTTGTGCTCAAGCTGCGGCAGGTAGCCGACGCGTCGGCGCGGGTCGATTTCGACGCCGGCGACCCGTGCGACCGGCTGCTCGCCCGGACCCGGGCGTGCATCGAGGAACTGCTGAGCGCGGAGTGCGCACGCTGGGGAGAGGTCGACGCGCGGGCCGCGGCGCCGGTCGAGGCCATCGCGGAACTGGTCGCCGCGGGCGGCAAGCTGCTGCGCCCGACCTTCTGCATCAGCGGCTTCCTGGCGGCGGGCGGCAATCCGGCCGAGGAGGACACGGTCGTCGCCGCGTCCGCGGGGCTGGAACTGCTCCAGGTCTTCGCCCTCATCCACGACGACATCATGGACAACTCCCCCGCCCGGCGCGGGGCTCCGACCGTGCACGTCAAGCACGCCGACCTGCACGCCCGCAACGGCTGGGTCGGTGAGCACCGCCGCTACGGCGACGGCGTCGCCATCCTGACCGGCGACCTGGCGCTCGGCTACGCCAACCAGCTCACCCGGAACCTGCGCGGCCCCGCCATGGAGGTCTGGTCGGAGCTGGTCACCGAGATCATCATCGGCCAGCAGCTGGACATCCGCCTGGCCGCCGAGCTGTCGCCGGACCCGGCCCTCGCCCGGTGGGTCGCGGTCTGCAAGTCCGGCCGCTACACCATCCACCGGCCGCTCGCCCTCGGCGCGGCCATCGCGGGACGTCCCGAACTCCAGGCGCCGTTCGAGGAGTACGGCGTCACGGCCGGCGAGGCGTTCCAGCTGCGCGACGACCTGCTGGACGCCTTCGGCGACTCGGCGGCGACCGGAAAGCCGGTCGGTCTCGACATCAGCGAGCACAAGATGACCCTGCTGCTCGCCCTGGGGGCGGCCAGGGACGAGCGGGTGGCCCGCCTGGTCAAGGAAGGCCGTGACGGCGACTGGGACCCCGCCGCCCTGTGCGAGGCGCTGCTCGCCTCCGGCGTACGCCAGGACGTGGAGGACCACATCGACCGGCTCGTGGCGATGGCGCGCACCGCCCTCGACGGGGCCCCGCTGGAGGGCGACTGGCGGCAGCGCCTGAGCAAGCTGGCGGAGCAGGTGGCGTACCGCGACCGCTGAGGTGGCGTACCGCGACCGCTGAGGTGGCGTCCGCGTCGGTCTCGTGAAAGGACATGCTCCGGCCCCGCCGCCTGGTGGGACGTGCGGGCCGCGGGGCCGGGGTGGTGACCGTGGGGCAGGTGCCGGAGGTCCGGGGGAACGCGTCCCGGGCCTTCGGCGCTCGTGCGCCGTTCCTCTGGGGACCGAGACGGGCCCGGCCCGATCGCTCAGCAGTAGTAGTCGATCAGGTCGAACGTCGCGTAGTGGTCCGAGGTGTAGTAGTCCTCCTGGGAGACCTGGCCGGTGACGATGCGCCGGGCTCCGCGGGTGGAGACGCCCGGGGTCTTCACCGTGTACTCGTGGTAGTAGCCGGTGGTGCGCCAGGGCAGGACGTCCTCGCGGTTGTAGAAGACGGCACCGTCCCGGGAGTACGGGAAGGGGCCGCCCTGGTCGATCAGCCGCAGGGTGTCGTACGCCTGGGAGGGCAGGTCGCCGTAACAGATGTCGCCGACCGCAGCGACGGCGGCACCGGCCGGGCCGGCGGAGACGGTTGTGCCCAGGAGGGCGGCGGACAGGAGTGCTGCGACGGCTCCGATGCGGGTGATCCGTGGGGGGAATCTCACGACCCATGATGACGCGCGTAGACAGAGGCGTGTCAATGAACAGGAGGAGGGAATCGCCCGTCACGTCCCATGAGTTTTCGGGGAGTTAACCTGCGGACCTGCGCCCCCACGCCGTTCCCGTGAGCACGAGCGCCCCGCCCAGCAGCCCCAGCACGCCGAGCCGCTCTCCGCCCAGCGCGATCCCGGCCGCGGCCGCCCACAGCGGCTCGGTGCCCAGCAGCAGGCTGACCCGCGAGGGGGAGGTGCGGCGGACGGCCCACATCTGCACGAAGAAGGCGAACAGCGTGCACAGGACGGCCAGGAACAGCAGCCCGGCCCACTCCCGCGGCCCGAAGTCCGTCGCGGTGCCCCACGGCGTCGCGTCGGATCCGGTGGACAGCAACGCGAACACCACCACGGCGGTGCCCAGTTGGACGGTGGTCAGCTCCAACGCCCCGGCGCCCCGTACCGACTTCAGCCGGGCCATCACCAGGACGTGCACGGTCCGGGCGAGGGCGGCGAGCAGCATCAGCACATCGCCCGCCGCGGGCCGGGTGAAGCCGCCGCCCTGGGTGAGCAGCACGACGCCGAGCACCGACAGGGCGGCCGCGCCGAGGAAGGCCCGGGGCGGGCGCTCGCGGGTGACGGCCGCCTCGGCGAGCGGGGTGAAGATCATGGTGAGGCTGATGATGAGGCCTGCGTTGGTCGCCGAGGTGTGCACCACCCCGTACGTCTCCAGCAGGAAGATGCCGCTCAGGATGAGCCCGAGCAGCCCGGCGCCCCGCCACTGGGCGGGCTCCAGCGCGCGCAGCGCCCGCCAGGAGGCGAGCACGAGCACCGGCAGGACGAGGGCGAAGCGCAGCACCAGAACGGCGAGGACCGTGCGGGCGGTGGTGACGTCCTTGGCGGCGAGATAGCTCGCGCCCCAGACGACCGCGACCAGCAGCAGGGGCAGGTCGATGAGCCAGGCGCGGCGGGGTGCGAGAGCGGAGGGTACGGCGATCGTCGACACGGCGGATGCGGCTCCCGGTCTCCAGCGGGCAAGCGGGCGTGGAGACGGCGGCGGCTCGCACGGGAACGGTCACCGTACCCGCACGGATGATCTCTCGACCAGCCCCTTTCCGATGGGCGAGGGCCTGCCGGGGCTTCCGGCGGATCCTGCCTTCCCGAGATCCGGCGTCCGCGGATCGGGCACCCACGGATCGGGCCTTGCCGGGATCGGGCACCGCGGATCAGGCACCCGCGGATCGGGCCTTTGCGGATCAGGCCTCCGGGGGCAGGTCGAAGCTGCCGAACTCGGGCGGGCCGGCCAGGTCGTACGTCTGGAGGGAGACGCCCGCCGGGGTGACGCGGCCGCCGGTGTGCCGGAAGGCGGTCGGGACGGCGCCCTCGCGGAACAGGCGGAAGCCGTCGCCGAGGACCACGGGGAAGGTCAGCAGGTGCAGGGTGTCGACGAGCCCGAGGTCGAGCAGGCTGCCGAGCAGGGCGCCGCTGCCGTGGATCTGGACCTCGCCGTCGGTGCGCTCCTTCAGGTCGGCGATCTCCTTGGCGAGGTCGCCGCGGATCACGGTGGTGCCGGCCCAGTCCGGGGTGTCGAGGGTGGTGGAGACGACGTACTTCGGCAGGGCGTTCAGCTTGGTGGCGACCGGGTCGGCCGGGTCGGAGATCCGGGGCCAGTAGGAGGCGAAGATGTCGTACGTACGGCGGCCGAGGAGGAACGCGCCGGGCCGGGCGAAGACCTCGGTGACGAACGCGCCGAAGTCCTCGTCGCCGTAGGGGACGACCCAGCCGCCCTGTCCGAAGCCGCCGGTGGTGTCCTCCTGGGGGGCGCCGGGACCCTGGTAGACGCCGTCGAGGGTGACGAAGATGGTGGAGACGAGCTTGCCCATGGCGGGTGCCTTCTTCCGGGGTGCGGGGTCTGTTCTCATCAGGTCAGACCCCGCCGGGCCCCGCAACTCATCGCTTCAGCCCTGATGGGTCGAGAAAAGTCCTCCGGTCGGGCCCTGCTTGTCGCCGCCCTGGGCCTTGCGCAGGGCGTTGGCCAGGCCCTCGATGGTGAGGGACTGCAGGATGACGCGGCCGCTGCCCTCCAGGGTGGCCAGGGACAGGCCCTCGCCGCCGAACACGGCGTTCATCATGCCCTGGCGGCTGAAGCCGCCGACACGCTGGACGCCGTACTGGATGCCCTCCTCGAAGGCGACCACGCAGCCGGTGTCGACCTCGACGCGGCCGCCGAAGTCGGCCGGGTTCAGGTCGATGAAGTTGCCCGCGCCCGCGATGATCACCGTGCCCCGGCCGGTGAACTTCTCCAGGACGAAGCCCTCGCCGCCCTTCGTGCCGGTGCGGCCGCCCTGGAAGGCGATGCCGAAGTCGACGGTCGACTCGGCGGCGACGAAGGCGTCCTTCTCGGCGAACCACGCGCGCGTGCCGTCCAGCTCCAGGGCCCGCATCTCGCCGGGGAGCACCCCGGCGAAGGCGACCGTGCCCTCGCCGCTCTGCGCGGTGAAGTACTGGAAGGCCAGCGACTCGCCCGCCAGCACGCGCTGGCCGACCTGCATGGCGGTGCCCATCGCCTGCCGGAGCAGGCCGCTGCCTCTGCCTCCGGAGGCATCCGAGCCGCTCGGGCCGCTCTGCTGCCCGCCCCCGCCGGACGGGCCGCTCAGCCGGGTCTCCATCGTCACGTTCGTCGTCTTGAACAGGAACTTCCCCGCCTCGCAGTACACGGTCTGCCCCGGGGCGAGGTTCACGACCGCCATCTGCATGGCGTTGCCGACGATTTCTTGCTGAAGAGTCACACAAGGGGAACGGCCCGCCGGATCCCCGAGTTCCGGCCCAGGCACCCGCTCCCCCGTGGTCGACGTCCGCTCGCCTCCGGCGTCCAGGGGCGCGCACCGCTGAGACGGTCGTATGACGACGACGAACGACATGGCCCTGAACAGCGGCGACGCACCTCTGAACGGGCCTCTGAACGGGCCTCTGAACGGCCCTTTGAACGGCAAGGTGGCCCTGGTCACCGGAGGCGGTCGCGGGATCGGCGCGGCGACAGCGCTGCGGCTGGCGCGGGCGGGGGCCGATGTGGCGCTGACGTATGTGAAGGGCAGGGAGGCGGCCGAGGAGGTCGTCCGGGCGGTTCAGGCGCTGGGGCGCCGGGCGGCGGCCCTGCGCGCGGACGCCGGGGACGCGGCGCAGGCGGCCGGAGCGGTACATGGGGCGGCCGAGGCGCTGGGCCGGCTCGACGTGCTGGTGAACAACGCGGGCGTCGGGGTGCTGGGGCCGCTCGCCGAGCTGGGCCTCCAGGAGGTCGACCGCCTGCTCGCGGTGAATGTGCGCGGTGTGTTCCTGGCCTCGCGGGCGGCGGCGGAACGCATGGCGGACGGCGGGCGGATCATCATCGGCACGTGTATGACCCAGCGCGTGCCCGGTCCCGGCGGGACGCTCTACGCCACCGGCAAGGCCGCGCTGACCGGCCTGGCGAAGGCGCTCGCCCGTGAGCTCGGCCCGCGCTGGATCACCGCCGATGTCGTCCACCCCGGCCCCACCGACACCGATCTGAATCCGGCGGACGGCCCGTACGCGGCCGGCCAGACCGCCCTGACCGCCCTCGGCCGCTTCGGCACCGCCGACGAGGTCGCGGCGATGGTCACCTACCTCGCGGGTCCGGACGCGGCGTACGTCACGGGCGCGGAGTTCTCGGTCGACGGCACGCACGCGGCGTGACGTACGGAGGGGCGCACCGGTGCCGTCCAAGCCCGACCCGCCTCACGCTCCCGCGCACCACCGGCACCCTCCGGAACCGATACCCGGGGCGGTGCCGGCCGCCGAGTCGGCGCGCGGCGGGCATGCGACTTGGCAGACCAGTGCTGTCCCAAGCCGGTACGCCCTACGGCCTCGCGCACCACCGGCACCGTCCGCGACCGATACCCGGCGCGATGCCGGCCGGCCGAGTCGGCACGCGGCGTGACATGCGCAGGGCGCACCAGTGCCGTCCAAGCCCGACCCGCCCCACGCCCCCACGCCCCCGCGCACCACCGGCACCCTCCGGAACCGATGCCCGCCACGGGGACGGCCGCCGAGTCGGCGCGCGGCGTGACCTGCGACAGGGCGCGCCGGGGTCAGCCGCCGAGCTCCTGGTGGCGGGCCGCCAGGGCGGTGGTGCCCTGTTCGGTCAGGGAGCCGTACAGGCGCAGACGCGAGATGCCGCCGTCGGGGTAGATGTCCACGCGCGCGTGGCTGGCGACGGCCGGTTCGGGCAGTACGAAGCGGTGGTTGGTGTCGGGCTGGAGGCGGGTGCGCGGGAGGATCTCCGTCCACGGCCCGGCCCCGTTCTCGTCGGCGTCCCGCACCGACACCGAGGCCCAGCCCGCGCTGTTGCCCTTCAGACAGGCCGTGTCGATCTCGATCGCGCGGATCTGCGACTGGGCCGCGAGGCGGTAGCGGATCCAGTCGTTGCCCTGGTCGCGGCGGCGGCGGGTCTCCCAGCCGTCGTCCATCTTGCGGGAGCGGCCGGGCTGGATGGTGTTGGTGGCGGGCGAGTAGAAGAGGTCGGAGGCGTCCTCGACCCGGCCGCCGTTCTCCAGCGCGACCACGTCGAAGGTGCCGAGGACCGCCAGCCACGCCGGGTCGGGCACGACCTCGCCGTGGACCCGCAGGCGGGCTATGCCGCCGTCGGGGTGCTGGTTGACGCGCAGGTGCGTGAAGCGCTGTTCCGCGGACACGGCGAAGCCGTTCGCCGCGTGGCCGCCGACCGGGGTGCGCGGGACGAGGGTCGTCCACTTCACGCCGTCGCCCAGCAGTTCCTCCGGAGAGGGCGAGCCCGGTACGCAGGCGCCCTCGACCGACACCGCCTGCGGGTAGTTGCCGCGGAAGTGGGCCGTGTCGACCACGATGCCCCGGATCACCCCGGGCGCGCCGAGTCGGACCAGCGCCCAGTCGTGGTCGTCGGCCGTGGGCCACGGGTGCCCGGCCGAGGCGCCTCGCCGGCGCCGCGTCTCCCAGCCGTCCATGATCTTGCCCTTGTGGCCGAAGTGCTCGGGGTCGAACTCGGCGCGTCCGGGCACGAGCAGGTTCTCGCGCTGGGCGAAGAACTCGTCGTTGGCGGCGACGACCCCGGCCCCGAGCTGCCGGTCGGCGAGGTTGGCGTACTGGGTGAAGGGGAAGTCGGCGGTGCGGTAGTCCGCGTACGGGTCTCCGCCTTCGTAGGGGTTCGCGTCGCCGGTGAAGCTGGGTGTCGCCGTCACGGTGATCAGGTCTGCCTTTCGAAGCTCGATGGGTGGGATTCAGTCGGTCCGGGTGAGCAGGCGTCCCTTCGGCTCGGTGAACTCGCCGTCGGCGACGATGCGTTCGCCGCGCAGCCAGGTGGACTTCACGACTCCGTACAGGGTCTTGCCGGCGTACGCGGTGACGCGGTTGCGGTGCTGGAGGGCGGCGGGGTCGACGGTGAAGGTCTCGTCGGGGGCGAGGACGGCGAAGTCGGCGTCGCGGCCGGCCTCGATGGCGCCCTTGCGTGCCAGGCCCGCGAGGCGGGCCGTGCGCGTGGACATCCAGCGGACGACGTCCTCCAGGCCGTGTCCCCGCCCGCGGGCCTCGGTCCACACGGCGGCCAGGCTGAGCTGGAGGCCGGAGATGCCGCCCCAGGCGGTGGCGAAGTCGTCGGTCTTCAGGTCGGCGGTGGACGGGGAGTGGTCGGTGACCACGCAGTCGATGGTGCCGTCGGCGAGGGCCTGCCAGAGCAGGTCCTGGTTGGCGGCCTCCCGGATGGGCGGGCAGCACTTGAACTCGCTGGCGCCGTCCGGGACTTCCTCGGCGGTCAGGGTGAGGTAGTGCGGGCAGGTCTCGACGGTGATGCGTACGCCCTCGGCCTTGGCCTCGGCTATCAGCGGCAGCGCGTCGCTGGAGGACAGGTGCAGGACGTGCACGCGCGCTCGCAGCCGCTTCGCCTGCGCGATGAGCTGGGCGATGGCGGTGTCCTCGGCGTCGCGCGGGCGGCTGGCGAGGAAGTCGGCGTACCTGGGGCCGCCGTGCTGCGGGGCGGCGGCCAGGTGGTGCGGGTCCTCGGCGTGCACGATGAGCAGGCCGTCGAAGGAGGCGATCTCGGCCAGGGACCGGGCGAGCCGGTCCTGGTCCAGGTGCGGGAACTCGTCCACGCCGGACGGCGACAGGAACGCCTTGAAGCCGAAGACGCCGGACTCGTGCAGCGGGCGCAGGTCCGCGACGTTGTCGGGCAGGGCGCCGCCCCAGAAGCCGACGTCGATGTGCGCCTTGTCGGCGGCGACCTCCTGCTTCACCTTCAGATGGGCGACCGTGGTGGTCGGCGGGAGGGAGTTGAGCGGCATGTCGACGAGGGTGGTGATGCCGCCGGCCGCCGCCGCGCGTGTGGCGGTCCAGAAGCCCTCCCACTCGGTGCGCCCGGGGTCGTTGACGTGCACATGGGTGTCGACCAGGCCGGGCAGCAGGACGTCGTCGCCGAGGTCCTCCAGCCGGGCACCGGCCGGCACGGGGGCGTCGTACGGCAGTACGGCGGTGATGGTGCCGTCGGCGACCGCCACCGACGCGGCGCGCGTCCCCTCGGGCGTGATGACGCGCGTCGAGCGCAGCACCAGTTCAGCGTCGGACACCCGGACCCCTCTCTGCCGCGTTTACTTCCGCGTAACGAAATTCAACACTCTGTTGAATCTGCACAGGAGTCTTCACTCCCGCCGGAGCGCCGTCAAGAGCGGACCCCTCCACAGTGCACCCGTCGCGCACTCTCTGGGTATTTCCACAAAACGGAAATAAGATTCCGGTGAGCAGAATGTAGCTACGCACAACAGGGGAGTCAACCGGCCGCCGGGTAGGCTTCAGCCCTCTCGCCAGTCCCGAAAGGAACGCGCCGTGCCGACGTCCAGGGCCAGCACCAACGACTCCAAGTCCGCCACGGGTGGGGTCCAGTCCCTCGAGCGCGCCTTCGACCTCCTGGAGCGGATGGCCGACGCCGGCGGCGAGGTGGGCCTGAGCGAGCTGTCGGCCAGCAGCGGACTGCCGCTGCCCACCATCCACCGCCTCATGCGGACCCTGGTGGCCTGCGGCTACGTCCGCCAGCAGCCCAACCGCCGCTACGCCCTGGGCCCCCGGCTGATCCGCCTCGGCGAGTCGGCCTCCCGGCTGCTCGGCACCTGGGCCCGGCCCTATCTCGCCCAGCTGGTCGAGGAGACCGGGGAGACCGCGAACATGGCCCTGCTGGACGGCGACGAGATCGTCTATGTCGCCCAGGTGCCCTCGAAGCACTCCATGCGCATGTTCACCGAGGTGGGCCGCCGGGTGCTGCCGCACTCCACGGGCGTCGGCAAGGCCCTGCTCGCCGGCACCCCGGACGACGAGGTGCGCGCGCTGCTCGCCCGCACCGGCATGCCGGCCGCCACGGAGAAGACCATCACCACGCCCGAGGGCTTCCTCGCCGCCCTGGCGGACGTACGCCGGCTCGGGTACGCCGTCGACGACAACGAGCAGGAGATCGGCGTGCGCTGCCTCGCCGTCTCGGTGCCCGACGCCCCCACCGCCGCCGCCATCTCCATCTCGGGTCCGGCGGGCCGCGTGACCGAGGACGCGACGGACAGGATCGTGCCGGTCCTGCGGCAGGTGGCGGCGGAGCTGTCCGAGGCGCTGGCGAGCTCGGGTCCGACGGCGTGATCCGCGGCGGGCCCCTACGCTGAGGAGAGGGGGACCCCCAATCCAGAGCGAGGTGGTCTGCATGCTGCCGGAGAGCAAGTTCTGGTCCTCGGGCCAGTGGCAGGTCAAGGACGGGAACACCGAGGAGTTCGTCCAGGGCTGGCACGAGTTCCTCACCTGGACCCGTAGCGAGTACAAGGCATGCCTCGGGGCGCGGCTGATCCAGCAACTGAGGCAGCAGGACTCCTTCGTGTCCTTCGCCTCCTGGGAGAACGTGGAGGCGATGGCGGCCTGGCAGGCCTCGCCCCAGTTCAAGGAGCGGTACGACGCGCTGTGCGCGCTGTGCGAGAACGTGCACAGCGGAGCCTACGAACTGGCCGTCGAGGTCTGATCCTTCCCTCGGGCACCCAGGGGCGCGGTGGCCGCCCGAACCGCCCGGCGGCCGCTCAGCGGCGCGGCGGCAGGGCGAATCGTTCCACCGCGTCCCGCACGTCCGCGAGTCCCCGGGACAGCGCGCTCACCGACCCGATCGCCCCGGCGATCAGCAGCAACGACCGGCGCAGACGCGGGATGTCGGGAGCGCCCTCGATCGTCATCGCGGCGAGCGCGGCGAGTTCGTCCTCGGCGACGGCACGGTCCGGGAACTCGGCCGGGAGGGCGGCGAGTTCGCGGCGCAGCCGGGACACCACGGTCCGCAGACCCGCCACTCTGGGGTCCTCGTCGCCGCCCGTCACCGGTCTCTGCCCCAAGCTCCGCAACACAGTTCCTCCCCCGGCCCGCCAGGGCCTGCCGTCGCCTTCCCGCCCACCCCGCGACGCCCGGCCCTCACCGCCCGGCGGCTCGCGGGTCAGTAAACGCCACCCGCTGCTCATGCGCCACCACTGAGCGCGAAATTCCGCCTGCGGGGGCCGCACGGTTGACGCGCTGTCAGGTATGCAGGAGCCATGACCGAACAGATCGAAGACCCGGTCGCGGGACTGGTGCTCGCCGCGGGCGGCGGGCGGCGGCTCGGCGGGCGGCCCAAGGCCCTGCTGGTGCACCGTGGCCGCCCTCTGGTGGAACACGCCGTCGCGGCGCTGCGCGCGGCCGGCTGCACGCGGGTGCACGTGGTGCTCGGGGCACGCGCCGACGCCGTGCGCGAGCGTGCGGAGCTGGCCGGCTGCGTGCTCGTGGACAACCCGGAGTGGGAGGAGGGCATGGGCTCCTCACTGCGCGCCGGACTCGCCTCCCTCGGCCGGACGAACGCGCGGGCGGCGCTCGTGTCGCTCGTCGACCAGCCGGGCGTCGGCGCGGCCGCGATGAGCCGCGTACGGGCCGCCTGGGACGACGAGGACTCCCTCGCCGCGGCCTCCTACCACGGGGTGCGCGGCCATCCCGTGCTGTTCGGGTCGGCCCACTGGGCGGGTGTCGCGGCAAGCGCCACGGGCGACCGAGGGGCGCGGGACTACCTGCGGGAACACGCGGCTCGGGTCAGGCTGGTGGAGTGCGGCGACGTGGCCGAGGCCCATGACATCGACACCGAGGCGGACCTGGGACACCTTGAGTGAACGGGGTGGCACCGTGCGCCACCTTCCCTCGTCCCGGAGAATCTCGACATCAACAAACCATTGAAGTTCCACAATGAGGAAACTACTATCCACTGATCAGAAGCACCCGACCGCACAGCCGGTGCGAATCCTCCCCGTTCGTACGTCCAGGCACCCGGTGCCACCGCTGAAGGAAGTGACAGCTCATGTCCGCACCAGCGCCGTCTCCGCTGGCCATCGTCGATGCCGAGCCCCTGCCCCGGCAGGAGGAGGTCCTCACCGATGCGGCGCTCGCCTTCGTGGCCGAGCTGCACCGGCGGTTCACGCCCCGGCGTGACGAGCTCCTCACCCGCCGGGCGGAGCGCCGCGCCGAGATCGCCCGCACCTCCACCCTCGACTTCCTCCCCGAGACCGCCGCCGTCCGCGCGGACGACTCCTGGAAGGTGGCCCCCTCCCCCGCCGCGCTGAACGACCGCCGCGTCGAGATCACCGGCCCCACCGACCGCAAGATGACGATCAACGCCCTCAACTCGGGCGCGCGGGTGTGGCTCGCGGACTTCGAGGACGCCTCCGCGCCCACCTGGGAGAACGTCGTCACCGGCCAGCTCAACCTGATCGACGCCTACACCCGCGCCATCGACTTCACGGATGAGCGCAGCGGCAAGTCGTACGCACTGAAGGCCCCCGACGAGCTCGCCACCGTCGTCATGCGCCCGCGCGGCTGGCACCTGGACGAACGGCACCTGAAGGTCGACGGACGGCCCGTGCCCGGCGCGTTCGCCGACTTCGGCCTGTACTTCTTCCACAACGCCCAGCGGCTGCTGGACCTCGGCAAGGGCCCGTACTTCTATCTGCCGAAGACCGAGTCCTACCTGGAGGCCCGCCTCTGGAACGACGTCTTCGTCTTCGCCCAGGACCACGTCGGCATCCCCCAGGGCACCGTCCGCGCCACCGTCCTGATCGAAACGATCACGGCAGCGTACGAGATGGAGGAGATCCTCTACGAACTGCGCGACCACGCCTCGGGGTTGAACGCGGGCCGCTGGGACTACCTGTTCTCCATCGTGAAGAACTTCCGGGACGGCGGACCGAAGTTCGTCCTGCCGGACCGCAACGCGGTCACGATGACGGCCCCGTTCATGCGCGCGTACACCGAACTCCTCGTGCGCACCTGCCACAAGCGCGGCGCGCACGCGATCGGCGGCATGGCGGCGTTCATCCCGTCCCGCCGGGACGCCGAGGTCAACAAGATCGCCTTCGAGAAGGTCCGCGCCGACAAGGACCGTGAGGCGGGCGACGGCTTCGACGGCTCCTGGGTCGCCCACCCCGACCTGGTGCCGATCGCCATGGAGTCCTTCGACAAGGTCCTCGGCGACCGCCCGAACCAGAAGGACCGGCTGCGCGAGGAGGTCCGTGTCGAGGCCGCCGACCTGATCGCCGTCGACTCGCTCAAGGCCCGGCCGACGTACAACGGGCTCGTCAACGCCGTCCAGGTCGGCATCCGTTACATCGAGGCCTGGCTGCGCGGACTCGGCGCGGTCGCCATCTTCGACCTGATGGAGGACGCGGCCACCGCCGAGATCTCCCGCTCGCAGATCTGGCAGTGGATCAACGCCGGCGTCGAGTTCGAGAACGGCGAGCGGGCCACCCCGGAGCTGGCCCGCAAGGTCGCCGCCGAGGAGCTGGACGCCCTGCGCGAGGAGCTCGGCGAGGAGGCCTTCGCGGCCGGCCACTGGCAGCAGGCGCACGATCTGCTCCTGGAGGTCGCCCTCGACGAGGACTACGCGGACTTCCTCACCCTGCCCGCCTACGAGCAGCTCAGGGGCTGACCTCGGGCCCCGCCGCGCTGTCCGAGTGGCCCAGGGACTTCCCCGGGGCCACTCGGTCGCGTACGGCCCGCTTGACCTCCGTGGGTTCCGGGAAGCCCTGCTCGCGGCGGTCCCAGACCACCTCGTCGTCCACCCGCACCACGAACACCCCGCCCTTGCCGGGCTTGAGGGACAGTTCGTCCAGCTCGGTCTCGAACGTGGTGAGCAGTTCCTGCGCCAGCCAGGCCGCGCGCGGCAGCCACCGGCACTGGGTGCAGTACTCGATCTGGACCCGTCCGCTCATCCCAGGTGCACCGACCAATCCTGTTCCGCGGCCGGCTTGCCGTGCAGGTCGGGGACCCGCTTCAGCCAGTCGGGCCGGCCCTGTTGTGTCCGCGCCGCACGCCGGGCGTTCTCGGCGGCGAGCTCCTCCCCGCTGGGGAAGTCTGTGGGCAGCCAGCGCTCCGACGCCAGCACGCGCGCGTGGAGGTGGGCCACATACGCCTCGCGCGCCGCGCCGGGCGTCGCGAAGCCGGTGTCGTCGAGCCAGGCGTCCGGCACCTCGGCGACGATCCCGCGCAGCAGCTCCTCGGTCACCTTCGACGCGAGCTCGGCGTCGGCGGCCCGCACGTCGGGGCCGTAGTGGCCGAGGGCGTGGTGGCGGAAGTCGTAGGCCCTGCCCGGGTCCGCGCTGTCCCAGCGGTGGTGGAAGACGAGAGCGGCCCCGTGGTCGATGAGCCACAGCCGGGGCGGCACGGTGCCCAGCGTCGGCCAGATCATCAGGTTGGAACTGTGGACCGTACGGTCGACGTTGACGGTCAGGGCGTCCAGCCACACGATCCGGCCCGCCTCCAGCGGGTCCACCCGGAAGGTCCTGGCGACCTCGGGGGTGAAGTCCCGGGCGCCCGGGAGAAGGTCCATGCCGAGGTTGACGCCCGCGCTCGCCCCGTGCAGCTCGCGCACCTCCTGGTGCGGCTCGTGCGCGGCGACGGACGGGTCGAAGTGGACCAGCACCAGCTCGGGGAAGCGCAGGCCCAGCGCCCGCGCCAGCTCGCCGACGATCACCTCGGCGACCAGCGCCTTGTGGCCCTGCGCGGAGCCGGTGAACTTCACGACATAGGTGCCGAGGTCGTCGGCCTCGACCACGCCGGGGACGGAGCCCCCGGACCGGAGGGGTTCGACGTAGCGGGTGGCGGTGACCTCTCTCAGCATCTTTCCGGGCCACCTGCCTCTTCGTTCTCCGGTACGAAGTGAGCATAGTAACCGCGGGTGACTCCCGGCGAGGCGTGCCCGCCTCACTGTGCCGCACGCGGACGGCGGACCGCCGACGCCGCGGGCCGCCCGCCCTCCGGGGCGGCACATGGGTGATCTCTCCCGCGTTCCGGCACCGACGACCCGGCGGGCGCCGCGGCTCCCTGTTTGATGGGGTCACGCGCGATCGAATCGAGGAAACGTGGCCGGCGACACCACGGACACCCACCCGCCCGAGACGCTGAAGGCCGACGCGATCGGCTTTCTCGACGCGATGGTCATCGGGCTCAACTCCACCTCCCCCGCGTACTCGCTGGCCGCCGCCATCGGACCGGTCGTGGCGCTCGTGGGTGTGTACGCCCCCGGCGTGATGGTGGCGTCGTTCGTCCCGATGCTGTTGATCGCCTCGGCGTTCTACTACCTGAACAAGGTCGACCAGGACTGCGGCACGACCTTCTCGTGGGTGACGCGTGCGATGGGCCCCTGGGCGGGGTGGCTCGGCGGGTGGGCCATCGCGATGACCGGTGTCCTGGTGGTCGGGTCCCTGGCGGACGTCGCGGTGACCTTCGCCCTGCTCGCCTTCGGCCTGGACAGCTGGGCCGAGAACGAGTTCGTGCGCCAGTCGCTCACGGTGCTGGTCATCCTCGTGATGACGGCCCTGTGCGTCATCGGCACCGAGCTGTCGGCGAAGGTCCAGAACGTCCTCATCCTCGCGCAGGTCGCCTGCCTGCTCGCCTTCGCCGTGGTGGCGTTGTACCGGGTCTACGCGGACACCGGCACGCTCGGCTCCATCGACCCCTCGTTCTCCTGGCTCAACCCCTTCGGGGCCGGCGGCGCCCCGCTGACCGCGTCCCTGCTGCTGGGCGTGTTCATCTACTGGGGCTGGGAGTCGGCGGTCAACCTCACCGAGGAGGTCGAGGACTCCGCCACCGCTCCCGGCAAGGCGGCCATCTGGTCGACGGTCATCCTGCTGGTGACGTACGTGTCGGTCGCCATCGCGGTCGTGGCCTACGCCGGGACGGCGTACCTGTCCGAGAACGCCGCGGAGGAGGAGTTCGTCTTCGCCCTGCTGGCCGGCGAGTCGATGGGGAGCTGGGACTGGGTCGTCCTGCTCGCGGTCTCGACCTCCGCGCTGGCATCGACGCAGACGACGATCATCCCCGCCTCCCGTACGGCGCTGTCCATGGCGCGCCGTCGCGCGCTGCCGGCGCACTACGCGCACATCAGCCCACGGTTCCGCACCCCCGACGTGAGCACCTGGTGGGTCGCCGGCATCGCCATCGCCTGGTACCTCGTCGTCCGCCAGATCAGCGAGAACGCCCTGTTCGACTCGCTCACCGCGCTGTCCCTGCTGATCGCCTTCTACTACGCCCTCACCGGCATCGCGTGCGCGGTCTACTACCGCCGCCATCTGACCGAGAACCTGCACCAGTTCGTCCTCATCGGCCTCGGCCCGCTGGTCGGCGCGGGACTGCTCATCTGGCTGCTGGTGGAGTCGATCGGCGACATGGCCGATCCCGCGAACTCCTACAGCGGCGTCTCGTGGTTCGGGCTCGGACCCCCGCTGGTCATCGGGATCGGCATCACCGCGGTGGGCGTGGTCCTCATGGTCGTGCAGCGTCTGGTGTCGCCCGCCTACTGGTCGGAGCGCCCCCAGGTGGCCGACCCCGAACTCGTCCACGGTGACAAGGAGTCCTGAAGATGTCGGTCGTCCTCGGCTACGACGAGTCCCCGGGCGCGGTCCGCGCGCTGCGTGTCGCCATCGAGGTGTCGGCCGCGTTCGGTGAGCCGCTCGTACTGGTCTACGGCGCGGCGGCACCGGGCGCCGTGGGCGAGGAGGCCGCCGCTCATCGCGAGGCCCTCCACGAGGCGGGACGCGCCGCGCTGGATCACGCCGTCCAGGTGGCCGACGAGAGCGGCGTACGGACCACCGTCGAACTCATCGACCAGAAACCGGCGGAGGCGCTGATCAACGCCGCGCAGCGGCACGCGGCACGGTTCATCGTGGTCGGCAGCTGGGGCGAGAGTCCCCTTCGAGGAGCCCTCCTGGGGTCGACACCCCACAAACTGCTGCATCTGTCCCCCGTCCCGGTCCTGTGCGTGCCCACCGAGGCGTGACGGCACGTCCAGCGCGTGCCCACCGAGGCGTGACGGCACATCCTGCGCGTGCCCACCGAGGCGTGACGGCACGTCCTGTGCGTGCCCACCGAGGGACGACGGCACCGGCCACGGACCTGTTTCGGCCACGATAGGCTCAGCCGACCCACGCGTCGCGCGTCGACCTCTGCCACCTCTGCCTGCCGCGAGGGCTGGTCACACCGACGGTCCCGGCCACGGCCGGGGGATGGCGCGTGGCCGGAATTGAACAGGGGCCGACCCGCTTCCGTACGAGTACGGACGGGGCGGGTGCCACCCGACGAGCGCGAGGAGGGGCGATGGCCGACCGCGGCATGCTCCGCGCGGCGCGGGTGGCGGTGTTCAGCCTCGTGGTGGTCCTGCTCGCGGCCACCGGGCACGGCCTGGCCGCCGGGCACCGGCCGCCTCTCGCCCTGGTCGCGGGCGGCGGCGCGGCCGTCGCCGTCATCGCGGGGCGGCTCGCCGGACGTGAGCGCTCCCTGGCGGAGATCAGTGGCGCGGTGGTGGCAGCGCGGGCCGACCCGGCAAGGCCGCCGTGCCCCGGTGGGCCGCGCGCCCGCGCGCGGCACCTGGCGGCGGGTGCCCTGGCCCGCCCTGGCCGTCATCGTCCCGCTGACCGTCGCCGCGGCTGGGCGCTTCCCCTGCTGGGCTGGTCCCTGCTGGGCTGGTCCCTGCTGGCCTTCCTGGTCCTGGACGGTGTGCTGGGACTCCTCCAGCGGCGCCGCGCCGGCCGTCCGGCCGCGCGGGCCTGACGCGGGGCCGGGTCCGCGCGATCCCCTCGCGCGGACCCGGTACGGGATCGGCGGTGGCCCCCGCGGCCCTGGACCGGTTCGCCACGGCCTGACACCCGCGGACGGCGCCCCCTCACCCCCCGGCCAGCGGGTTCGGCAGCGGCCGGTAGCGCGCGTCGGCCCCGTCGGCACCGGTCCAGCGCAGCAGCAGGTTGGTCTTGCCGGGCAGGGTGGGCGAGGCGAGCAGCGCGGCGACCTCCGGCAGGTCGTGCCGGGCCAGTTCACGGCGTGCGGCGGGCCACGGGTCGAGGCCGGGGGCGCGCTCGGCGAGACAGGCGGCGACCTCCATCAGATGGTTGACGACCAGGCAGTACACCAGGCGCTCCCAGCCCGCCGCCCGGTCCACGTCGGACAGCAGTTTCACGCCCTCGGCGTCCCGGAACAGGGCCTGCGCCGGCATACCGTCGGCGTCCACCGCGACGAGCGTGTTCTGCAGGTGCGCCTCGACGACGACCCCGTGGTCCGCGAAGGCCGCCAGGGCCGGGGGCACGACGGCCCTCAGATATGCCTCCCACCAGGCCGCCGGGTCCGCCGCGCGGTCCAGCGGGCTGCCCTCGAAGCCCTCCACCAGCCCGGCGCACAGCACCGGGGTCGTGCCGGGCAGCAGGTGTCCGGCGAAGCCCTCGCGCACCAGCACGGCCAGTTCCTCGAAGGCGAACCGGGCGGTGCGGTAGCCGACGTCACCGAGCCAGGCGGCGCCTTCGGGGGCCGCCGTGAAGGCGTGGGCGGCGGCCGTGTCGGTGCGGCGCAGCCTGAGCAGGTCGTGGCGCCACAGGCGGCGGATGTCGTTGGTGATGCGCACGTCCAGGCTGAACTTGAGGAACAGGTCCCGCTCGGGCGTGTACAGCGTGCGGATCGCCGCCGTCGGCCACAGCGGGAAGTCGGTCGTGCCGAGCCTGAGCAGGCGCCCGTCGGCGAGGGCCGGGGCCAGCTCCCGGCCCACCAGGTCCAGTTGCCAGGGGTGCGCGGGCAGCAGCCGGTAGCCGGGCGGTGCCTCGCCGAGGGCGTCCAGCGCCGAGGTGTCGCCCTCCTCGGCGACCTCGTCCTCGCGCAGCCCCAGCAGCACCACGGGGAAGCGGGCGTACGCCTCCGGCGCGTAGGGCAGCCAGGCGGTCGCGGGTCCGCCGCCGCGCGCCTTCGGGGCCGGGTGGTACGGGTGGCCGGTGACCAGGGACTGCTCGGAGCGCAGATAGAGGTCGTCGGGCGGGGTGGCACGCGCGCGTGCGGCGAGGATCGCGGCGACCGCGTCCCGTCCGGCGGCGATCTCGGCGGGCAGCTCGTGGTTGGACCGGCCGGTGTGCGCGGTCAACTCCTCGGCGACGAGCTTCACCAGCTCGGCGTGGTCCAGGCAACGCCAGCCGCCGTCCGTGCGCACCTGCGCCTCGGCGGGCCGCCGGGTGCCGCGCACCCGCAGCAGCCGGCCGCCGGGCAGCCGGTGTACTAACCACCCGGCGCCGTGCTCCAGCGGCTGCGCCACCTCCCGCAGCAGGCAGTTGAGCAGTGGCGCGGCCGCGCAGGCGTCGGCGCGCGCGGCGATGCCGTCGCCGTGGACGATCGCGACGCCGTGCGCGAGTCCGTCGTGGTGGGCGATTCCGTCCGGCGCGGTGACGTCGTCCGGCGTGGTGAGGCCGTCGGCGGGTACGGCGTCGTCACCGGCGGGCGGGGGCAGGAAGTCCACGCGATCCACTCGTTCTCTGCGGTCCGTTCGGGCGGGAACGATCAGTATCGCCGTCGTCACGCCTCGCCGTGACCGTCGTACGCTCTCCGTTCCCGTACCCGAGGAGCCCGACCGTGTACCGACCCCTCACCGCCGAGCCCGCGACGGCCGCCGAACTGGCCGCCGTCCGGCCAGACCTGCTGCCCCGGTTCACGGCCGGGCTGCCGGGTGCGCGGGCCGCGGTGCTGACCCGGCTGTGGCGCGGGCTCGCGCACGACCCGTTGCCGTGGGTGGAGCGCCGCGAGCCGGCCCCGGACGGCCTGACTCTGCGGCTGCGCGACGGCCGGCTGCTGAGCGGCCCGGTGCCCGACCCGTACGCCACCGACGCGTATGTCACCGTCGTACGACTGGACGGTCGGGCGTACGACGATCCGGCCCGGCTCATGACCGCGCTGGAGGTGCCGCACGGTGCGGGTCTGGCGGCGGAGCTCGACCACAGCGCGGTGTCGTTGGCCCTGTCCCGGGCGAACCGGGTCGAGGACGGGCCGCGGTGGCCGGTGAGCGGCTGGGAATGGGAGCGGCGGGTCGTGGACGGGCATCCGTACCACCCCAACTGCCGTTCCCGGCCCGGGTTCTCGGTGGCGGATCAGCTCGCGTACGCGCCGGAGCACGGCCCGGTGGTGCGGCTCGGGCTGGCGCCGGTCGGCGCGGAGCGGTGTCTGGTGTCGGGCGACTGGCCCGCGGAACTGCGGGACGGCGGACGGGTGTTGATCCCGGTGCACCCCTGGCAGGCGGAGCATGTGCTGAAGCAGACGCCGGGGCACGGTCCCGAGGCGCGGCCGCTGATGTCGCTGCGCACGCTGGAGATCCCCGGCGGACCGCACGTGAAGACCGCGCTCAGCGCCCGGCTGACGTCCTCGGTGCGGGACATCTCGGTGGGCTCGATCGCCGCGTCGGCGGCGCTGTCGGCGTTCGGCGAGAGTCTCGCGGCACGCTCGGACGGCTTGCTGCACATCACCCGGACGCTGGGCGCGGCCACTGCCGACTCGCCCGAACTGGCGGCGATGCTGCGGGAGTCGCCGTCGGTGTACGCGGCCGGTGACGAACGGGTGGTGCCGGTGGCCGCGCTGGCGACGACCGGACTGCCGGGCGACCCGGCCTGGTCGGCGGAGTTCGCGCGGCTGGCGCTCACGGTGGGGCTGCGGATGCTGGAGCTGGGCGTGGCCCTGGAGGCGCACGGGCAGAACCTGCTGGTCGTGCTGTCCGCGTCGAAGGCTCCGGTGCGGCTGGTGTACCGCGACCTGGCCGACATCCGGGTGAGCCCGGCGCGTCTGGCCCGGCACGGTGTCCCGCTGCCCGAGGGGATGCCCGCGCGGATCCTCACCGACGATGTGACGGCCCTGCGCCGCAAGTTGTTCGGCTCGCTGGTCGCGGGCGCGCTGGCGGGCACGGCGGGTTCGGGGCGGGCGCTGGGCGCGGCCCTCGGCGAGGCGGTGCGGGATCTGCCGCGCACGCCGGATCTGGACGCGCTGATGGGTGAACCGTTGCCCACGAAGGCGCTGACGCTGATGCGGTTGTCGCCCCGAACGCCGGGCGATCAGTGGACGAACCTACCCAATCCGCTGGGGTGACGGGCACTGGGGCCTGACTGCCGGGCGTCGCGCGGCGGGCGGGAATCGTCGAGAAGGGTCCCTGGGGCCGGACCCCGCTTTGAAGTTCGCCACCCGGGATCAATAGGATCCGCCGATGATCACAAGAAAACGGCTGGCGACAGGAGTCTGCGTCCTGTTCGCCGCCCTGGCCGCCGGGATCGCCGTCCCGACCGGGGCCGTCGCCGACGAGACCACGGCCCTGGCGCCGAAGGTGAACCTGGTCCTCGACGTCAGCGGCTCGATGCGGGCACGGGACATCGACGGCCAGTCGCGGATGGCCGCGGCGAAGCAGGCCTTCAACGAGGTCCTCGACGCCACTCCGGAGGAGGTCCTGCTGGGCATCCGCACCCTCGGCGCCAACTACCCGGGCGACGACCAGAAGACGGGCTGCAAGGACACCGCACAGCTCTACCCGGTCGGCCCGCTGGACCGGACCGAGGCCAAGACGGCGGTGGCGACCCTGACGCCCACCGGCTGGACCCCGATCGGTCCGGCGCTGCTGAAGGCGGCCGACGACCTCGACGGCGGCTCCGGCTCCAAGCGCATCGTGCTGATCAGCGACGGCGAGGACACCTGCGCCCCGCTGGACCCGTGCGAGGTGGCCCGGGAGATCGCCGCGCGGGGCATCGGCCTGACCATCGACACGCTGGGCCTGGTGCCCAACGTCAAGATGCGCCAGCAGCTCAGCTGCATCGCCGAGGCGACCGGCGGCACCTACTCCTCCGTCGAGCACACCGACGAACTCACCGACCGGGTAAACCAGTTGGTGGACCGCGCGGCCGACCCGGTGGTCACGCCGGTGGCCACCGAGGGCGCCGAGGCGTGCGCGAAGGCGCCCGTGCTGAAGTCCGGCCTCTACACCGACCGGGCGGAGTTCGGGCAGCAGCGCTGGTACCGGGTGGACGTCGAGCCGGGCAAGGAGCTGCGCACCTCGGTGAGCGTGGCCGCCGACCGGGCCGTGTCCCCGTCGTACGGAGTGCTGTTGCGGGCGGTGACCGTGCACGGCAGGGAGATCGTGCGCGGCGAGGCGTCGGGCAACGGCCGTACGGACGTGATCTCGACGGGTCTGCGGTACCCGAAGGCGGAGAGCGACGAGGAGAACGCGCCGGCCGAGGGTGTCTGCATCCAGGTGACGCACTCCTTCTCCGGCGCGGCCGGGGTGCAGACCACGCCCGGTCTGCCGCTGGAGCTGACCCTGGACGTCGTCGACGGCCCCGGCGACTCCGACGACGTGGCCTCCTTCGGCCTCGGGCGCGGCTGGTGGCTGCTGGGCGCGCTGATCCTGGCCGGGTTCGTGGCCGGTCTGCTGTGGGGCTGGCTGTCGCGCTGGCGGGTCGCGGTCTGGAGGACCAACTGATGCGTTTCACGAGGATGTTCGGCACGGCACTGCTGATGCTGGGGCTGGCCGCCGCGCCCGCCGCGGCGGACTCCACACCGTCGGCGAGCCCGTCCGAGGACGGCGGGGCGCCCACCGAGGCGGGCACGTCCTTCCGCACGGCCGCCGAGATCGACCAGGGCCAGACGGCCACGGCGAACGGCTCCACGGGTGACTTCCTGTACTGGTCCTTCCCGGCGGACGGCGGGCAGCGGCCGGAGGTCCGGGCGACGGTGAAGCTGCCCGAGGCGCACACCGGCGAGACCTGGCAGGTGGACGTCTACGACGGACTGCGCCGCCGGCAGGCGTGCCAGTACGGCAGTCAGACGCGGACGGCCGCGCCGGGCGCGGGCACGGTCGAACTGGCCTGTGTGATGCGGACCGTGCGCGCCTGGTCCGAGCCGTGGGCGAACGACCCGCTGCCGGGCACGTACTACGTCCGGCTGAGCGCCGTGGGCCTGGGCACGGCCGACCGGGGTCTGCCGGTCGACGCCGAGGTGCGGGTGGACGCCAAGGAGATCGGCGGGGCGGCCGCGGTGGACGGCTCGCTCGGCGAGCCGCTGGTGCCGGGTGTCGCCGTGGAGTCCGCGAACTCCGCCGAGGAGGAGGAGGAGGATTCGGCCGCCGCGGTGCTGTCCGCCATCGAGCCGGAGGACGGCTGGTCCTCGGGCTGGTGGTCCGACCGCTGGGTGTGGACGGGCATCGGCGGTGTGCTGGCCGCGCTCGCGGGCATCGGCGGGTACCGGCTGACCCGAGGTTCGGGCCGACCGAGGCATGTCCCTCCGGGGGCCTGACCTTCACCGCGGAGTGATCTGACGGAACACCAGGGGCCCGCCGTGCGCCGACGCGCACGGCGGGCCCCGCGCTTTCTCGACCTTCCCGCACGGCGGGCACCACGCTCTCTCAGCCCTCCCGCACATCGGGCCCCGCGCTCCTCAGCCCTCCCGCACGGCGGGCACCACGCTCTCTCAGCCTTCCCGCACGGCGGGCACCACGCTCTCTCAGCCCTCCCGCACGGCGGGCATCGCGCTCTCTCAGCCCTCCCGCACATCGAGCCCCGCGCTCCCTCAGCCCTGCCGCAGGACGGGCCCCGCGCTCCTCAGCCCTCCCGCACGGCGGGCACGGCGCTTGCCCGGTCCTCCCGCAGGGACTTGGCGATCGCCCCGTCGCCGCCCACCTCGGCCCGACCGGCCCGCACGGCGTCGGTCAGGTCCAGCTCTCCCCGTACGACGGCCAGGCAGGTCCCGGCGTCCATCACCAGCCGTGCGTCCGGGTCGCGGGGCGCGGGCCCGTGACCGTACACGGGTCCGTCCACCGCACCGACGTGCAGATGGAAGTCCCCTTCCTCCAGCCGCACTTCGACCAGTCCCTCGCCCTCCAGCAGCCGCAGCAGCGGCAGGGCGAACCAGTGCGCGCGGACCGCGTCCGTGGGCCCGCGCTCGGCCAGTTCGCCCTGCCCCCACGCGCCGAGCGCGAGCAGGACGGGCAGCAGGGCGCGGCCGTGCGGGGTGAGTTCGTAGACGTAGGCCGCGCCGGGCGGGGGCAGCCGGCGTCTCGTCGTCAGGCCGTCGCGCTCCATGTCCTTCAGCCGCGAGGCGAGCACGTCCGTGCTGACGCCCGGCAGGTCCGCGTGCAGGTCCGTGTAGCGGCGGGGGCCGGCGAGCAGCTCACGGACGATCAGCAGGGTCCAGCGGTCGCCGACGGCGTCGAGCGCCCGGGCGGCGGAGCAGTACTGGTCGTAGCTTCGGCGAGGTGGCATGCGACGCAGTCTAGACATGTCGTTGGACTTTCCAAGCCGCCACTTGGTAAAACCAAGTAGCCACGTGGCGGAACCGAACCGGAGGGCGCAGCGCATGGAGTTCCGGCAGTCGAACAAGCTCAGCGAGGTCTGCTACGAGATCCGCGGCCCGGTGATCGAGCACGCCAACGCGCTGGAGGAGGCGGGGCACAGCGTGCTGCGCCTGAACACCGGCAACCCGGCCCTGTTCGGCTTCGAGGCGCCGGAGGAGATCCTCCAGGACATGATCCGGATGCTCCCGCGGGCCCACGGCTACACCGACTCGCGCGGCATCCTCTCCGCCCGCCGCGCGGTGGCCCAGCGCTACCAGACCCTCGGCCTGGAGGTCGGAGTCGACGACGTGTTCCTCGGCAACGGCGTCTCCGAGCTGGTGTCGATGGCCGTCCAGGCGCTGGTCGAGGACGGCGACGAGATCCTCATCCCCGCCCCGGACTTCCCGCTGTGGACGGCCGTCACGACGCTCGCCGGGGGCAAGGCCGTCCACTACCTGTGCGACGAGCAGTCCGACTGGAACCCGGACCTGGCCGACATGGAGTCGAAGATCACCGAACGCACCAAGGCGGTCGTGCTCATCAACCCCAACAACCCCACCGGCGCGGTCTACCCCAAGGAGATCGTCGAGGGCGTCCTCGACCTCGCCCGCCGGCACGGCCTGATGGTCTTCGCCGACGAGATCTACGACCAGATCCTGTACGACGGCGCCGTGCACCACTCTGCCGCCGCGCTCGCCCCCGACCTGGTGGTCCTCACCTTCTGCGGTCTGTCCAAGACCTACCGGGTGGCGGGTTTCCGCTCGGGCTGGCTGGTGGTCACCGGGCCGCGGCAGCACGCCAGGGACTATCTGGAGGGCCTGACCATGCTGGCCTCCATGCGGCTGTGCGCCAACGCGCCCGCCCAGTACGCCATCCAGGCGGCGCTCGGCGGCAGGCAGTCCATCGCCGAGCTCACCGCGCCGGGCGGGCGGCTGCACGAGCAGCGCGACGTCGCCTGGGAGAAGCTGAACGAGATCCCCGGCGTGTCCTGTGTGAAGCCGAAGGGCGCGCTGTACGCCTTCCCGCGTCTGGACCCCAAGGTGCACAGGATCCACGACGACGAGAAGTTCGTCCTCGACCTGCTGCTGCGCGAGAAGATCCAGGTCGTCCAGGGCACCGGCTTCAACTGGCCCGCTCCCGACCACTTCCGCATCCTCACCCTGCCGCACGCGGAGGACCTGGAGGCGGCGATCGGCCGGATCGGCCGCTTCCTGAGCGGGTACCGGCAGTAGCCGGCGGCCGCGGCCGGAGCGGACTGTCAGTGGTGGGCCGTACGCTGCGAAGTGTCCGGATCTTGCGTGGCGCGGGGGCCTTCGGAGCCGCCCGCCCGAAGCCGTGTCCCAGGAGAGGAGCACGCCGTGAGCCGACCGCCCACCGCCGCCCAGCGGCGTGTCGTGGACGCCGCCGACCCGGTCACCGGACGCCTGCGCGGGACCCCGGCGCAGCTCGCGGCGCTGGTGAGCCGGGGGCTGGCCTTCCGGCACCCGAGACCGCCGCACGACCACTTCCTCACCCCCGCGGGGCACCGGATACGCGAGGCGGTGCCCGAGGAGGCGCCGCCGCCCGTGCCGCCGCCCGCCGCCGGGGGTGTGTTCGCCGCCCGGGTGGGCGGCGAGGAGGAGCCCCCCGCCGCCGGGCCCGCCAGGGTCCGTGAGGTGCACAGTGCCTGGCAGGGGCTGCTGGAGCTGCGCCGGATGACCAACCCGGACGCGGCCGTGGACCGGCCCTGCGGCTGGGAGCGCGCGCATCTGGTGCGGGCCGCCGCGCTCGCGCTGGAGGCGGGCGGGCACGCCCCGGCCGGGCCGGACGGCCCCGGCTACCGGGTGCGGGCGACCCCGCAGCCGGACGCCGTCGCCGTGCACGAGCCGGACGAGACGGCGCTGCGGTCGTGCGCCGCCACGCTGGAGCGGGCGGGCTGGCAGGCCGGTGAGCACACGGAACCGCGGACCCGGGCACGCTATCTGCTGGCCTCGCCGCGCCGGGCCTGAGCGCATGACAGGATCGTTGCAGCGCACACACGGTGTCTGTCGCCAACGAGGGGAAACAGTGAGCGAGTCAGTGAACGAGCCGTTCTCCGTCCCGGTGACCGTCCGCGGCTACGAGACCGACGTCCAGGGCCACCTCAACCAGGCGGTCTACCTCAACTACGCCGAGCACGCCCGCTGGTCCCTGCTCCAGGCGGCAGGCATCCGTCAGGCCGATCTGGTGGGCCGGGGCATCGGCCCGGTGGCGCTGGAGACGACTATCCGCTACCGGCGCGAACTACTCGCCGGCGAAGAGGTCGAGGTGACCTGCGCCTTCCTGTGGGGCGAGGGCAAGACCTTCCGGATCGTGCAGACCGTCCGCAAGGCGGACGGCACCGTCGCCGCGGAGATCGAGGCCGTCGGCGGGCTGATGGACCTCGGCGCACGCCGTCTGGTGGCCGACCCGCGCGAGCGGTTCAAGGAACTGGCGTCGGACCCGGCGCTGTTCGGTCTCTAGCAGGGCTTCGCGTTCGGCTTCCAGGGGCTGGCGTCCGCCCTCCAAGGCCCGGCGGGAGACTGGTCGTGCGGACCGGCGCGGACGGGCGGCGCACGGCCTCGGCCGCCGGCCCGCGCGCCCGCGCCTCGAACGGCGCCCGGCCGCGCTCCCCTGTCAGAGGCCCGGCCCGCGCCGACCACGGGTGCCCGCCCGGAGGAATCTCGGATGCGCGGGCACCCCGCGGCCTGCGATGCTGCGGCCTCATGGCTCCACGACGCGTCAAGCCCAGTCTCTACATCTCCGTCGACATCGAGGCAGACGGCCCGATCCCCGGCCCCTGGTCGATGCTCAGCCTGGGCGCCGCGGTGGCCGGGGTGCAGGACGCCGACGGGTTCACCGCGGCCGATCCCGGGGAGCGGACCTTCTATCGGGAACTGCGGCCCATCAGCGAGGACTTCGTGCCCGAGGCGCTGGCGGTGAGCGGCCTGGACCGGGCCCGGCTGATCACGGAGGGCACGGAGCCGGCCGTCGCGCTCGCCGAGTTCGCCGACTGGGTCCGCGAGGTGAGTGCCGGGGCCCAGCCGGTGATGTGCGGCTATCCGGCGTCGTACGACTGGACGTTCCTGTACTGGTATCTGATCCGCTTCACCGGGCAGAGCCCGTTCGGGCACTCCGGGTGCCTGGACATGAAGACCCTCTACGCCACGAAGGCGGGGCTGCCGCTGCGGGCTGTGGCCAAGGGCACCATGCCCCGGGACCTGCTCTCACGGCGCCGCCACACGCATCACGCGCTGGACGACGCCGTGGAGCAGGCCGAGCTGTTCGCGAACCTTATGAGGTGGCCGGGGCCCGGGCCGGCGTGAGCTCCTCGCCCGCCTCCATCGGGTGGGTCACATCATGGGCGTCGCGGCCCTGGCCGAGGTGGTTGAAGACCAGGTTCAGCAGGACCGCCGCCACACAGCCGGTGGATATGCCGGAGTCGAGGACGATCTTCGCGGTCTCCGGGAAGGAGTGGTAGAACTCCTCGTCGACGGGGTGAACGGACACGGGCGGCTCCTCCGGTCGGGTAACGCATCGGCTCTGACGCGGGTTTCAGGGAGGTGGTGCTCGCGGTCGTGCGGGACCGGGGAGGGGACGGGGGACCGTCCCGGGGCGCGGGCGTGCAGCACACGCCCCGGAGACGGCCGCCATGGACCCCGCTCGGGTCCACGGCCACCGGGCGGAAGCCGTCCCTCCCGCCCGGAGATCTTCAACTGGTCAGCCCTGGGCGGCGATCCGTGCCAGGCGACGGGCCTCGTCCCGGGTGGAGCGGGCGATGGCGTCCTCGTCGGCCGTGAGCAGACGGCCGTTCTCGACGATCTGCGTTCCGTTGACGAAGGAGGCCGTGACCGGGGCCGCCGCGCCGAAGACGAGGGCGGTCACCGGGTCGGCGATCGAGGCGTGGGCGAGGGTGTCCAGCCTCCACAGCACCAGGTCGGCGAGCTTGCCCGGCTCCAGGGAGCCGATCTCGGCCGCCCGGCCCAGCACCTGGGCACCGCCGTACGTCCCCAGGCGCAGGGCCTGGCGGGCGTTGAGCGCGGCCTCGCGGTGGGCGCCCAGCCGGTTGATGAGCAGCGCGTTGCGCAGTTCGGTGTGGAGTTCGCCGGACTCGTTGGAGGCGGTGCCGTCGACGCCGAGGCCGACCGGGACGCCGGCCGCGAGCATGTCGGGGACCCGGGCGATGCCCGCGGCCAGCCGGGCGTTGGAGGACGGGCAGTGGGCCACGCCCGTCCTGGTCCGGGCGAAGGCGGCGATGTCGGAGTCGTTCATATGGACGCAGTGCGCCATCCACACGTCCTCGCCGAGCCAGCCGGTGGACTCGAAGTAGTCGGTCGGGCCCATGCCGAACAGCTCGTGGCAGAACTTCTCCTCCTCCACCGTCTCCGAGCCGTGGGTGTGCATGCGCACGCCGAGGCGGCGGGCCAGTTCGGCGCCCTGCTTGAGCAGTTCGGTGGAGATGGAGAACGGGGAGCAGGGGGCGACGGCGACCTGGGTCATCGCGCCGAAGGTGGCGTCGTGGTGCCGCTTGACGGTCTCCTCGGTCGCGGCCAGCGCGCCTTCCAGGCTCTCCACGGCGAAGTCCGGCGGCAGGCCGCCGTCCTTCTCGCTGCGGTCCATGGAGCCGCGGGCGAGGGTGAAGCGGACGCCCATGTCACGGGCGGCGCCGATGATCGCGCCGGACAGGTCGCCGGAGTTCTCCGGGTAGACGTAGTGGTGGTCCATGGCGGTGGTGACGCCGCCGCGGGCCATCATGGCCAGCGAGCCCTGCGCGGCCGCGCGGACCATCCGCTCGTCGATGCGCGCCCAGGTGGGGTAGAGGGCGACGAGCCAGTTGAAGAGGTTGTGGTCGGTGGCCAGGCCCCGGGTGATCCACTGGTAGAAGTGGTGATGGGTGTTGACCAGGCCGGGGGTGACCAGATGCCCGGTGGCGTCGATACGGCGGACGACGTTCTCCAGGCCCTCGGGGGTCCGGCCGGCGCCGAGCGCCTCGATGCGGTTGTCCGCGATGACGATATGGCCCGTGGCGTACTCGGTGTCACTCGCGTCCACGGTCGCGATCGAACAGTTCTCGATGACGATGCGCTGGGCTGCTGCCATGGTTCGCCCCTTTTCACGATGGTGCGCTGAGTTGGAGAGGGCACGGCAGGACCCCGGGAGATTTGAGTGCCGCGGCCGGGGGGCCGGGAGGTCCGCCCGCCCGGCCGCGGGTGCCGAAATTCAGTTGCCGGCCTACAGGTTGGTGAGATCCATCGGGATCCTCGGCTCGCAGCCGTCCCGCAGGATGGTCGCCTCGATCAGGCCGTACGGCCGGTCGGCGGCGTAGTAGACGGCACCGTCCTCGGTGGCGTTCTTCAGCCCGAACGGCTCCAGGTCCACCAGGAAGTGGTGCTTGTTCGGCAGGGAGAAGCGGACCTCGTCTATCTCGCTGCGGTTGTCGATGATGCGCGAGCCCATCTGGTACAGCGTCTGCTGGAGCGAGAGCGAGTAGGTCTCGGCGAAGGCCTGGAGCATGTGCTTCCTCGTCTGCTCGTAGGACTTCTCCCAGTTGGGCATCTTCTGCTCGTCGTCGGTCCAGTTGAACCGCCAGCGGCCTGACACCTGGGTGGCCAGGATGCGGTCGTAGGCCTCCTGGAGGGTCGTGTACTTGTCCTTGACGTAGCCCCAGAACTCGGAGTTGGTCGAGTTCATCACGACCAGGTCCTTCAGACCGGAGATGACCTCCCACGACGAGCCGTCGTAGGTGATCTGGGTGACGCGGACCTCCTGGCCCTTGCGTACGAAGGAGTGCTTCACCTCGTCGGCGATGAACCGGCTGTTGGCGTCCGAGGTCGCGATGCGCTCCCAGGCGTACTCCTCGATGCGGATGCGCGCCTGGCGTATGGGCTCCTGCGAGGTGACGAAGTGGCGGGCGAGGTGGATGCCGAACTGCTCGGCGGACTCGATCCCGTACTCCTTGGCGAACGCGAACACCGTGTTCTTGGTGGTGTCGGTCGGCAGGACGTTGGCGTTGGAGCCGGAGTAGTGGACCTCGTCCATGTCGCCGCTCAGCGCCACGGACACGTTCAGGTCCTTGATGTGATGGGTGGCGCCGTCCCGCGTGATCTTGACGACTCGGTTCTCGGCCTTGCCGTACTGGTTCTGTCCCAGAATGGTGGGCATCTAGCTAGCTCCCTCGGTAAACGGAGTAGCCGAACGGGTTGAGCAGCAGCGGTACGTGATAGTGCTCCCCGGGGTTCACGGTGAAGGTGATCGCCACCTCGGGGAAGAACACGGCACCGCTGTCCCGATTCGCGGGGGCGTCCTGCTGCGCATCGGCTTGCTTCTTCGCGGATTCTTCGAAGTACGGCTCCACCGCGAAGTCGAGCCGTACGTGGGTCGTCCCCTCCGGCAGGTCCGGAAGGTCCTTGCACCGGCCGTCCGCGTCGGTCGCGGAGCCGCCGAGCGCCTGCCAGTCCGCGTCCCGCCCGCCACGGGCGGAGAGCCGGACGGCGACGCCCTCGGCGGGACGGCCGACGGAGGTGTCCAGGATGTGCGTGGACACGGAGGCGACGGTGCTGGTGCTCATGCTCAGGCGTCCTCTTCGACGAGTCGGGCCAGTCGGATGCGGTTGATCCTGCCCAGCTCGGTGCGCACGATCTCGCGCTCCCGCTCCGGCGAGTTGCCGATCCGCTCCTTGACCGCGTCGCGCATCTGTTCGCCGGTCCGGCCGGTGGCGCAGATGAGGAAGACATGGCCGAACGTCTCCTGGTAGGCCAGGTTGAGTTCGAGCATCTCCGCCCGGAGCGCCTCGGAGGCGCCGGCCATGCCGCGCTGCTCGCGCGCCGAGGTGGGGTCACCCGGCTTCGGGCGGCCGATCGGCGGGTGGCCGGCCATCGCCTCGGCGAGGTCCTCGGCACTCAGCTCGGCCATGGCGGCGTCACTGGCGGTGTAGAGGTCGTCCGGGGCGGTGTACGGGCGGGCGGCGAGCAGCCGGCGCGCCCATGCCGTGGAGGCGCACGCCTCGTGGAGCGCGGCGAGGGCCGCGTCCTCCCCGAGGGTGTTGAACCGGGCCAGGCCCGGCGTGGAAGTGGAAGTCACGGGAGCCTCCGTGGCCGGAAACGGCCTTCGTGCTGAACGGCTGCGGATAGCTAACGCCCTCCGAAACGCCACGTCAACACTTTGTTGAAAATTCCGGGTTACGGAACCGGGGGCCCGGCAGTTCAGGCCCCTCTCGTGATTCAGGCCCCTCGCGTGGTTCAGGCCTGCTTCTCGCGGTTGAGGTAGTTGTAGACGGTGAACCGGCTGACGCCGAGGGCGCTCGCCACGGTCTCCACGCCGTGGCGTACGGCGAAGGCGCCGCGCACCTCCAGGACCCGTACGACCTCCTGCTTGGCCTTGCGGTCCAGGTCGGCGAGCGGCATGCCCTTCTTGCGCTCCATCGCGGCCAGGATGTGGTCCAGCGAGTCCGCGAGCTGAGGCAGCCGGACCGCGACGACATCCGCTCCCTCCCAGGAGAGCACGACATCGTCGGGACCCGCCTCGTCCGGCGGGATCAGCGCGCCGCCCATGGCGTCGACCAGCGGCTTCACCGCCGTGATGAAGGGCTCGTCCGTGCTCACTCGGCACCCTCCGCGATCACGTTGACCTGGAGCGAGACACGGGTCGCGCCGGCGTGCAGGGACCTGCGCAGCAGCGCGTCCACCGCGGCCAGCACCGCGTCGGCGCCGCCCTCCGCCGTGTTGCCGAAGGGGCCGACGTCCACCGCGTCCAGCTCCGCCGCCTCGATCACCTCACGGGCGGCCAGCGCGTGCGCCGGCGCCTCTTCGAGGTCGAACGGCTCGGTCGTGAACTCCACTCTCAATCGCACGCGCACAACCTAACGCGCGGTAGCCGGTTTCCACCGACCCCTCTTGACAAGCCGCGACACCCGACGGCAATCTTCCAATAAGCAGAAACTAACTTCCGCAATACGGAATCTCGACACGGTCCGGGCGACCGCCCCAGCGCCGAGGCCTTCGACTGGCTGCCCGCCGAGGCCCGCGCGGCCCGCTGACCACCTCCGCATTTCAGAAAGGCCCCTGCCATGAGCACCCCCGCAGCCTCTTCCAGCCCGTCCCTGCCCGCGATTGCCTGGATCGGCCTCGGCATCATGGGCTCCCCCATGTCCGAGAACCTGATCAAGGCGGGCTTCCGCATCGACCTGCACCACAAGGACATGGGCATCGTCACCGACGCCGCCCGCAACGTCGGCGCGGCCCTGCCGGTCGGCGCGGTCGTCGCCCAGCTCGTCGCGTCGCTGCGCGCCCAGGGCGACGGCGGACTGGACCACTCGGCCCTGCTGCGGGCCGTCGAGCGCCTGTCCGGCGCCCAGGTCTGAGGACCCGCCCGGCACAAGGCTTCCGGGCGGCGTCGCCGCCGACACCTGTCCTGTCGCGCCCAGGCGGGGGCGCCGCCCGGAATCAACTTCAACAAACCGTTGACGCCTTGTCCGCCCAATTCCAGGCTCCACAAAGCGGAAACATATTTCCGCTGACTCTTGACCTGAGGGAGGGGGAGCCCGGAGCCGTCGCACCCGTCGCGGTCCCGGTTCTCGCCCCAGACTCCGTCCGGCGGCGCGAAAGTTCTGTCGCGCCCAGCCTCGTGCCGTCGGGCGGCCACAACCGAAGACCTCACCGGCTGGGAAGCGCCGGGGTAAGGGCCGGGGGGGTCTCACCATCGCCCTGGCGCGGGCCGCCGCGAGCCGTTCGCGCAGGTCCCCGCGCCCCTTGACAGGGGGTCACGGCCGTCGCTCTGGTGCAGGCCGCCTTGCGTTGCTTGCGCCGTTCCCCGCGCCCCTGGGGTGAGGGGTCACGGTCGTCGCTCTGGCGCGGGCCGTCTTGGGTTGCTCGCGCCGTTCCCCGCGCCCCTGAGGTGGGGGGTCACCGCCGTCGCACTTGTGCCGGCCGCCTTGGGCTGCTCGCGCCGTTCCCCGCGCCCCTGGGGTGGGGGGTCACGGCCGTCGTTCTGGTGTGGGCCGTCTTGGGTGCTCGCGCCGTTCTCCGCGCCCCTGGGGTGGGGCTCGCGCTCACTGGGGTCGTCGGCCGCGCGGTGGCGAGAAACCCCGTCTTTGGGGGCGCGAGGAACTGCGCGACAAGCCCGCTACGGCCCGCACCCGGAGGATGGCGCGGAGCCCCGCTCGGGGGCGCGGGGAACCGCGCGACGAGACGATCGCAGGCCGCACCGGACGACGGCGCGAAGTCCCGCCCAGGGGCGCGGGGAACTGCGCGAAAGGCCTGGCATGGCTCCTCTCGCCGGGGTGCGGGGCGGGGGTGGGCGGGGCACTCCGGAGGCATGGCGCGTTCCGTACCGCACCCGCATGTCGTGGTGCACCCCCCGGCCCTGGACGGCTCCCGGAGGGTCACCGCGGACGACCGTCCGCTCGGCGTGGCATCTCACCTGGACGACGTCGTCGTGATTCTGCGGCTGGCCGACCTGGACCGGATCGAGGTCGAGGAGGAGGAACTCATCGAGTGGCAGGGGGGCGGGCCGGAGGACTGGCCGGGGCTGTCGGAGCACGACGCATAGGCATACGGAAGGGCCCGCGCCACACGGACGCTGTTGGTAAATCGAAACCAACAGCGTCCACACGGCGCGGGCCCCTCGTTTCGCCGGGTCAGACCGTCAGGGTCTTGATCGCCGTCGGCGCGTGCCCCGGCTCCGTGGCGATGTCCTCGAACTCGACGACGTCGCTGATGTCGTTCGTACCGGACATGGAGATGTTGGTGACGCGCTCCAGGATCGCCTCGACGACGACCGGCACCTGGAACTCCGCGGCGAGCTTCTTGGCCTCCTCGAAGGCCGCCCCCAGCTCGGCCGGGTCGGTGACCCGGATCGCCTTGCAGCCGAGGCCCTCGGCCACCTTGACGTGGTCGACGCCGTAGACGCCGAGCTCGGGCGAGTTGATGTTCTCGAACTCCAGCTTGACCTGGAAGTCGATGTCGAACGCCCGCTGGGCCTGGCGGATGAGGCCGAGGTAGGAGTTGTTCACCAGCACATGGACGTACGGGATCCTGTGCTGGGCGCCGACGGCCAGTTCCTCGATCATGAACTGGAAGTCGTAGTCGCCGGAGAGGGCCACGACGGACGCCTCCGGGTCGGCCTTGGCAACGCCGAGCACGGCCGGGACGGTCCAGCCGAGCGGGCCCGCCTGGCCGCAGTTGATCCAGTGGCGCGGGCGGTAGACGTGCAGCATCTGGGCGCCGGCGATCTGGGAGAGCCCGATGGTGGTGACGTAACGCGTCTCCGGTCCGAAGGCCTTGTTCATCTCCTCGTAGACACGCTGCGGCTTGATCGGGATGTTGTCGAAGTGCGTACGGCGCAGCAGGGTCGCCTTCCTCCGCTGCGCGGCCGCCGCCCAGGCGGACCGGTCGGGCAGCTCGCCGGCCGCCTTCAACTCCCGCGCCACCTCGACGAACAGCTCCAGAGCAGCCTTCGCGTCCGAGGCGATGCCGTAGTCGGGCGCGAAGATCCTGCCGATCTGGGTGGGCTCGACGTCGACGTGGACGAACGTGCGGCCGGCCGTGTAGACGTCGAGCTTGCCGGTGTGGCGGTTGGCCCAGCGGTTGCCGATGCCGAGGACGAAGTCGGACTCCAGGAAGGTCGCGTTGCCGTAGCGGTGCGAGGTCTGGAGGCCGACCATGCCGGCGTTCAGCTCGTGGTCGTCGGGGAGGGTGCCCCAGCCCATCAGGGTCGGCACGACCGGCGTGCCGGTCAGTTCGGCGAACTCCACCAGCAGATCGCTCGCGTCGGCCGTGATGACACCGCCGCCGGCCACGATCAGCGGACGCTCGGCGGCGTTCAGCATGCCGCTCGCCTTCTCGATCTGGGCGCGGGTCGCGGCCGGCTTGTAGACGGGCAGCGGCTCGTAGGTCTCGGGGTCGAACTCGATCTCGGTGAGCTGGACGTCGATCGGCAGGTCGATCAGGACCGGGCCGGGACGGCCGGAGCGCATCAGGTGGAAGGCCTGCTGGAAGACGCCGGGGACCTGGGCGGCCTCCAGGACGGTGATGGCCATCTTGGTGACGGGCTTGGCGATGGAGGCGATGTCGACGGCCTGGAAGTCCTCCTTGTGGATCACCGCGGTCGGCGCCTGGCCGGTGATGCACAGGATCGGGATCGAGTCACCGATGGCGGAGTACAGGCCGGTGATCATGTCGGTGCCGGCCGGGCCCGAAGTGCCGATGCACACACCGATGTTGCCCGGGTGGGTGCGGGTGTAGCCCTCGGCCATGTGCGAGGCGCCCTCGACATGGCGGGCGAGGGTGTGGGTCACGCCCCCGGCGGCTTTGAGCGCCGCGTAGAAGGGGTTGATCGCCGCGCCCGGGACACCGAACGCGTTGGTGACGCCCTCGCGCTTGAGGATCTCGACTGCCGCGCGGGCAGCGGTCATACGGGCCATGGAGTACTCCTGCTTCGGCTGTCGGATGGGCTCTCCGTCGCGCCCCGCGGTGAGACCGTTCCGCGCTTCTTCCGCCTTGTTTTCCACATTGCGGAAACTAATTTCTACTATCTGGAATCAATCTAGAGGGAGGGGTGAAGCCCGTCAAGAGACGGACAGAAGGGGGCCGTCGGGAGGACGATGGGTGCGCCGAGCCGACGTGCGTCACGTCCTGACATGCGTCATGTCCTGGAGTGGTCCGATGTCCCGATGCGTCCCGGTGCGCTGCCCCGCCTGCCGTCGCGAGCATCTCTACGCGGCGCAGAGCTATCCGTGCGCGTGCGGAGCAACGGTCGCGCCCGCGCTGGACCCGGGCGCGGACGCCGTCCCCGTATCGCACCGGGCCTGGTCGGAGGAGTGGCTCACGCTGAGCTGCGCCGCCTGCGGGCGCCACGCGCAGTGGCCGCGGCCGGAGCTGGGCTGCCCGTGCGGGACGGTGCTGCGGGTTCCGGTGGCCGAGGAGACCCGCGAGGCTCCCCGAGCCGCCCCGCCTCCCCCGGCGGCCCGCCCCGCCTTCCAGCCGGTCACCATCCGCACCGCGCGCGACGCGGTCACGGCCGCCGCCCTCTATCTGCACTGGCTCGGCTACCGGGGCATCCGCCGCGCCGACCAGCGCCCGCCCTTCGGCATCGGCCTCGCCGCCCGCGGACTGGTCGCCCACGTCGACCCGACCGTACGCCCGGCCTGTCCGCGGGACGTCGAGTGCCTGTGGCTCACGGCGATGACGGAGTCTGCGGGCTGCGCCTACTTCTCCCTCGCCGGGTACGCCCCCGACGCCCGGGCCCGTGCCGACGCCCTGTGCGTCCCGCTGTTCGTCCTCGACCTCACGGGCACCCCGCAGCCGGTGAACGACCACGCGGACGCCCTCGCTCACCGCGCGGGCTGACACCGCCGAGCAGGGAAGGCGCCGGCTCCCCGGAGTACGGGAGCCGGCGCCGGTCGGTTCCGGGAGGGGTCAGGCACTTCGCCGAGCAGCGGGGTGTCGCTCACCCCGTGTACGAGAGGAGAGAGCTCACCGGAAGTCCTCCTCGCGGTACTCGGCGTCCGATCCGGCGGCGGTGGCCTCGCGCAGTTCGATGCGGCGGATCTTGCCGGAGACGGTCTTGGGCAGCGCCGCGAACTCCAGCCGGCGGATGCGCTTGTAGGGGGCGAGCGTCTGGCGGGAGTGCTCGAACAGCACCTTGGCGATGTCGGGGCCCGGCTGCCAGCCCTTCGCCAGGACGACGTACGCCTTCGGCACCGCGAGGCGCAGCTCGTCCGGCGCGGGCACGACGGCGGCCTCGGCCACGGCCTCGTGCTCCAGCAGGGCGCTCTCCAGCTCGAAGGGGGAGATCTTGTAGTCGGAGGCCTTGAAGACGTCGTCGCTGCGCCCGACGTACGTCAGGTAGCCCTCCTCGTCGCGGGAGGCGACGTCCCCAGTGCGGTAGTAGCCCTCCGCCATGGCCTCGGCGGTGCGCTCCGGGTCGCCGTGGTAGCCGGTCATCAGGCCCACCGGGCGGGCGGACAGGTCGAGTGCGATCTCGCCCTCGGTGCCGCCGGGCGCTCCGGTGACGGGGTCGAGCAGCTCGACGCGGAAGCCGGGGCTGGGCCGGCCCATGGATCCGGTCTTCAGCGGCTGGCCGGGGCTGTTGGAGACCTGCACGGCCGTCTCGGTCTGCCCGAAGCCGTCCCGGACGGCCACCCCCCAGGTCCGCCGGACCTGTTCGATGACCTCGGGGTTCAGCGGCTCTCCCGCGGCGACGGCCTCGCGCGGCGGGGTGCCGAGCTGGGTGAGGTCGGCCTGGATGAGCATGCGCCACACGGTCGGCGGCGCGCAGAAGGTGGTGACGCCCGCGCGGTCCATCTCCGTCATCAGCCGGGCGGCGTCGAAGCGCGTGTAGTTGAACACGAACACGGTCGCCTCGGCGTTCCAGGGCGCGAAGAGGTTGGACCAGGCGTGCTTGGCCCAGCCGGGCGAGGAGATGTTCAGATGCACGTCGCCGGGCTTCAGGCCGATCCAGTACATGGTGGCCAGATGGCCGACCGGGTAGGTGGCGTGGGTGTGCTCGACGAGCTTGGGGCGGGCGGTCGTGCCGGAGGTGAAGTACAGCATCAGGGTGTCGTCGGCCCGGGTGGGGCCGTCGGGGGTGAAGCCGGCCGGGGCGGCGTAGGCCTCCTCGTAGGCGTGCCAGTCGCCGCCGGTGCCGCCGACCGCGATCCGGGTGTGTCCGCCGGGTACCTCGGTGAACTTCTCGGTGTCCTCGGCCCGCGCGATCACATGGCGGACCTGTCCGCGCTCGACGCGGTCGCGCAGGTCGGCGGGGCCGAGCAGCGTGGTGGCGGGGATGACGACGGCGCGCAGCTTCATCGCGGCGAGGGCGGTCTCCCACAGCTCGGCCTGGTTGCCGAGCATGACCAGGATGCGGTCGCCGGCCGCCACGCCGAGGCCGCGCAGCCAGTTCGCCACGCGGTCGGAGCGGTCGGAGAGCTCGGCGAAGGAGAGCAGGGTCTCGGTGCCGTCCTCCTCGACGATGTGCAGGGCGGTACGGTCGTTGCCGTCCGCGATGTGGTCGAACCAGTCGAGCGCCCAGTTGAACTGCTCGGGGCGCGGCCAGGCGAAGCCGTCGTACGCCGTGGCGTAGTCCTCGCGGTGCTCCAGCAGGAAATCCCGCGCCCTGCGGAAGTCCTCGGTCGCAGTCATCCGTCCTCCTCGTAGCTCCGGACCGTTGCCGGGCGGCTCTCCGCCATCGTGTAATCCGTGATGCAGGTCTCACTACCCCCGAACGGGGGTGTGCGCCGCGAGGTTGCGGCCAGGGTCCGTCCGGCGGATCGGGACGCGGGGGACGTATCGCCCCCCGCGGCCGTCGGACGGGCTCCACGGAAAGGGGCGAGCGGGTGGCGGTGGACACGAGCACGACCGGGGTGCCGGAGGCGGACCTGCGGGCCGCGCTGCTGCGGCTGCGCCGGGCCACGGGGCTGCCGGTGGCGTTCGGCGGCCCGGTGGAGCCGGGCCGGCCGCGGGTGCGGATCAGTGAGCTGAGCGGCACGGCCACGTCCGCGCTGCGCTCGCTCGCGGTGACCTCGGGCAACGGTCTGGGCGGCAAGGCGGTGGCGCTGTCCCGTCCGTGCGCGGTGACGGACTACTCCTCGTCCCGGCAGATCAGCCACGAGTACGACGCGCCGGTCGCCGCCGAGGGGCTGCGCTCGGTACTGGCCGTGCCGGTCGTCGTACGGCGCCGGGTGCGCGGGGTGCTCTACGGGGCGCTGCGTACGGCCCAGCCGCTGGGCGACCGCGCCCTGCACGCGGCGGTGGAGGTGGCGCGGGACGTGGAACAGGCCATGGTGGCGGCGGAGGAGGCGCGGGGCCTGCTGGCGGCGATGCCCGCGCGGGCGTCCGGGCAGGGTGCCGGGGACGACGACGGCTCGGCGCGGGAACGGATGCGTCAGGCCCACGCGGCGCTGCGTGCTCTGGCGCCGCGGATCAGCGACGACGCGCCGCGGGCGGAGCTGCTCGGCACGTGTGCCCTGCTGGCGCCCGGGGCACCCGGGGCACCCGGCCCCGGGACCGGCCAGGCGCCGCGTGAGGTGGACGTGCTGACGTGGGTCGCGGCGGGCGCGACCAACGCCACGGCGGCCGCCCGGCTGGGTCTGCGCCCGGAGACGATCAAGAGCTATCTGCGCTCGGCGATGCGCAAACTGGGTGCCCGCACCCGTGGGGAGGCGGTGATGGCGGCCCGCAGGGCGGGGGCACTGCCCTAGGGTGCCGCGACCATCATGAAGGCTCAGCATTCATACATCGGCGTCCTGAATATCCTTATGCTCCCCAGTTGTTATTTCCCTCACCACCTCGTGTCCCCGAACTTCAATGAGTCGTTGCCTAGAATTTGGCACGACCACGACACAGGGAGGGAGCGGTGACCGTGCACGAGGACTTCCAGGAGCCGACCCGATGCCGCCCCGACCTGGTCATCGGCAGGGAGGAGCTGTTCGGCGCGGCGCGGGAGCAGCTCGGCCGGGGCGGCAGTGTCCTGCTGCACGGCCCCGCCGGTATCGGAAAGTCGACCGTGCTGCGGGCACTGGCCGCGGAATACGGCCGCACCGCCCGGACCGTGCTGCGCTGCTCGGCCACCGAGTCCGAATCACATCTGCCCTTCCTCGCTCTGGCCGACCTGCTGGGCCTGGTGCTGCCCGAGATCTCCGACCGGCTGCCCGCCGCCCAGCGCACCGCGCTGGAGTCGGCGCTCACCGGCCGCGGCGAGTCCAGCCTCCAGCGCGACGGGCTCGCGCTGCGCCTCGCGGTGCTGTCCGCGCTGCGGGTGCTGGCCGCCGAGGGACCGGTCCTGGTCGTCGCCGACGACCTCCAGTGGCTCGACCCCGCCAGCGCCGAGCTGCTCGGCTTCGCCGCGCGCCGGCTCGGCGACTTCCCCGTGCAGCTGCTGTGCGCGGTGCGCACCGAGGGCCAGGAGTACGACCGGCATCTGCGCGCCACTCCGCCCGACACGCTCGCGCTGCGGCTCGGCCCGCTGAGCCGCACCCAGGTGTCGGCACTGCTCGACCAGGGCGGCTACACCAAGCTGCCCCGCTCCACGGTCCGCGACATCCACCGCACCAGCGGCGGCAACCCGCTGTTCGCGCTGGAGCTGGGCCGCGCCCTGGCCGAGAGCAACGCCGCGCCCCGGCCGGGCGAGCCGCTGCCGGTGCCGACCTCGCTGCGCGCCCTGGTCCTCAGCCGCCTGGAGATGCTCTCGCCGCAGGCCCGGCACACCCTGCTCGTGGCCAGCGCGGGCGCCCGTCCCACCCTGGCCCTGCTGCACGCGGCCGGCCGGGAGAACGCCGAGGCGGAGACCGCCCAGGCGGCCGCCCTCGGACTGCTGGCCACCGACCCGGAGGCGCCCGCCCTGCGCTTCGCGCACCCGCTGATCTCGGCCGCCCTGTACGCGGAGGCCCCCGCGCAGACCCGGCGGGCCGCGCACGCGGCACTGTCCACCGCGGCCTCCGACCCGATCGAACGCGCCCGGCATCTGGCACTGGCCAGCACCGGCACCGACCCGGAGGTCGCGGCCCGCCTCGGGGAGGCCGCCGCGCTGGCCCGCGACCGCGGGGCGCCCTCCGTCGCGGCCTCCCTCGGGCTGCTCACCGCCCGGCACACCCCGGCGGGCATGGTGCCCGGCCCCGACGCCCGGCGCCTGCAGGCCGCCGAGGACGCGCTGACCGCGGGCGAGGTGGACCTCGCCCGGGACATCGCCCGGGACGTGCTCACCCGCGCGACCTCCTCCGGCGACCGGGTGCGGGCCTGGATGGTGGTCATCGAGGCCGCCGGGCAGGCCCTCGGCGAGGTCGACGCCGTCTTCCCGCAGGCCCTCGCCGACGCGGGCGACGATCCCCGGCTGCTCGCCCAGGTCCACTACCAGCTGGCCTGGCGCGCCCTGATGGTCGAGGGCGACTTCGCCGAGGGTCGCGCGGAGGCCCAGCACGCCGCCGAACTGGCCGCACGGGGCGGCGACCGGCGCACCGAGCTGCTCGCACTGTCCTTCCAGGCGCAGTCCGAGACCCTGATGGGTCACCCGGACGCCCCGGCGACCATCAAGCGCGCCCTGCGCGAGCCCCAGGACCCGCAGGTGACCTGGCATCACAACGGGGCCGGGGCGGCCCGCTTCCGCTGGCTGATCATGAGCGACCAGCTCACCGAGGCCGGAGCGGCCGCGACCGGGCTGCTGCGGGAGGCCCGCCGGCGCGGTGTCGTGGAGAGCGAGGTGCACTTCGTGCGCTTCGTCGCCGAGACCGAGCTGCGCTCCGGGCACTGCGGCCGGGCGCTGGACCTGGCCCGCGAGGCCCTGAAACTGGCCCGCGACTGCGGTATCGGCGAGGGCGCCTCCGCCATGTTCACCTCCCTCGCGGAGGCCTCCGGGGGCGACACCGAGCGCGCTCAGACGCTGGCCCGGGAGGCCGTCGGTCACGCCGAGGAGGACGGCGACCCGGTCTATCTGTCCTTGGCCCTCGGCGCCCTGGGGCACGCTCAGCTGGTGGCGCGGGACGCGCCGGGCGCGGTCCTGTCGCTCCGCCGGGCGCGCCAGTTGGAGGGCGGTCTCGGCGTGACGGACCCGGCCCGCGGCCGCTGGCACGGCGACCTCGCCGAGGCGCTGGTGCTCGTCGGTGAGCCCGGCGAGGCCCAGAAGCTCATCGACGTCACCCGTGAGCACGCGCTGCGGCTGCGCCGCGAGAGCGTGCTCGCCGTGCTCGACCGGGCCGAAGCGCTGGTGCGCGCCGCGCGCGGGGAGCACGAGGCGGCGCTCGCTCAGCTGACGTCCGTTCAGGACCGCCTCGCCAAGCTGGGCTACGGCCTGGAGGAGGCGCGGGCGGCGTTCGCGCTGGCCCGGCTGCGCGCCGGGCGGGAGCCGGCGGCGTACGAGGAGGCGGAGCGGCTGTTCCGGCGGTGCCGGGCGCTGCCCTGGCTGCGTCAGGTGGAGGCGGCCATGACCGCGGGCCCCATGGACACGGCGGGCGGGGCGCCCGCCCCGGTCGACGCGCTGGAGGGGCTCGCCTCGATGGAGCGTCAGGTCGCCGCGCTGGTCATGGAGGGCGCCACCAACCGGGAGATCGCCGGCCGGCTGTTCATCAGCGTCAAGACGGTCGAGGCGACCCTGACACGGGTCTACCGCAAACTCGGGATCCGCTCGCGGGTGGACATCGTGCGGCTGGCGGCGGGGCGTCACGCGAAGTGAGCCCGCGGGCGGTTGACTTGGCCCGGCCGACTCGCACGGGCCGGCCCGACTCGTGTCACCGAGGGTTTTCCCTGCCCCAACTCCCCTAGGGGGTTCCCTCATTGGGAGCCACCGGGGCCCGGACCTAGCGTAAGTGCTGTGCCGCTCGCCGGGCACACGGGGGTCGATCCCGAGGCCCCCGTGCACACCCCCCACCCCGTGCGACCCCCCACCGGCAACCTTTTAGGAGATTCATGTTCGGGTTCACCCGTGCAGGGAGATCCGCTGTCGCGAAGAAGTCCGCCGTCGCCCTGGCCGCCACGGCCGCTGCCGCCGCCACCGCGCTCGTCGCCGCGCCGGCCTCCGCCGCCCCCAACCCGGTCGTGGGCGGCACCACGACCACGACGTCCTCATATCCGTTCGTGATGCAGATCACCGACGCCTCGCAGAACCAGTTCTGCGGCGGCACACTGGTCGCCCCCACCAAGGTCGTCACCGCCGCGCACTGCATGGTCGGCGAGAGCACGAGCTCCGTCCGGGTCGTCGGCGGCCGCACCTACCTCAACGGCACCAACGGCACGGTCAGCCGGGTCAGCCGGATCTGGATCCATCCGAGCTACACCGACGCCACCGACGGCGAGGACGTCGCGGTGCTGACGCTGTCGACGTCGATGCCGTACACCACAGCGAAGTACGTGACCTCCTCACAGACGGGTGTGTATACGGCCGGCACCACCGCCCGGGTGCTCGGCTGGGGTACCACCTCGGAGAGCGGCAACTCCTCCAACCAGCTGCGGACGGCGACCGTCCCGACCGTCTCCGACAGCAGCTGCCGCACCTCCTACGGCTCCGACTACGTCGCGAGCGAGATGGTCTGCGCCGGATACACCTCCGGCGGTGTGGACACCTGCCAGGGCGACAGCGGCGGCCCCCTGCTCATCGGGGGCGTCCTGGCAGGGATCACTTCCTGGGGCGAGGGCTGCGCGAGGGCCGGGTACCCCGGCGTCTACACCAGGCTGACGAGCTTCTCCAGCCTGATGACCGCGCAGGTCAACTCGTGAACCCAGAAGACTCCTGAGTATCCCTCAGGTGATTAACCAGGGGGCGTTGCGGGCCTCCACGAGCGGCCCGCAACGCCCCCTTTCCAATGCCCTCAACCGATCACGGTGCCGAACCGGACGTCGTACCCGCCGCCGTGCAGGGTGTCCACCACCCGGACGCCCTCCTCGGTCACCTCCGCGCGCTGCGCCCTGGTGAGGGTGCCGAACGGCTCGATCACGAGGGCGTCGTCGATGATCCGCCACACGCCCGCGAGGAAGCCGTCGACCAGGAGCGGGCAGTAGAAGGTGTTGGCCTGCCAGGTGCGGCCCCGGTTCGCGGGCGGGATCACCCGGGTGCGGTCGGCGTGCGAGAGCAGCAGATTGTCGAACTCGGGCAGGAAGCGCGGCGGCGCCGGGGTGTCCGGGTCGGGGCGGGGTGCCTCGGGGACGTCGAAGAGTTCGACCCCGTTCTCGTCACGGAAGGTGAGCAGGCGCGGGCGCAGCCGTTCGAAGGCGGGGCGCATCCGGGTCAGGCCGGACCAGGTCTGCATGTCCTTCACCGAGGCCGGGCCGAAGGCGGCGAGATAGCGCAGGACCGCGTCGTCGGGCGACGCGGCGGGCTCGGCGGGCCGGCCCAGCCAGTGCTCGACGGTGGTGAGCGCGACCTGGCCGCTACGGCCCCACAGGCCCCGCGGGGTGACCTGGACGAGCGGCAGCTTGCAGCGGGCGGCGATCGCCAGGGACTGCGGGTCGGCGTCCGGCCACTCGGCGCCGAGGGCCTCGCGCAACTGCTTCATGGTGCGCGGCTCGGCCTCGACGAACTCGCGCGCTAGGGCGGCCAGCCGGTCCAGGTCGACGCCGACGAGCCCCTTGCGGAAGTAGCCGATCTCCCGGTCCCGGGCGGGCTGCACCAGCGGGCGCAGGGTGAGGGCGTCGGCGGCGGTGTGCAGATGGATGGTGGACCGCATGGTCACGATCCGCACGACCTCTCGGCGCTCCAGCGGCCCGGCCAGCGACTCGGGCTCGAACCCGTCCAGCCGCGCGGCGAGCGCGTAGTACGGCGGCTTCACCTCCTGCGCCTGGAGCCCGGCCAGATGTTCCACCGCGGCCCGCGCGGACACCGGGGCGCGGCGCAGCAGGAACTGCCGGTCGAGGGTCGCGCGGTTGAGGGCGCGGGGGCCGAGGACGGGGGCCGACGGGGAGGGCGTCTTGGTCATACGGGCACGCTAGCGAGCGTTGCGGACGACTACTGTCCTCGATGGACGGCCGTCACCTCGGACCCGGGCGCCGTACGAGCCGGGTCGTCACCTCGGGCCCGGGCGCCGCACGAGCCGGTACCGACCGGTCGTGGGGTCACGGCGTCACAGGGGTCACCGGGGTCACCGGGGTCACCGGCGGGCGCGGCGCCGGTGGGCGACGAACAGGCCGAGGACCATGCCGACGAGCAGGGTCACCGTGAGAACGATCCACAGCGGAAGCGTGACCGTCGGGATCCACATCCTGATGGTGACCGACTCGGTGTTGGCCGCGATGAACCAGATCGCCAGGGCCGCGAGGACCACGAAGCCGATGGTCCGCAGCCGCATGTCCCGTCCCTTGACCGTCAGGGTCGACGGGCCGCCGTCTTTCGTCGCGCTGCGCCGCATGTCAGTAATTATCCCCGCCCGTGCCGGACGGGGCCACTCGCGGCCGTGCGGGCAGCGCGGGCACGGCTAGCGGTCGGAGTCTGCGCTCGCCACGCCGGCCGAGACCAGTGACCAGATCACGAACAGGTCGATGGCCATCATCACCACGGCCCAGAAGGGCTGGTACGGCAGGAACAGGAACTGCAGGACGAGGCCGAGGGAGGCGAGGACGATGCCCGCGACGCGGGCCCAGGACCTGCCGCTCAGCAGACCCCAGCCGGTGACGGCGACGAGCACGCCGAGCACGATGTGGATGACGCCCCAGCCGGTCAGGTCGAATTCGTAGACGTAGCTGCCGACGCGGCGGTAGACGTCGTCCTCGGCGACCGCGGCGATGCCCTGGAGGACGGCGAGGACACCGCCGCACAGCATCAGGACACCGGCGAAGGTGACGCCGCCGGTGACCCAGCCGCCGCGACCGCCGGTGGACTGCCGTGGCGGCCATGGACTCCCGGGGCTGTTCGACGGGGTTCCGGACGGGGTCGCTCCCTGCTGGCTCATGCGCCGTGTTCCCTTCTCGCGCGGCCCGTTCGCGTCCTCACCCGCGTACGGAGCGGGCGGCAGCGGGCGTTCTGAGCCTCGGTCGGCGCGGGGCGGGCAGCCATGCGGAGGAGCCCGAACGGGTGAAGGTCCCGAAATGCGGCTTTTGCGCCCTTTGGTTTTACTGAGACGCACCAACCCGAAGTGCCGAGACCACCGGAGGGCCGGCGTGGCGACGTTGACCGTGTGGAAGTTCGACGCCCCCGAGGGGGCGGCAGCCGTCGAGAACACCCTGCGCGACATGCAGAAGCAGGAGCTGATCAAGATCGTGGACGCGGCCGTGGTCAGCTGGCCCGAGGGCGCGAGCAAGCCGAAGACCAGGCAGATGAACAACCTCGCGGGTGTGGGCGCCCTGTCCGGCACCTTCTGGGGCATGCTCTTCGGCCTGATCTTCTTCATGCCGCTGCTGGGCGCCGCGATCGGCGCGGCGGCGGGCGCGCTCGGCGGGAAGATGGCGGACGTCGGCATCGACGACGACTTCATCGACTCGGTCAAGTCCAAGGTCACGCCCGGCACTTCGGCGCTGTTCCTGCTGTCGCAGGACGCCGTCGTGGACCGGGTGCGATCAGCGTTCCCGCCCGAGCACACCGAGCTGATCAGCACGAACCTCTCGGCCGAGAAGGAGACCAGGCTCCGCGAGGTGTTCGAGGAGAACTGACCGTCCCGGACGGCCGGTTCGGGGAGAACCGGCCGTCCGGTCGCCGGCCGGTTCCGGGGAGGGCGGCCGTCGCTCCACCGACCGGGTCGCGCAGGACGGGCCGTCTCTCCACCGGCCGGGCCGGAGAGGCGGGGAACCGACCGTCCCGGACGGCCGGTTCGCGGTGAACCGGCCGCACGGACCGGGTCACGGACAGCCGACCTGGGCACAGACAGCCGACACCGCCCCGCCGGCCAGGTCGCGCGGAACCGACCGTCTCCGCCCCCCGGTCGGCGGACGGCAGGCCGCCTCCCCCGACCGGTCCGCCGAAGAACAGCCACCCCCGCCGACCGGATCGCGGAAAGGCCCGGCCGTCCCCGCCGACCGGGTGGGCGGGGACACCCTGCCGCTCCCCGCCCACCCGATCCGCGGACAACCCCCGCTCCCGTCGACCGAGAGGAGCCCCCGTGCAGCCCACGAACCAGCCGCCCGCCGGCCCGCCCCCGACGCCGTACGCCCGTGGCGGCTCCCCCACCGGCTATCCGCAGCCGCTGCCCGGGGAGCCGACGGGCCGGCTGAACGCCGCCCGGCTGTGGTCCGGCGGGGTGATGACCGCCGGGGTGGCGGGCCTGACCGCCGTGGTCGCCGTCCTGCTGGTGCGCGGGGTGCTCGGCATCCCGGTCCTCGCGCCCGAACGCGACGGCCCCATGGCGGACACCTCCACCGCCCTGCCGGCGGCCGGCGCCGCCGTGGCCGCCCTGGTGGCGACCGCGCTGCTGCACGTGCTGATCCTGACCACACCGCAGCCCGTGCGGTTCTTCGGCTGGATCGTCGTACTCGCCACCGCCGGTGTGGTCCTGCTGCCGTTCACCACCGCGGCCGACACCGAGACCAAGGTGGGCACGGCCGCCGTCTGGCTCGCGGTCGGCCTGACCATCGCATCCCTGCTGTCCGCGGTGGGCCGGGGGGCGGTGGCCCGCGGAGTCCGGCGCCGTGGCGTCTGAGGGAACAGGGACCCCGGCGGCCGGGGACGGCGGCGCGGCCGCCCCCGCCGCCCCCGCACCCCCCGATCTGCGCGCCGTCCTGCTCAGCCGCCGCTATCTGCGGCTTCTGCTGGTGTGCGGGCTGCTGGGCGTGCCGATCGCGCTCGCCTGCTTCTTCTTCGTGAGCTTCCAGCACCAGCTCCAGCACTGGGTGTGGGAGTCGCTGCCGGAGGCCGTCGGCTACGACCGCGCCCCGTGGTGGTGGCCGCTGCCCGCGCTGCTGCTCGCCGGGCTGATCCTCGCGCCGATCGTCACCCGTGTGCCGGGAGGCGGCGGGCATGTGCCGGTGCACGGCCTCGTCGGCGGCCGCCCGCTCGGGCCGAAGGAGCTGCCCGGTGTCGTGCTCGCCGCGCTGAGCACGCTCCCGCTCGGTGTGGTCCTCGGCCCGGAGGCACCGCTGATGGCGCTCGGCAGCGGCCTCGCCCTGCTCGTCGTGCACTTCGCCCGCCGGGCGCAGGAGCCGAAGGCGAGCCTCATGCTCGCCACGGCCGGTTCCACCGCGGCCATCTCCACCATCCTGGGCGGCCCGGTGGTGGCGGCCGTGATGGTCGTCGAGGCTGCCGGGTTCGGCGGGCCGCAGCTCGTCGCCGTGCTGCTGCCCTGTCTCGTCGCCAGCGGCGCGGGCGCGCTCGTCTTCACCGGCTTCGGCGACTGGACCGGCCTGTCCATCGGCGCCCTCGCGCTGCCCCATGTGCCGCCGAACGTCAAACCGGACGCAGGCGACTTCCTGTGGGGCATCCCGGTGGCCGCGCTGGTCGCGCTCGTCGTCGCGGGCGCCCATCGGCTCGGCTACGGCACCGAGACATGGACCCAGCGGCACAAGGCCCTGCGCACCGTCGCCGTCGCGGTCGCGGTCGGTGTCTGTCTGAGCGCCTACGCCGTCATCACCGGCCGCAACCCGCAGGAGGCCGCGCTCTCCGGGCAGGCCGCGCTCGCACAGCTCGCCGCCGACCCGCAGAGCTGGTCGGTGGGGGCGCTGGTGGCGCTCGTCGCCTGCAAGGGCCTGGCCTGGGGCATCAGCCTCGGCGCGCTGCGCGGCGGCCCGATCTTCCCGTCCGTGCTGCTGGGCGGGGCGGGCGCGATGGCCTTCTCCGGCCTGGCCGGCCTCGGCCCGACGCCCGCACTCGCCCTGGGCATCACCGCGGCCGCCGCCGTCGTCACCAGGCTTCCGCTGACCAGCGCGGTGCTCACCACCCTGCTGCTGGGCGGGGACGCCTACGACCAGGCGCCGCTGATCGTCATCTCCGCGGTCGTCGCGACCGTGGTCGGGCAGTTGGTGAACCCGTCCGAACCCAAGCCGCGGCCCGAGGCCGGGAAGCCGTGAACCCTGATCCGGACGCGGAGAACCGCCGGACGCCGTCGGCCGAGGCGCTGCGTCACCTCGGGGCGGACCTGTTCGATGTCCTCACCACCGAGGTGCTGGTGGACGTGCACGTCCTGGACCGGGAGCTGGCCGTCGTACGCTCCGCGGCGAGCCCCGCGCGGCTCGAACTCGCCCTGTCGGTCCCGGACGTCCGCGAGGCGCTGCGCACGGCCCTGGCCACGGGTGAACCGGTCCGCGACCTGCACTGTCCCGTGCGGCGCGCGACGCTGTCCGTGTCGGCCTTTCCCCTGCGCGGCCCCGACGGCAGCCCGCTGGGCCTGGCCGCGACCGTCACCGACCTCACGGCCCGCGAGCGCGCCGAGCACCGCGTGGGCCTGCTGGAACAGGCGTCCGCGCTGATCGGCAGCTCGCTGGACGTCTTCCGTACGGCGGCTGAACTGGCCGATGTCACCGTGCCCGCCTTCGCGGACGCCGTCGCCGTGGACGTGCTCGACTCCGTCCTGCACGGCGAGGCACTCGCCCCAGGTCCGCTGCTGGACGCGGTCACCGTCCGGCGCGCGGCGTTCGCCGCGGTGCCGAGCGCCGACGTCTCCGCGGTGCACGACCTCGGCGGCGTACGGCTGATGCGGCGGGCCACCCCGTACGCGGACGCCCTCGCGGATCTCACGCCGCGGCTGGTGAACGACCTCGCCGGCCTGGACCAGGCGGACTGGCTGGCGCGCGATCCGCGGCGCGCCGAGCTGTTCCGGCGCAACAGGGCGCACGCCATGCTCGTGCTGCCGCTCACCGCCCGGGGCGTGGTGCTGGGCATGGTGGTGCTGTACCGGGCGGGTGACTCGGACCCGTTCGACGACGTGGACGTCGACATGGCCAAGGTGCTGGCGGCGCGGGCCGCGCTCTGTCTGGACAACGCCCGGCTCTACACCCGTGAGCGCACGCTCGCGCGGATCGCCCAGCGCGACCTCGTCCCGGCGCGGGTGCCGCACTCGCGTGCCGTCGAGACCGCCCACACCTATCTCCCGGTCGCGGCGGGCGGCACCTGGTTCGACGTGATCCCGCTGTCCGGCGCCCGGGTCGCGCTGGTCTCCGGCGACGTCCAGGGCAGCGGGCTGCGCGCCGCGACCGCGATGGGGCAACTGCGCACCGCCGTGCACGCGTTCGCCGCGATGGACCTGGAACCCGCCGAACTCCTCACCCGGCTGCACGACCTGACGGCACGTCTGGCCATGGAGCAGCAGGAGGGCGGGGCGCGGAACGAGCTCCGCGCGGGCTGCCTCTACGTCGTCCACGACCCGGTGGACCTGCGCTGCGAGGCCGCCGCCGCGGCGCACCCGGGGCCCGTGGTGGCCGCCCCGGGAGCACCGCCGTACAGCCTCGACGTCGCCCAGGGCCCCCAACTGGGCAGCGGCACCGCCTCGTACCGTACGACATCGGTCGCGATGCCGGCGGGCAGTCTGCTCGCCCTGTTCAACCGGGGCCTGGTCCCCGGCGGCGATCCGACCGCGCTGGAACGCCGGCTGGCCGCACTGCGGGACCGTCCGCTGCGGCAGCTGTGCGATGCCATGGTCGGCGCCCTGCTGCCGGACGGGCCCGAGGACGACGCGCTGCTGCTCCTGGCCCGCACCCGGTCCCTCGGCCCGGACACCAGCGCCTCCTGGACCCTGCCCGGCGACCCGCGCAGCGCCGCGCGGGCCCGGCGGCTGGTGGCCGGCCGGCTCGCGGAGTGGGGGCTGGACGGGGAGGTCGCCGCGGCCACCGAGCTGATCGTCAGCGAGCTCGTCACCAACGCCGTGCGCTACGCCTCCGGGCCGCTCGGTCTGCGGCTGATCCGCGACAACGCCCTGATCGTCGAGGTCACCGACACCAACAGCGCCTCCCCGCACCTGCGCCTGGCCGCCGACAACGACGAGGGCGGGCGCGGCATCTACCTCGTCGGCCGGTTCGCCGACCGGTGGGGCACACGGGCGCTGGCCCGGGGCAAGGCGATCTGGGCCGAGCAGCGGCTGGACTGACCCCGCCCGCAGGGGCGTGCGCCTCAGCGGCGTGAGGGGCGGAGGAACCGGCTGCGGCGTCCGGAGGGGGTCCGACGCGGTGGGCGCAGGGTCGTGCCGTTCCTCGCGCGGGCCGGCCGGTGCGGGGCGGTCGCGCCGTGCAGGCACCAGGCCACGAACGGCACGAGGCTCGGGTCGACCGCGCCGTCCTCGTCGGTCACGGCGGCCGTGAAGAAGTAGCGCACCTCCCGGAACTCCAGCTCCATCGCCTGCACGAGGTTCCCCAGGCCGAGTCCCTCGGTCAGCCAGGTGCGGGCGGCGGCGCTGTCGTCGAGCCGGTCCGGGAGCACTCCGCGCCCCGCCAGCAGGTCCGTCTTGCTGATGGCGACGGCCAGCCGGGGCCGTGTGCCGCGCTCGCCGAGCCGGGCCGCCGCCTGGGAGGCGTTGGCGAACACCGTGTCGGGCCGGTCGGTCGAGGCGAGGGTGCGGTCCACCTCGGGGCCGCCGGCGCCGTCGAGCAGCTCCCAGGTCACGTCCACGGCCAGCGGGTCCAGCACGAACACGACCGTACGGGCGGCGCGTACGTACCGCAGGGCGTCGGTGTCCTCGCCCTTGGCGAAGTGCTCGCCCGCGGCGTCGAAGAGGTGCACCAGTTGCTCGGACCGTCCCCGGCCGAGGATCGCCGAGTGCGCCCTGGCGAGGTTCCGCTGGGTGGCCCGGGTGTGCCCCTTCGTGGCCAGGACCTCGCGCAGCACGCGGTAGCCGGCCACCGAGTCCTCGTCCGCCAGCCGCAGTTCGGGCCCGCCGGCCCCGGCCGCCGACTCCAGGATCATCAGCATGGCCGCCATCAGCTGGGTCTTGCCCGCGGCCCGGCCGCCGACCAGCGGCACCGCGATCTCCCGGGCGTGCCCGGCGTCCCGGTTGAGCGGCTTGCCGCAGTGCGCGTGGGTGCAGAACGCCGCGAGCCGGTCCCCGCGGCGCATCAGGATCAGCAGGGTCGGCATCCGCGCCCCGCAGGCGCAGCGGCGCCGGACGATGCCGTACCGGCCCGGCCGGATGTCGCCGTGCCGTCGCCGGCACTCCGCGCGCGGGCAGGCGTACGACGGGTAGGGCACTCGTTCGTAGCAGTGCGGGCACAGCACGCCCCGGTCGAGGCCCTTCAGGCGCAAGCCGGCCCGGTCGAGTCCGCGCAGCACGGCCGCGAGCAGCCGCGCCGCCGTGTACAGCAGCAGTACCAGCAGCCCGTGCAGGCCGAGCAGGAGCAGCAGCAGCGGGAGCGACAGCGCGGCGCCGACGGCGAGACCGGCCAGCAGCGCCAGCGCCTGCGCCAGTTTCAGCGCGCCCGGCTCCCGGGCCTGCGTCAGCCGTTCCCCGGCCAGTGTGCGGAACCGGTCGCCGACCGACCGGCCCCACATGGCCGCGCCCAGCGTGACGATCTGGTTCAGATCGCGGGTGGCGGGCCCGAAGAGGTAGTTGCGGTACGCCGGGACGGGCTCGTCCTCGGGGCGGTGGGGCGGGATCGTCCGGAACTCGGGGGTGCGCCGGACCATGACGCCGAAGAGCAGCCGTCCGTAGCGCCACAGCAGCTCCCCCATCAGGCCGAGCGCCCGCACCACGACCGTGCACGCGCCGACGGCCAGGAAGATCCCGAGCACGGAGGCGAGGATCACCAGCCACGCCTCACCCATGTCACGCCCTCCCTTCGGGGTCGCGGCCGGACCGTCCGAACCGGCCGAGGTCGGTGAGCCGGCGCCAGCCCTTCGCCGTGGCGGCGCGCCGCTCGCGCGCCAGTTCCGCGGCGGCGTCCGCGACGGCCGCGTCGTGCGGCCGGACGAGGGCGGCGAGCCGCTCGGTGTCCTCGGCCCGCCACTCGTTGGCGGCCACGAAGACGATGTGGTTCACGAGGGTCCGGTGGCTCTCGGGCAGCCCCAGACGCCCGCGGCGGGCCAGGGCGAGGCCGCCGACATGCCCGAGCAGTCGGTCCGAGACGGTGTGCCGCCGTTCGCAGGCCCGCACGGTCCCTTTCTGGAGCTCACGCAGATAGCGGTCCGCCGTGTCGAAGGTGAGGTCGCGCAGCATCCCCGGCACCACCCCCGGCTCGGCGGGCGCGGCGAGCAGCGCCCCGGCGAGCCTCAGCCTGCGCAGCGCCCGGACCGGCGCGGGCAGCGGGTCCCCGGCGAACTCGGCCGCGAGCCGTGCGGCGTCCGAGGCCGCCTTGAGCTGCCCGTCCAGGTCGAGCGTGCGGCGCACGGTCGCGGCGGTGTCCGGCGACAGCCAGACACGGCGTTCCGGCGCGTCGAGCAGCTCGCACAGGTCGAGCAGTGTCTCCAGGCCGGCTTCGTCGGTGACCTCGCGGTGCACCACCCGGTCGAACCACTCGGCGAGCCCCTCGTCCCCGCCCCGACCCTCGGGGCTGCCCGGGGGCAGCGCCAGCGCCAGCCGGACGGCCTCCCGGTGGGTCCACGGCACGCCGCGCCACACGGCACGCAGCAGCGCGCCGTCGGGGAAGTCCTGCCCCCGCACCGCGAGAATCCGCAGCAGCGCCTGCGCCGAGGAGGCGGGGTCGCGCTCCGCCGACGCCAGCAGATGGTGCTCCTGGAGCGGCGGGCGGCCCTCCAGGTCGGCGAACGTCAGCAGTTCCGCGGGGAACTGGGCGAACAGATCGTGCTGTCCGGCGCGCCCGTCGAGGAGTTCGTCGAGCCGGCCGAGCAGCGCGGCACGGAACTCCGCGGACACGGAGACCAGCCGCTTGACGTCGGCCCGCAGAGCCGGGTCCGGCGCACGGCCGGTCGCCGCCCGCAGCAGTTCACCGGCCAGCCCGCGGCAGACCCGGGCCCGTAAGGCGGCCGACGGCAGGACCTCGGCGTCGACGGCCCACAGCAGCAGCCGCGCCCGCTCCCGGGCCGTGTCGGCCTCGCCGACCAGTCGCTCCCACAACTCGACCGCCTTCAGCGTCAGTTCGGCCGGGCCGGTCACCGGTTCGGGTGCCAACGCGGTCGGCGCGCCCCGTACGTAGGCCCGCAACCGGGTTTCGAGCAGGGCCCCTTCGAGTTCGCGGTGCAGCGCCCGGTCGCCGCCGTCGCGGGCGGCGCGGGCGAGGGCGTCGAGCTGTGTCAGCCCGCTCGCGAGGCGGGCCCGCCACAGGTCACGGGCCACCACCGCGCGGGTGGCGCCGAGATGGGCGGCCCCGGGCAGCCAGTCGAGGACGGCCGCGACGTCGGGCCGGGCCAGCCGCACCCCGCCCGCCGCGGCGGCCGCCGCGACCGGTGGGTGCCAGTCGCCCGGGTGGCGTTCGGTGCCGTCGGTGTACTCCGCCGCCCAGGACCACACCGAGCGGACCGAGCCCACCCCGATCCGGGTGAGCAGCCGCACCACGTGATGCACCGGGACCGCCTCGGGGAACCGGCCCGCCGCGAAGTCGAAGAGCAGGAAGGCGTCCTCGTCGTCCGGCCCGATCTCCGGCCGGGCCTCCGGCACACTGCCGATGAGATGGTGCCGGCCCCGGGTCGGGCGCAGCATGTACGTGGAGAAGGACAACTGCCGGGCGAGCGCGGGCGGCAGCAGGAAGCTCACCGCCGCGAACCAGTGGGCGATCCGTTCGGTCGAGCGGTCGACCAGCACGACCGAGGGCCCTCCCGCCAGCGCCTGGAACGCGGCAGCGAGCAACTGTTCCAGCTGGTCGGCGTGGCGCCGCCCGGCCAGGAACTCCCCCACCGCGCGGGCGTCGAGCGGCCCGGCGGGCACGGGGCCGCGGTCGCCGCCGAGGGGCGGCAGCTCCGGGCGGGCCGACACCGTGGCGGTCCACACCGGGGAGCCCCACAGCTCGATGGCGAGCCGTCCGCCGCAGGCGGCCGCGAAGTCCTTGGCCGACGGCGAGTGCAGCGCGTGCGCGAAGTAGTTGCCGAACCGCCGGGCCGAATCCCGGCCCACATAGCGCACGTTGACCAGCGTCGTGCCCTGCGCGGAGCCGGGTCCTGGCGGCGCCGGGGAGAAGCAGAGGGTGACCGGGCAGCGGGCCAGTTGCTCGGAGGTCTCCGACTCGGCGAGGGTGCGCGGCGGGTCGTAGCCGGCCAGCGACTCCACGGTGTGCATGGCCTCGGCCGTGACCCCGGGGCTCACGGCGTTGAACTGGAAGCCGGAGAAGCCGCTGAGGCCGCGCTCGCACGAGGTGTAGTACAGCTGCTCGACGGCGCCGGCCGCCGTACCGGGAGTCACCGGCGGCCCGTCCTCGGCACCGAGCCGTACTCGCTGAGCAGCCACAGCAGCGGGTCCGTCACCCGGTACGGCTGGATGCCGGTGCGGGCCACCCGGGCGTCCGCGGTGGGGGTGTGGCCGAGGGCGGAGACCCCGAAGTACCGGTAGCGGCTGTAGGTGTTCTCCAGCATCCGGTCGATCGGTACGCCGTCCCAGTCCTTGAGCAGCGTCCGCACCTCCTCGTGGACGCTGAGGCTGTCCTCCTCGTCGAAGCGGTCGCCGGACGGCGGGTGCGCCCGCAGCGGGCTGCCCTTGTCCAGCACGTGCCAGAAGGCGTCCAGCTTGGTGCAGACCACGGCGACGGGCGTGTCGATGCGGGAGGCGGCGGAGCGCCTCGCCATCCGGCCCTGGCCCGCCCTGGTGAGCAGCAGGTTCGTCACCTTGCTCACCAGGTTGTACGGGCTGTCGACGCCCTCGGTGCCGGGCAGCGCGGTCCCCGGGCGCGACAGCGGCCGCGCACCGGCCATCTGGAGCGGGTCCAACAGCAGCACGATGCCGTCGGCGCCCATCAGATAGCGGGTGTTGAGCTCCATGTTCTCGCGGGAGTTGAAGTCCTCGCCCGCGGTGTCGAAGAACGACAGGACGGTGTGCTGCGGCCGGTCGCCGAGCAGCCGTCGGCGGCGCAGCCCGAACCGGAAGACCAGCGGATCGACCCGGTTGTCGTTGGTCACGGCCGTCCGTGTGCCGGCGAACATCTGCCCGTCGCGGTACAGGTGTTCCTGGTAGTCGGTGTGGAAGCGCTGCATCGTGGCGTCGTCGGCGCCGACCAGGGAGGCGCCGAAGGCGGTCCCGACCCTGTTCATCATCTCGTGCAGCAGGACGGTGGTGTAGACGGTCTTGCCGGACGCCTTGGCTCCCACCATGGCGATCATCCGGTTCTCCACCATCCCGAACTGGGCGGGCAGCGTGGAGTGGCAGACCGGGCAGATCCGGAAGGTGGTCTCCCCGTCGCAGTCGGGGCACAGGGCCGTCGCCGCGCGCCCGTCCGCCGTGAAGGCCGGTCCGACCTCGCCGCGCTGGCCCATCCGGTCGGCGAGCACCTCGTCGCGGCGCCGGACGCAGCGTTTGTGGGTGCGGCTGAGCCGGCTGTTGCAGCGGAAGGCGATCTCGCGGGCGGTGCAGGTCTCGTAGCAGTAGGGGCAGGTCAGTCTGCGCGCCATGTCAGGTCACCCGCAGTCGGTGAAGCGCCGTGGGGCGCACGTCGGGAGCGGAGTCGGAGTCGGAGTCGGAGGCGGCGTCCGGGTGCGCCGGGAAGCAGACCAGCCAGGACGTGCCGCGGGTCGCGGGCAGCGGGAACTCCACGCGCAGCGGCACCCGCGCGGTGATCGGCTGCGCGGGCAGGTCGTGGACGACCGTGCCCTCGGCGGCGCTGGAGGGGCGGTAGTGGCCGACGCCGTGCACGATCCGCAGGGCGGGCAGCAGACAGCCGGAGTCGGAGGTGAAGGTGACCGTCGCGACGCGGCCGCCCAGCCGGCGCCGTACGGACGGCTCGTACTCGACGACGGGCGGCTCGGCGTCGACCAGCAGCGCGGAGGAGCCCTCGCAGTCCACGGCCGGCCCGGCGACCAGCACCTCCACGGTGAGGGTCACGGCTGCCCGCCCCACCGGGAGGTCGAGGCCGCCGTCGTGCTCGTACACCCGGCGCGAGCACCGGATGTCGCCCGTGTCCCGCGAGCCGCCCACGGTGTCCCCCTCGACCCGCCAGCGCACCCGCGCGGTACGGGAGCCGGGCGGCCAGGCCCACAGCACGAGCAGATGGGTGCCGCGGCGGATGGCCTGGAGCTCGTCGACGGGCACGGCGAAGAGGTTCTCGGGGGCGAGGGCGACCGGCGGTTCGGGGGGAGGGTCGGAGCGGGGCTGCCGCTCCGGTTCCTGATCCGCCCGGGGCGCGGCGGGGGCGGGGGCGGGGGCCGGTATCGGTTCGGCCTGAGGCTCCGGCTCCGGCTCCGGCTCCGGTTTCAGCTCCTGCTCCGGCTCCGGGTCCGCCGCGTGCGGGGCGCGCGACGCGGGCTCCGGGTCCTCGCGCCGGTTCGCTGACCGCGACGGCGGGTCCTCCGGGTGCCCGGCAGGCCAGGGCTCCGCGCCCGCCCGGCGCGCGATGGACTGCGGCTCCGGGTCCTCCCGGTGCGGGGCCGGGCCGGACCTGACCCGGAGGGCGCCGAAGTCCGCGAGGTGCAGCAGTCCGCCGACGACGGCGTGGGCGGGGTCGGCGCTGCGCACCTGGAGGGCGAGCGCGCTCTCCAGCCAGGCGTCGGTGCCCGGTGTCGCGGCCAGCCCGCCCGCGAGGAGGACCGTGTCCGGCGGGCTCGTGGTCCGCGCGCACAGGTCGGCGACCGCCCGCCGGGCCCGCTCGCGCAGCGGCCGGACGAGCCGGTCGAGGGTCTCCCGGTCGAGCACGGCCTCCGTCTCGCCGATCCGCTCGGTGGCCGCCTCCGCCCCCTGTCCGTCGAGGGCCCGGCGCAGCCGCTCGGCGGCGGCCAGGGCCGCGGAGGGCTCCAGGTCCGGTGTGCGGTGCAGCAGTTCGGCCGCGACGGCGGCGTCCCAGTCGTCCCCGCCGACGGGGTGCCGCTCCGCGTCGACGATCCGGACCGTGCGGTCGTGGGCGACGGCGAGCACGGCCAGGTCCAGCGTGGTCGCGCCCTGGTCGTATACGAGGACCGTGCGGTCCGTGCCCTCGACGACCGCGCGGTAGTGCAGGGCGACGGCCACCGGTTCGGCGATCGTGTGGAGCACGGTGAGTCCCGCGCCCTCGGCGGCCCGCAGCAGCGCGCCCTCCGCCCGCTCGCCGTCCTCGTCCAGGGGCAGCGCGAGCGCGACGGACCGCTGCGACGGCGCGTCCCGGGCGCTGGCCAGCGCCGTGACCGCGGCCGCGGCGGTGCCGGGACCGCCGGGCCCGAACGCCACCGTCGCCACGACGGGCCGGCCGTCCCCGTCGCGCCGGGCGATCCGTCCGTAGCGGTGACCGACGTCGATGCCGTACACCGTCAGGTCCTCCTCTCCGCCGTGACGCGGGGCGTGCCGTCCTCGGTGACGCCGACCAGGACGCGGTCCCCCGCGGCCGGCCGGTGCTCGACGAAGAACCGGACCACCGCCGCCCGCAGGGCCTGGAGCTCGTTGCGGATCTGCCGGCCGCCGTACGCCCGGCGCTCCGGGTCGGCCATCCGGCCGGTGATCCACGGGTGCACCCCGGCCCGGTCGACGACGAGTTCGACCTGGTGGCGCTCGCGCACGGACTCGGCGAGCTGCCCGAGGAGCCGGTCCGCGATCCGTACGACATGGTCGTGGCGCAGCATGTCGAAGACGACCACGCCGGGCCCCAGCCGCCCGTAGATCTCCGGCCGTCCGATCTCCCGGAACTTCTCCTCCACAGCCCGGGTGAAGTGCCCGCGCAGCCGGTCGTACGACAGAGCGTCACCGGCCTCGGCGAGGAGGTCCTGGACGGCGTCGGCGCCGGTGTTGGAAGTGAAGATGATCAGGCACTGGGAGAAGTGCGCGGTCTGGCCGCGGCCGTCGGTGAGGCGGCCGTCCTCCAGGATCTGCAGGAACTTGTCCAGGACCTTGGGATGGGCCTTCTCGATCTCGTCGAAGAGCAGCACGCTGAAGGGCCGTTCCTGCACCCGCCGGGTGAGCTCGCCGCCCTGCTCGTAGCCGATGTAGCCCGGCGGCGCCCCGGCCAGGCGTTCCGCGGCGTGCTCCTGCTGGTACTCGCTCATGTCGAACCGGGCGTAGGCGCTCTGGTCGCCGAACATCAACTCGGCGACCGCCTTGGCGAGTTCCGTCTTGCCGACGCCCGTGGGTCCGACGAAGAAGAAGGCACCCCGCGGGCGCGCGGCTCCGGAGTCGCCGAAGTCGACGCCCACGAAGGCCGATTGCAGGACGGCCGCGACCGCCGACACGGCCGCGGGCTGGCCCACGACCCGCTCGCCGAGCGCCTCGGCGGCCCGGCCGACGACCTCCCGGTCCAGCTGGGTCCACGGGTCCACGCTCACGTTGAGCCGGTGCAGCTCCAGGAGTTTGTCGGGCTTCTGCACGGGTGAGGAGCGCAGCCACGAGGTGCGTGAGAGGGCGTGGATGTCCCAGCCGGCCATGCCGTCGGTGGCGCCGACGAGTGCCTCGACCTCGGCGCGGCTCGCCTGCGGACCGCCGTTGAACTCCTCGCGCAGCATGCTCAGCCAGAGCCTGCGCTGGCTCGGGTCCGGCGGCCCGATGTGCAGGGTCGCGACGCGCGGGTCGTCCAGCACGAACCAGCCGGGCAGCCGGCCCACGTCCCCGACCGCGCACAGCACGGCGTTCCTGGGGTGCGGGGCGGGCCCGCTGTGCGGTCCGGGGTACGGCACCACGGCCTCGGTCATCGCGGCGCGCAGCCGCATCCAGCCGAGGTGCGCGTCGGCCCGGTCCGCCGACAGATGGTGGTCGACGTCCTGGAAGACGAACGCGGTCGCCGCCTCGGGCGAGGCGACCAGTCTGCGGACGACCGCCGTGACGTCCTCGAAGGAACTCGCCCGGCGGCCCGTCCGGGGCCGGAACAGGCCGTCCTGCGACCGGCGGCGCTCCTCACCGCGCCGGGTGGCGGGGGTGTCGGGGGACTCGGCCGGCTCCCGCTCGCCGCGCCGGAGAGTGTCGGTGGCCCGGGGGTCGGCGCGGTGCTCCTCGGCGGGTGGCGGGGTGCGGGGGTCGCGGGGCAGGGCGGCGACCAGCTCGTCGAACCGTTCGGCGTGCCCCGGCAGGGGGAAGGTGAGTCCGTCCACCGGGTCCCACCAGCCGACGACATCGGCGCCCCAGGCCTCCAGCGCGCCACTCACGAGGGAGCGGAAGGAGGCGGGCCGGTCCTCGAACCACCAGCGGTCGCGGATCCGCCCGTCCAGGATCACCTGCCGGCCGCGGCGCAGCTCCCATCGGAGCGAGACCGCCCAGAGCGGCATCATGCCGTCGGCGGGTACGGGGCCGGCCGAGGTGGCGTCGGCAACGGGCGAGGTCGTGTCGGAGCCGACGGCGGGGGCGGGGCCGACAGCGAGGGCGGGGCCGACAGCGAGGGCGGGGCCGGACGTCGCGTGACCGGAACCCGGCCGGGCCTGACCGGGCCCCTGCGGCGGGGACTTCAGGAGCCGGGGGTGCTGCGGCTCGCCCGTGGTCATCGTGCCCTCCGCCGGTCCGTGCCGGGCAGCTGCCGGGCCGTGTCGCGCGGCGGTTTGCCGTCCCAGGTCAGCTCGCCGGAGGTGAAGCCGGAGCCGTCCAGGGCGCGGTGCACCAGGTCGAGCAGTTCCTCGGGGGCGCAGACCGCCTCGCCCCGCGCCGCCGGCCTGATCGACATGTCCGGCTCCCCGTCCACGTGGTAGGTGAGCAGGGGCGTGCCGTCGGACTCGGTCCGCACGGTCGCCTCGTACACCGCGCCGCTCTGCCGCTCGAAAGACAGGACGAGCAGCTCCCCGCGGTCCTCGCCGCCGGTGAAGTCGAGGCCCGCGTCGGTCATGGCGTCCTTGAGGGCACGGGCGAGTTCGGTGCGGCGGGCATGGGCGAGCTGGAGTTCGTCGAGCTGCTCCTCGACGGACGGCAGGAGCGTCTCCAGCGCGGCGACGGCGTCCAGGGCGGCGCGCGCGTGCCGCGTGCCGAGCGCCTCGGTGGCGGTCCGCAGCGTCCGCTCGACCTCCGCCGCCAGCTCCGGCGCGCCCAGGTCCGCCGCGTCGTGCACGGCGTCGCGCGCACCGTCCTCGACGACGCCGAACCGGTCCAGGGCCTCGGCGAGGGCGGCCCGTTCGGCCTCCTCGCGTGCCGCCCGTTCCTCCTCGGCCCGCGCGGCCTCCTCCTCGGCGCGCAGGGCCTCCTCCTCGGCCCGTGCAGTGGCGTCCTCGACGGCGCGGGCGACGGTGTGGGCGTGCCGGTTCAGGGCGTGCTCCGCGCTGCCGAGCAGCGCCTCGAAACGGACCCCGGCGTCGGGCTGTGCCGCCAACGCGCCCATCCGGTCCAGCAGTTCGGCGCACTCCCGGGCCCCGGCGGCGTCATGGGCGGCCGCGTCGGCGCCCAGACCGGCGAGCCGCCACAGCAGGTCCCGCAGGACCTCCCCCGGGTCGGGGCGGACGGCGGCCGCCCGCTCGGCGGTGCCGCCCGTCGCGACGACGACCAGACCGCGCAGTTCCTCGATGTCCGCGCCGAGCGGCCGGGGGCCGCCCAGCTCGGCCCGCAGGTCCGCCAGCCGCCTTCGCAGCGAGGCGAGTTCCGCGGCGCGGTCCGACGCGCCGCGCAGCGGGGCGAGCAGGCTCTCGGCCTCGTCCAGGCGGCGGGCGTCCGCCCGGCCCTGTTCCTCGCGCAGGCCGGCCGCGTGGGTCTCCTGCCGGACGCGGCGTCGCTCGGCGAGCTCCGCCCGGCGGCGTTCGGCGGCGGCCCTCGCGCGGGCCTGGCGTTCGGCGAGCCGCCGGGCCCGCTCGGCGGCCAGCGCCTCGCGTTCGGCGCGGCGCTCGTCCTCGCGCGCCCTGCGCGCCGCCGAACGGGCGGCCCGCAGCGTCATGCCGAGGGCCATCAGCCCGGGGTCGAGGGAGACGACGCTGTACATGGGTGAGCCGCTCATGGGGTCCTCCGGCCTTCCTGTGTGCGGTCGGTGCGCGGGGCGAACCCCCTTGCCTCCAGGCTCGCTTCCAGGGTTTCCCGGAAGCCGGGCACGGGCGGCACCCCGGCCCACGAGAAGGAGCCGTCGGCGCCCATCGACACCTCGATGCCCGCGCTGGTGTCGTCCTCGGCCGCGATCCGGGCCACGAGTGCGGCGTAGCGGTCGGTGAGTGCCAGCAGCCGCTGGTTGGCCGAGCCGCGCCAGCGCAGCGGGGCGTGCCGGGTGGCGACGTAGGGGCCGTCCACCAGCAGGTCGAGCCGGTCGAGCAGGGCCTGTTGGGCCCGGGTGCCACGGCGCAGCGCCTCGTACCGGAAGCCCGAGTAGGCCATCGCGGAGAGGCCGGGCCGCCGCTGCCGTACGGCGTCCAGGAGCGCGGTGAGCGCCTCGGCCTGGGCGAACGGCTCGCCCCCGGACAGCGTGACGCCTTCCACGTCCGTCAACGCGGCTATGCGCTCGGCCAGTTCGGGTACGGCGGTCGGGGTGCCGCCGTCGAAGGGGAGGGTCTCGGCGGCCACGCAGCCCTTGCAGCGCAGCGGGCAGCCCTGCACCCAGACGACGGCCCGGACTCCGGGGCCGAGGACCGTGCAGCGGTCCAGGGTCCGCGCCACCGACAGCGTGTCCGCGGACCCGGTCACGCCGGCTCCGGGTAACTGTCCATGCCGCGCCGGGCCTGGTCGCACCAGGGGCACCAGGGCCGCTCCACGGTGTGCACATGCGTGGCTCGTACGGTGCACCGCGCAAGGCGGCCGGGTGCTCGCGCGGCCGCCAGCTCCCGAGCCCACACGGCTGCCGGAGGCCGGGAACCGGCCGCCGAGAAGGCGGCCCGCAGGAGCGCGTCGAGGGCGCGGGGCAGCAGGTCGGCGGGCGGCGCGGTGCGCGGCAGCACCACCGAGGTCCGGTCGAGCAGCCGGCACCGGTCGTGCAGCACGTTGTCGTCGAGGGAGAGGTAGTCGCCGTCGGCCGGGTGCCCGGCGAACGGGTGGAGCCCGCCCATCAGGAGCTGGTGGACGAGGACCGCGAGGGCGAAGGCGTCGGTGGACGCGTCGGGCGGCACGGGCGGGGCGGCGGGCGCTCGCGTCTCCTCCCCCGGACCGGCCGGCGCGCCGCTCGTCCCGGCGTTCGGCGCCATCCGCTCGGGTGCCGTGTACCCCGGTGTCCGCATACGGCCGGGGAACACGTCGTGGCCGTCGGTGAACTGCCACGAGTCGACGTCCGCCATGCCCACCCGGCCGTGCGCGTCGACCCAGAGGTTGTCCGGGTTCAGGTCGCCCACCACATAGCCCTCGGTGTGGAGGTCGGCGAGCAGCCGGGCCAGTGCCTCGGCGGCGGCCAGGGCCGTGGCCCAGGTGGCGCCGGGCAGCGCGTCCGGACGGCCGGCCTCGGTGAGCAGCGCGGTGAACGGCAGGAAGTCGCGCCGCAGGTCGGGCATCAGATAGCCCTCGACATCGTCCCGGAGCGTGCGTACGGCCGCGAGGGGCCAGGCGACCCGCTGCGGGGTCCCGGCGAGCAGCCGTACGGTCCGGGGTTCGCGGCGTTGCCGTACGAGCCGCTCCACCCGGCGCCGGTAGGCGACCGGGTCGGCCGGGTCGGGCACGAGCTTGGCGACCAGGGAGCCGTCGTGTCCGACGGCGTACACCAGGCCCTCGGAGCCGGCGCCGATCCGCTCGGTGAGCTGCCACTCGCGGCCGCCGCGCGAAACCACCCTCACGACCATCCCCGGTCGCCCTCCGTGAGAGCGCACAGCAGAGTCAGGTCGTCCCCGGTCCGTTCGGCGGCGGCCGGCCCGGACAGCAGGGCGTGCAGCGGCGCGGCGCTTCCGCCGCCGCGGCGCAGCGCGGCCGCCAGGGGCGGCAGGAAGCGGGGGCTGGGCAACGGCCCGGCGGCGTCGGGCAGTCCGCGTACGCAGGGGTGGTCGAGCGCGAGCGGCGCGCAGCCGTCGGTGGCGAGGACGACACCGGACAGCTCGGGCTCCCACACGGTGAAGGTGCGCACCCGCAGCCGGGCGGCCGGGGAGGTCGTGTACGCCGGAGGGGGACCGCCCGGGGCGGGCGGAGGCAGCACGAGATGGCACCGCTCGCGGGGGACGTCCGCGCGGTCCGGCGCGTTCGGGCGGTCCGGCGCGTTCGGGCAGTCCGCCGCGTTCGGGCAGTCGCGGCCGTTCGGGCAGTCGCGGCCGTTCGGGCAGTCGCGGCCGTTCGGGCAGTCGCGGCCGTTCGGGCGGTCGGGGCTTTCGGGGGCTGCCGGACCGCTCCGGCCGCTCCGGCCGCCCGGAGCGTTCCGGCCGTCCCCGCCGCTCTGGCCGTCCCAGCCGCTCTGGCCGTAGGTGGCGTGCGGGACGTCGGTGGCGTGCGGGACGTCCGGTCGGGTGAGTACGGCCGCGAAGCAGTCGCCCAGTGACACGAACGCCACCCACGGCACCCGCACACAGGCCACGAGCAGCGCGGCGCCCAGATCGTCGGGCCCGGTGCCGTCCTCGTCCCGGGTGAGCGCGCGGGCGTGGCGCAGACAGGTCTCGGCGAGGAGCGCGCCCCGGTCCGCGGTCCAGGCGGTCCATTCCGGCGCGTCGGCGTCCCGGCCGGGCGGCGGTTCGGCGGCGAGGACCCGGCAGGCGGTGTCGACCGCGAGGTGGGCGCCGAGGGCCGCGCGCGGCCGTGAGCCGACCCCGTCGGCCACCGCGAGGACCACCCCGTAGTCCGTCCGTACCGCCCGGAAGGCGTCCTCGCCGCCCCGCCCGGCGTCCAGGTGCGCGGCTCCGGCGACCGACGCGCCCGAGACGATCACTGGTACTCCCCCTCGATCTCGGCCATCCTCGCCCGGCGCGCCGCGAGGTCCGCGACCTGGGCGTGGACGGCGTCGGCGTCCTGCACCGCGCCGAACCGGTCGGAGCTGTAGAAGAGCAGGTCCAGAATCTGGCCGAAACCGAGACGGTCGAGCAGGTGCGCGCCCTTCGGCGCGAGGACGCGGAGCAGGTCGAGGTCCGCGCCGCGCACCCCGACGGCCTGGAACACCCACTCGCGGTCCCGCTCGCCCTGCCGCAGTGCCCACGCGGTGTCCTGGAGGGCCTCGGCGTCCAGCGGCCGGCCCTCGGCGTCGCTGGGCGCTCCGTCGGTCAGGACCCACAGGAACGGCCGGATCACCTGCACCCGGCGCGCCCTGAGCGTGCTCAGCCGCTCCCGGGCGAGGGCGAGCGCCGCGTCCACGGCGTCCGTCATACGGGTGTACCCGGAGGCGGCGAGCCGGGGCGGCCGCATCCCGTCCACGGGTACGAACAGCCGGTCCGCCGGGAGGGATTCCACCGGCACGAGGGTGTGTTCGCGCGGATCGTAGGCGCGCACCCGCGAGTCGAAGGTGATCAGACAGACCTCCACGCGCGAGCGCAGCCGCCCATGGCCCCGTACGCCGTCGAACCACGCGGTGAGGGCGTCGTTGAGCTCGTCGATCCGGGGCCGTTCGGCGGGCCGGGCCATGGACGCCGAGGTGTCCAGCAGCAGCACCACCGGCTGCCGCTCGTCGAACCCCTCACCGAAGGCCGTCGTCACGCGGGCCCCTGTGGCGCCGGACGGACGAGGAGGCGGCCGGTGGACGGATCGGCCCGCACCTCGGCCGCTGCGCCGGGCAGCAGTCCCGGTGCCTCCGGCAGGGCGCGCAGCAGGACTCCTTCGACGAGGACGTACACGTCGGGATCGGGCCAGGTCGTCACCCGGCCCACCGCACCGTGCGCCCATCGCGCCATTCCCCCGTCCGTGCGATTCACAGTAGGTGATGTCCTGTCAACTCAAGGAATACTCACTGCAATTGAAGTGAAGCAGCGCGCCGGGTCGGGGACGGGTCGGCGTCAGGTCGTATGCCGGCGGGGACGGGAACGCCCCCCGGCGCCGTCAGGTCGTGCGGGGGTGGCCGCTCGGGCGGACCCGTTCGGGCAGTCGCTCGACGAGCTCCGCGGCGCGTGAGTCGCGGACCACGACATGGATCTCCCAGTCCGCCCCGCGCGCGGCCTCCGCCTCGACCGCCGCCCAGATCGCGTCCAGGCTGACCTGGCGGGGCAGTCCGCCGCGGCCCGCCCCGAGCAGTGGGAAGCAGACGGAACGCAACTGCGGCCACGCCCCGTCGCGTTCCTCGGCCATCACCTCGAACACCCGGGTGGCCGCGCGGGTGATGTCGGCGGGCAGCACCTCGTAGTCGTTGGTCCCGGCCCTGGGCACGGCCACCACGGCGTGGTAGATCCGCCGCACGCCGCGGGCGGCGAGCGCCCCGCCGGGGGTGGCGGCGACCGTGCCGGGCAGCACGGGCCGGCCCGCGGTCCCGTGTCGGTCGGCCCAGGCGCGCAGTTCGTCGCTCACCGGGTCGGCCATCAGGTCGCCCGTCACCCCGCGCACCGAGCCGGCCCGGCGCAGCGAGGCGGCGACCGAGGACTTGTAGGTCTCGGGCAGCGCGAGATGGGTGTTGGCGGGTGAGACCACGACGTCCACGTCGCGCAACAGGTCCACGGGGTGGACATGGACCGTCAGCGGCAGGGTGCGGCCCCCGGCGGGCACCTCCACGACGCGGTGCGTGCGCGTGCCGCCGTCCGTCGGCGCGCCGTCCGGCGTCGTCCCGTCCGGCGTCGTCCCGTCCGGCCTCCGCCCGGGGGCCTCGGTGGTGGCGGCGAGCCGCGTGACGGCTTCCGCGATCTGTTCCAGGACCATCACCTCGTGGTCCTTGCGGAAGCGTTCCACGCTCACCCCGTACACCTCGGCCGCGCGGCGCCGCCGGTCGGCGGCCGGCCAGTCCCGGGTCCCCTGGGCGAGGCCGAGGGTGTACGCGGCGGCCGTGCGCAGTGTGCCCGCGTCCAGGGCCGAGACGGCTCGGCGGAGAAGTCCCTCGACCGACCCGTCGGGCGCGCCGAGTTCGGCCGCCCGGCGCAGCGCGGTCAGCTGCACTCCACGCAGCCTGACCAGGCCGGCCCGGCGGACGGCCTTGAGCTCGGCCACTATCGACGCGTGATCGACCCCCGTTGGCATGCCGGCCACGATGGCACCGGCCGCCACGGCCGACAAGGCGCGTGTCCGGCGTACCGCATCACTCCGGCCACGGTGGCACCACCCCGCCCGCAGCGGTGCGAGCACCCGGTCGACCTCGGCGAGCCCGGCGGGGAGCCCGGCCCGACCACGCTCCGGCCGAGCCCGTCCACCCTTTCGGTGTCCGTCGTCCCCGTGGGCGGCGCCCGTGCGCATGTCGTCGGGCGGTTCGCCGAGCCGTGCGAGGGGCGCGCCGCCCGGCCGGCGGTTCCCGCTCGGCCACGAGTCGGCCGCCCCCCAGGGGGCGATACCGGTCACCGCGACCGCCCACGCGGCCGCACCACCGGCGTGCACGGCATCCCCTTCCCGCCCTGCCGACCGGCTCCCCCGCCGTCCAGCAGAGCACACCGCACCCGCGCGGACGCCCGCCGAGCCGGGGAACGACGGCGAGGCGCCCGGGGAACGACCGGCGCGGGAACCGCTGTCACTCCGCGGCGCGGTACAGCTCCGTGAGGAGTTCGATGACCGGCCGGGCCGCGGGGTGCGGGTCGTCGCGCCACCAGGCGAGGCGGACGGCGACCGGGGCGGCGTCGCGCACCGGGCGGTAGACGACGCCTGGGCGGCGGTACTGGTGGGCGGTGGACTCGGCGGTCATGCCGGCACAGCGGCCCGAGGCGATCACCGTGAGCCAGTCGTCCACGTCGTGCGTCTCCTCGACGGCGGGCCGGGACTCCGGCGGCCACAGCTCAGGGGTGGTGGTGCCGGTACGGCGGTCCACCAGCAGGGTGCGGTCGCTGAGGTCGGAGAGACGCAGCGAGCGGCGGCGGGCCAGCGGGTCGTCGGCGGCGAGGGCGCACAGCCGGCGCTCCAGGCCGACGATCGCGCTGTCGAAGCGGCGATCCTCCAGCGGTCTGCGCACCACCGCCAGGTCGCAACTGCCCTCGGCGAGGCCCGCGGTGGCGGAGTTGACACGGACCAGATGGAGTTCGACGGCGGGCTGCGCCGCGCTCCAGCGGCGCTGGAAGGCGAGCGTGTGACGTCCGAGCGCGGCCCACGCGTAGCCCACCCGCAGCCGCTGGGAGCCCTGTCCGGCCTCCCGGACCAGGTCGTCCACCTCGGCGAGCACCCGCCGTGCGTGCGCGAGGACGCGCAGCCCGGTGGCGGTGGGCGTCACCGAGCGGGAGGTGCGCCGCAACAGCCTTACTCCCAGGGCGGTTTCGAGTGCGGCGAGGGTGCGCGAGACGGCCGCCTGGGAGACACCCAGGGCGAGCGCGGCGTCGGTGAAGGTGCCCTCCTCGACGATGGCGACCAGGCAGCGCAGATGGCGGAGTTCCACATCCATGACCTCAGCGTATGGATCGGCCTGTCGATGCATTGTGCGCAAGCCCGCGCGGACCGCACTCTCGACACATGCCGACCGCCGCCACCAGCGCCTCCGCCACCGCCGCCGACCCCCGCGCCCGCGTCACCGGCCCGCCGGGGGTGCGTCTCGCGGGCGTCGTCACGATGGCCGGCAGCGGACTGTCCAACCAGACCGGGGCGGCCCTCGGCGCGCTCGCCTTCCCGGTCATCGGGCCCGTCGGGGTCGTCGCGGTGCGCCAGTACGTCGCCGCCGCCGTGCTCTCGGCGGTGGCCCGGCCCCGGCTGCGCTCGCTGACCGGGCGGCAGTGGCGGCCAGTGCTGCTGCTGGCGCTGGTGTTCGGGACGATGAACCTGTCGCTGTACAGCGCCGTGGACCGGATCGGTCTGGGGCTCGCGGTGACACTGGAGTTCGTCGGGCCGCTGGTCATCGCGCTGACCGGGGCCCGCCGGCGTCTGGACGCCGTCTGCGCGCTTCTCGCCGCGGCCGGGGTGGTCACGCTGATGCGGCCCCGGCCCTCCGCCGACTACCTCGGGATGACACTCGGGCTGCTGGCGGCCGCGTGCTGGGCGTCGTACATCCTGCTCAACCGGACGATCGGTGAGCGCATACCGGGTGCGCGGGGCGCGTCGGCCGCGGCCGTGGTGTCGGCCGGGCTGTTCCTGCCGGTCGGTGCGGTCGTCGCGGCCGTCCGTCCGCCGACGGCCGGGGCTCTGGGGTACGCCGTGGCGGCCGGGGTGCTGTCCTCGGCGGTGCCCTATCTCGCCGACCTGTTCACCCTGCGCCGGGTGCCGGCCCAGGCGTTCGGGCTGTTCATGAGCGTCAACCCCGTGCTCGCCGCGCTGGTCGGGCTCGTCCTCCTCGGGCAGCGGCTCGGACCGGCCGACTGGGCGGGCATCGGGGCGGTGGTGGCCGCGAACGCCGTGAGCATGGCGACGCGACGGCCTTGATCAGCTGAGAAAGCGCAGCTCAGACCACTATTCACCGCGTATATAATCGCTGTGTATAGTCCCGGCATGCCTTCTCTGACCAAGAAGCTTCCGACCCGGAAGATGAAGAAAACGGGGCCCGGGTTCCGCGCCGCCGCCCGGCTCGCCACGGCCGCCACCGCCCTGACGCTCACGCTCACGGGGTGCACGGGCCTGGAGACGACCGCACCCAGCTCCGTGCGGGCGCGTGCCCTCGCGGGCGCGCCCGCGCAGTTCGGGACCGTCGACTGCCGCAGGGCCAGGTGCATCGCGCTGACCTTCGACGCGGGGCCGAGCGAGAACTCGCCGCGGCTGCTGGACATCCTGAAGCGGGAGGGGGTCCCGGCGACCTTCTTCCTGCTGGGCAAGCGGCACATCGACACCTACCCGGAGCTGGTGCGGCGGATGGCCGACGAGGGCCACGAGACAGCCAGCCACACCTGGGACCACCGCATACTCACCGAGCTGAAGCCGGACGAGATACGTGAGGAACTGAAGCGTCCCACCGAGGAGATAGCCCGGCTCACCGGACGCACCCCGACCCTGATGCGCCCGCCGCAGGGCCGCACGAACGACACCGTGCACGAGATCTGCCGCGAGCTGGGCCTGGCGGAGGTGCTCTGGAGCGTGACGGCCAAGGACTACACGACCGACGACCCGGCGCTGATCCGGCAGCGCGTCCTGGACCAGTCCTCCCGCGACTGCATCATCCTGCTGCACGACCTCTACCCGGGCACCGTCCCGGCCGTACCCGGCATCATCAAGGCCCTCAAGGAACGCGGCTACGTCTTCGTGACGGTCCCTCAGCTCCTGGCCCCCGGAAAGGCGGAGCCGGGAAGGGTCTACCGCTGACCCGGCCACAGCGGGCACCGCGCGACAAAGGCTCCGCTCCGACGCGCGTCACGTGGTGGGCCGTCACACTCCTGCGGGTGCCGGACTGCCTAGGATCCTCGCGTGGTCCTCTTCCTCCTCAGGCGCACGGTGCCGCTCCCGCCCGACGAGGCCTGGCGCCGGCTCACCCACTGGCCCCGGCACGGCGACGCCGTCCCGCTCACCCGCGTCACGGCGAGCCCGGCCCCGCCCACCCGGGAGGGCACGCTCGTCGTGGCCCGCAGCGGACTCGGGCCGCTCGGCTTCGACGACCGGATGGAGGTCACGGTGTGGCGGCCTCCGGCCGACGGCGGACCGGGGCTGTGCCGGCTGGAGAAGCGCGGCCGGGTGGTGCGCGGCTGGGCCGAGATCGAGGTGCTGCCGGAGCCGGGCGGACGTGCCCGGGTGCTGTGGCGCGAGGAGCTGGGCGTGCGGTTCCTGCCCGGGGCCCTCGACCCGCTGCTGGGGGCCGCGGCGCGGGCGGTGTTCGGCCGGGCGGTCGACCGGCTGCTCGCGGCGGCCTGATCACACCGGCGGCCGGCTCACCCCCTCACGCCACCGACCCGATCCGCGTCGCCGGCGCCGACGTCAGGTCGTGGTGGATCGGCGTGTGCGCCCCGGTGAGCGAAACCCCGCTGCCGCCACGCCGGTTGGCCACGATCTCCGCGCCGATGGACAGCGCCGTCTCCTCGGGCGTACGGGCGCCGAGGTCCAGGCCGATCGGGGACCGCAGGCGGGCCAGCTCCAGTTCGGTGACACCGACCTCGCGCAGACGGTCGTTGCGGTCGAGGTGGGTGCGGCGCGAGCCCATCGCCCCGACGTACGCCACCGGCAGCCGCAGCGCGAGCTTCAGCAGCGGCACGTCGAACTTGGCGTCGTGGGTGAGGACGCACAGGACGGTCCGGCCGTCGACGTCCGTGCGCTCCAGGTATTTGTGCGGCCACTCGACGACGATCTCGTCGGCGTCGGGGAAGCGGGCCGAGGTCGCGAACACGGGGCGGGCGTCGCACACCGTGACGTGGTAGCCGAGGAACCTGCCGACGCGGACCAGCGCCGAGGCGAAGTCGATCGCGCCGAAGACGATCATGCGCGGTGCGGGTACGGAGGACTCGACCAGCAGCGTGAGCGGTGCTCCGCACCGCGAGCCCTGCTCTCCGATCTCCAGGGTGCCGGTGCGGCCGGCGTCCAGGAAGGCGCCTGCCTCGGCGACGACCGTGCGGTCCAGCTCGGGGTGGCCGCCGAGGCCGCCCTCCCAGGTGCCGTCGGCGCGCACCAGCAGCCCGCGGCCCCTCAGATCCGCGGGGCCGGACACGATCCGCGCCACCGCCGCCGCCTCCCCTCGCGCGGCGGCGGTGAGCGCGGACGCGACCACCGGCCGGACGGGGTCGCCCGCCCGGACCGGGGTGACCAGGATGTCGATGACGCCGCCGCAGGTGAGCCCCACGGCGAAGGCGTCGTCGTCGCTGTACCCGAAGCGCTCCAGGACGGTCTCGCCGTCCGCGAGGGCCTGTTGGCACAGCTCGTACACCGCGCCCTCCACACAGCCGCCGGACACCGAGCCGATCGCCGTGCCGTCGGCGTCCACCGCGAGGGCGGCGCCGGGCTGGCGCGGGGCGCTGCCGCCGACCGCCACCACCGTGGCGACGGCGAAGTCGCGGCCCTGCTCGACCCACCGGTTCAGCTCCTCGGCGATGTCCAGCATGTCTCGGTCTCCTTAACAGCGTTTGTGTGAAGGGGCGTTGAGCGACCCGGGCGAGTGGGGCGTCCGGGACGGTGATCACTCCGGGCTAGTGGACGCCGAGCCAGCCCTCGATCGGGTTCAGGGCGAAGTAGACCAGGAAGATCACGGTCAGGCCCCACATGAAGAGGCCGATCTCGCGTGCCTTGCCCTGGGCGATCTTGATGGCGACATAGGCGATGACACCGGCCGCCACACCCGTGGTGATGGTGTACGTGAACGGCATCAGCACGACCGTGAGGAACACCGGGATCGCGGTGGCCCGGTCGGACCAGTCCACGTGCCGGGCGTTCATCATCATCATCGCTCCGATGACCACCAGGGCCGCCGCCGCGACCTCGCCGGGCACGATCGCGGTGAGCGGGCTGAGGGGGGACGGCCCGAGGCGAACGTTCGGTCTGCTTCCGGCCCGCCGCGAGCGGGGCGGCGGGCCGGGGAGTACTCCGGGCGGCGCGGGGAGCTGTGACGTTCCGTGCGCCGCCCGGAGGGTCTAGGACCTGTCCGACGGAACATGCCGGCGTCGCGGCGGCTGACCCCTACAGCCGGCCCGATCCGCCGGACAGGCCCTGCTCACGCCGTACCGGTGAGGTGTTCCGGTCGTACCGGCGTGCGGTCCAGCTCCAGCCCGGTCGCGTCGCGGATGGCCGCGAGCACGGCCGGCGTCGACGAGAGGGTGGGGGCCTCACCGGCGCCGCGCAGCCCGTACGGGGCGTGCTCGTCGGCGAGTTCGAGCACGTCGACGGGGATGGTCGGCGTGTCGAGAATCGTGGGGATCAGGTAGTCCGTGAAGGAGGGGTTCCTGACCTTGGCCGTCTTGGGGTCGACCACGATCTCTTCCATGACCGCCACACCCAGACCCTGGGTGGTGCCGCCCTGGATCTGGCCGATGACGGACAGCGGGTTGAGGGCCTTGCCGACGTCCTGGGCGCAGGCCAGCTCGATGACCTTGACCAGGCCGAGTTCGGTGTCGACCTCGACGACCGCGCGGTGCGCGGCGAAGGAGTACTGGACGTGGCCGTTGCCCTGGCCGGTGCGCAGGTCGAAGGCCTCGGTGGGGCGGTGCCGCCACTCCTCCTCCAGCTCGACGGCCTCGTCCTCCAGCACGTCCACGAGGTCGGCGAGGACCTCGCCGCCGTCGGTGACGACCTTGCCGCCCTCCAGCAGCAGCTCCGCGGTCGCCCAGGCGGGGTGGTAGGAGCCGAACTTGCGGCGGCCGATCTCCAGCACCCGTTCCCGGACCAGCTCGCACGTGTTCTTCACGGCGCCGCCGGTCACATAGGTCTGCCGGGAGGCCGAGGTCGAACCCGCCGAGCCCACCCGGGTGTCGGCGGGGTGGATGGTCACCTGGGCGACGCCCAGTTCGGTGCGGGCGATCTGCGCGTGGACGGTGACACCGCCCTGGCCGACCTCCGCCATGGCCGTGTGGACGGTCACGACGGGCTCGCCCGCGACGACCTCCATGCGGACCTTCGCCGTGGAGTAGTCGTCGAAGCCCTCGGAGAAGCCGACGTTCTTGATGCCGACCGCGTAGCCGATCCCGCGCACGACGCCCTCGCCGTGGGTGGTGTTGGACAGACCGCCCGGCAGCTGCCGTACGTCCGGGCCCTCGCTGGACTCCCACTGGCGCTCCGGCGGTAGCGGCATCGCCTTGACGCGGCGCAGCAGTTCGGCGACCGGGGCCGGGGAGTCGACCGGCTGTCCTGTCGGCATGATCGTGCCCTGTTCCATGGCGTTGAGCTGCCGGAACTCCACCGGGTCCATGCCGAGCCGCTTCGCCAGCTTGTCCATCTGCGCCTCGTAGGCGAAGCACGCCTGGACCGCGCCGAAGCCGCGCATGGCGCCGCAGGGCGGGTTGTTGGTGTAGAGCGCGAGGGCCTCGATGTCCACGTCGTCGAGGACGTAGGGGCCGACGGACAGCGAGGCGGCGTTGCCGACCACGGCCGGGGAGGTGGAGGCGTAGGCGCCGCCGTCCAGGACGATCCGGCACTTGAGGTGGGTGAGCTTGCCGTCCTTGGTGGCGCCGTGCTCGTAGTAGAGCTTGGCGGGGTGCCGGTGGACGTGTCCGAAGAAGGACTCGAACCGGTTGTAGACGATCTTGACCGGCTTGTTCGTGCGAAGTGCCAGCAGACAGGCGTGGATCTGCATCGACAGGTCCTCGCGGCCGCCGAAGGCGCCGCCGACGCCGGACAGCGTCATGCGCACCTTCTTCTCGGGCAGGCCGAGGACGGGCGCGATCTGGCGCAGGTCGGCGTGCAGCCACTGGGTGGCGATGTAGAGGTGGACGCCGCCGTCCTCCTCGGGCACGGCGAGGCCGGACTCGGGGCCGAGGAAGGCCTGGTCCTGCATGCCGAAGGTGTACTCGCCCGTGACGATCACATCGGCCCGCTTCGCGGCCTCGTCCGCGTCGCCGCGGACGATCGGCTGGCGGTGGACGATGTTCGGGTGCGGGACGTGGCCCGAGTGGCGGTCGTCGCGGCCCTCGTGGATGAGGATCGCGTCGGGGGCGGTGGCGGTGGCCTCGTCGGTGATGACGGGCAGTTCCCGGTACTCCACCTTGATCTTCGCGGCGGCGCGGCGGGCGGTCTCCGGGTGGTCGGCGGCGACGATCGCCACCGGCTCGCCGTGGTGGCGCACCTTGCCGTGGGCGAGGACCGGGGTGTCCTGGATCTCCAGGCCGTAGTTCTTCACCTCGGTCGGCAGGTCGTCGTACGTCATGACGGCGTACACGCCGGGCATGGCGAGGGCCTCGCCGGTGTCGATGGACACGATCTCGGCGTGGGCGACCGGGGAGCGCAGGATCTGGCCCCAGAGCATGTCCTCGTGCCACATGTCGGACGAGTACGCGAACTCGCCGGTGACCTTGAGGGTGCCGTCCGGGCGGAGCGTGGACTCGCCGATGCCGCCCTTGGTCTCGGACGCCTGTGTGATCTTCGTGGGAGCGCCGTTGGTCGGCATGGTGGTCAGACCCCCTCGGACTGGCGGGCGGCGGCCAGGCGGACCGCGTCCATGATCTTCTCGTAGCCCGTGCAGCGGCACAGGTTGCCCGACAGGGCCTCGCGGATGTCCGCGTCGGTCGGGTTGGGGTTGCGCTCCAGCATCTCGTCGGCGGCGACGAGCAGGCCGGGGGTGCAGAACCCGCACTGGACGGCGCCGGCGTCGATGAACGCCTGCTGGACGGGAGAGAGCTCGTCGCCCTCGCCGGTCTGCGAGTCGGTGCCCTTGGCGCTCCAGTCCCGGGCGTCCTGGAGGGTGGTGCCCAAGGCGCCGGTCGCGCAGCCGCCGTGCTCGGCGCGCTGCTTGGCGAAGTCGGCCAGGCCCTCGACGGTGACGACCTCGCGGCCCTCGACCTGGCCGGCCGCTACCAGGCAGGAGCAGACCGGCACGCCGTCCAGGCGGACCGTGCAGGAGCCGCACTCGCCCTGCTCGCAGGCGTTCTTGGAGCCGGGCAGGCCGAGCCGCTCGCGCAGGACGTAGAGCAGGCTCTCGCCCTCCCAGACGTCGTCGGCCTCCTGCGGACGTCCGTTGACGGTGAAGTTGACGCGCATTACGCAGCTCCCTCCGAGATGCGGCGGGCGCCGCGGTACGACTCCCAGGTCCAGGTGAGCGTCCGGCGGGCCATGACGCCGACCGCGTGGCGGCGGTAGCTCGCGGTGCCCCGGACGTCGTCGATCGGGTTGCAGGCGGCGGAGCACAGCTGCGCGAACTGCTTGGCGACCGACGGGGTGATGATCTTTCCGTTGTCCCAGAAGCCGCCCTCTTCCAGCGCCGCGTTCAAGAACTCCTCGGCTGTCTTCGCCCGGACGGGTGTCGGGGCGGCGGAGCCGATGCCGGTGCGGACGGTGCGCGTCTCGGGGTGCAGGGCGAGACCGAAGGCGCACACGGCGATGACCATGGCGTTGCGGGTGCCGACCTTGGAGAACTGCTGGGGGCCGTCGGCCTTCCTGACGTGCACGGCCCGGATCAGCTCGTCGGCGGCGAGGGCGTTGCGCTTGACGCCGGTGTAGAACGCGTCGATCGGGATCAGCCGGGAGCCCCGTACGGACTCCACCTCGACCTCGGCGCCCGCCGCGAGCAGGGCCGGATGGGCGTCGCCGGCCGGGGAGGCGGTGCCGAGGTTGCCGCCGACGCCGCCGCGGTTGCGGATCTGCGGGGAGGCCACCGTGTGCGAGGCGAGCGCGAGGCCCGGCAGCTCGGCACGGAGGTTCTCCATGATCTTCGTGTAGGGCACGGAGGCGCCGAGCCGCACGCTCGCCTCGCCGACCTCCCACTCGTAGAGGTCGCCGATGCGGTTGAGGTCCAGGAGGTACTCGGGCCGGCGGTGGTCGAAGTTGATCTCGACCATCACGTCGGTGCCACCCGCAATCGGCACAGCGGTGGGGTGCTCCGCCTTCGCGGCGAGCGCCTCCTCCCAGCTGGCGGGGCGAAGGAAGTCCATGACCGGCTCTCTTCTTCGTCTGTGGGTCGTTCAGATTGAGCCAATCCGTGTGCGGCGGGCCCGGCTCGTTCATGTCCTGTTAACGCGGAGTGGAGCCAGTACACAGCGCGGTGCTCCGGTCGGGTCAGTCACCGAAACCATGAAGGAGTTGGCTGGTCGCGGTAGGCATCTTGTAGATTCGTATGAACGGAGGTCATCAGTAACCTCCCTGCTCTCCTGCGGAAACGTGAGACACAGCCCACGTGACCTGGGACACGGCCCGGACCGGCGGTCCGGCGACCCGCGAGCACGGCCGCTCCGCCCGGCGGACGGGCCCTACCCGTCAAGAATCATCGTAGTTTTCGAGACAGAAGAACGGCGGCGACGAGAATGCGGTTGCGCGCACTGCTGGACACGGACGCGCTGGGCCTCAGGCTGCTCGGCGGCGAGGACGAGCTGGACCGCACCGTGCGCGGCGTCATGACGACCGACCTGAAGGACCCCAGCCGCTACCTGTCCGGAGGCGAGCTGGTCCTGACGGGCCTGGCCTGGCGCCGGGACACCGACGACTCCGAGCCGTTCGTACGGATCCTCGCCCAGGCCGGTGTCGCCGGCCTCGCGGCCGGCGAGGCCGAGCTCGGGGACGTGCCCGACGATCTGGTCCTGGCCTGCGCCCGGCACCGGCTGCCCCTGTTCGCCGTGCACGAGTCGGTGGCCTTCGCGACCATCACCGAGCATGTCGTACGGCAGGTCAGCGGCGAGCGCGCCGGGGACCTGGCGGCCGTCGTGGACCGGCACCGGCGGATGATGACCTCCGGCCCCGCGGGCGGCGGCCCCGACGTGGTCCTGGACCTGCTCGGCTCCGACCTCGATCTGCGCGCCTGGGTGCTGTCCCCGGCCGGACGGCTGATCGCGGGCCCCAAGGTCGGCGGACCCGCGCTGCCGGCCGAGACGTGCGCGACGCTCGCGGGCGAGCATCTGGCGGCCGTCCGCACCGGGCGGCGCGGCCCGCACCGGATGCTGGTCGGCTCGACGCCGTACAGCCTGTTCCCGATCCGCAGCTGGGGCCACCGTCCGCCGGGAGCCGGGGCCGGGCGGCCCCCGCAGGCCTCGCGGGACGTGCGCGAGAGCGTGCTGTCGGACTGGCTGCTGGCCGTCGAGGCGGACGCGGGCGACTGGCCCGAGGAGCGCCTGGACCTGGTGCACGGTGTCACCCAGCTGATCGCGGTCGAGCGCGACCGCCGCGACGCCGCCCGCACGGTCCGGCGCCGCCTCGCCCAGGAAGTGCTGGAGCTGGTCCAGACGGGCGCGGCGCCCGCCGAGATCGCGGCCCGGCTGCGGGTCGCGGCGCCGGTGCTGCTGCCCGGCCTCGGGGCCGCGCCGCACTGGCAGGTGGTCGTGGCCCGCGTGGAGTGGGAGGGCGGCGAGCTGGAGGGGGGCCCGGTCGCCCAGTCGCTCCTGGAGGAGATCCTCGTCGACCCCAGCAGCACCGGTCCCGAGCCCTCCGACCGCATCGCCGTCGCCCACACCGGCGACGAGGCCATCGCCCTGGTGCCGCTCCCTGCGGTCGGCGGCGAGTCCGACGGCGCCGACCCCGGCGTCATGGCCGACGCGCTGCTGAAGGCCGTACGGGAGCCGCTGGCGGCCGGTCTGGACGACGACGGGCGCCTCACACTCGGGGTCAGCGCGGCCGTGCACTCGGCCGAGGGGCTGCGCGGCGCGCTGGAGGAGGCGCGGCACGCGCGGCGGGTCGCGGCGGCCCGCCCCGGCCGGGTGTGCGCGGCCGGCCACCAGGAGCTGGCCTCGCACGTCCTGCTGCTGCCCTTCGTCCCCGACGACGTCCGCCGCGCCTTCACCGCCCGTCTGCTGGACCCCCTGCGCGACTACGACCGCCGCCACCGCGCCGAGCTCGTCCCGACCCTGGAGGCCTTCCTGGAGTGCGACGGCTCCTGGACCCGGTGCGCCTCCCGGCTCCACCTCCACGTCAACACCCTGCGCTACCGCGTCGGCCGGATCGAGCAGCTGACGAGCCGTGATCTGTCCCGCCTGGAGGACAAGCTGGACTTCTTCCTGGCGCTGCGGATGAGCTGAGCGCCCTGGGGGTAAGTGCCGGGCATCGCGTGGCGGGCGGGAATCACCGGACGGCCCCCGGGCGGGTGGGCGACCCACGACTTTGTGAAATCCTTCACCCACCCTCTTGGCCGAGCGCCTTGATCCGTGCTGAGATGCGGCCACCACTCAAGGCTCGATGGCGTGCTCGGGGAGGGCGAGGTGGCGTATACCGCCATGTCTGGTTACGGAACGACCGCCGGTGACGATCCACTCCAGACCGCGGTATGGCGGCTGCGCTCGCGGGCCTGCTGGGCCGACGCGGCCGCGCTGCTCCAACCGTCCTCCGCGGCGGCCGCGTTGCAGCGGGCCGCGCTGCTGGTGGAGCGGTGTCTGTACACCGAACAGGGCTGGGGCGCGGCGGAGGACGCGCTGCGGGTCGCCGAGGCGGTCGCGCACAGCGACGAGGAGCGCGGCGCCGCGGCTTGTGAACGCGGGCACTTGGCCTACGCCGCCACCCTGCTCAAGGTGCGCGACCGGGCCGACGAGGCGCGGGCCGCGCTCGGCCGGGCGGCCGCGCTGATCAGTCCCGACACCGCCGGGCGGGCCCTGCTGGACTACCGGCGCGGGCTGGTCGCCCAGAACCTGAGCGGCTCGGCGCAGGCCGCGCGGGCCGCGTTCCGGCGGGCCCACGCGGGCGCCGCCGCGCACGCGGACCCGCTGCTGCTGTCCTCCACCTGGCGGCACCTGGCCGGGCTGGCGCTGCGGGAGGGCGAGTTGGCCGAGGCCCGGCACGGCTTCGCCGAATCGCTGCGGCTGCGCGAGGAGTTGGGCTACCTGGTCGGCACGGCTCCGGCGCTGGCGTCCCTCGCCGACGCCGAGACCGAGCCGGAGGCGTCCCGGTTGCGGGAGGAGGCGCGGCGGCTGTTCCGGCTGCTGGGCGGTGTGCCCACGTGGCTGGCGGGGCAGTTGGCGCCACCGCCCGCGGCGACGGCGTGACGGCCGGGGGCGGCCCGCCTCAGATCGCGGGCCTGAAGTGCTCCCGCAGCAGCGCCCGCACCCGCTCCCCGTCCCCGCACATCAGGGCGTCCAGCAGGGCGGCGTGCTGGGCGGCGTCGGCCATCAGCTCGGTGCGCAGGTGGCGGCCGGTGGTCAGCGGCCACTGGGCGCGGCGGTGCAGATCGTCGGCGACGCGGACGAGCTGGTCGTTGCCCGCGAGGGAGAGCAGGGCCCGATGGAAGGCGCGGTCGGCCTCGGCGTAGGTCGCCCGGCAGCCGGCGGAGGCGGCGAGGACGGTGGCCTCGGCGAGGGGGCGCAGCTCGGCCCAGCGCTCGGCTGGGGCGGCCGTGGCGAGCCGCAGCAGCACCGGCACCTCCAGCAGGGAGCGCACCTCGGCCAGCTCGGCGAGCTCGCGGGCGTCGCGCCGCACGACGCGGAAGCCGCGGTTGGGCACGACCTCGACGGCGCCCTCCTGGGCTAGCTGCTGCATGGCCTCGCGCACGGGTGTGGCGGAGACGCCGAAGCGGTCGCCGAGCGCGGGCGCGGAGTACACGGTGCCGGGGGTCAGCTCGCCGGTGACGAGGGCGGTGCGCAGCGCGTCGAGGATCTGGCCGCGCACGGAGGAGCGCTGCACGACGGGCCTGAGCCCCGGGATGGGCGCCTCGGCGGCGGGGTGCTCGCCGCGTACGGCGGCGGCGTAGGTGCCACGCTCGCGGGCCTCGGGGGTGGCGGCCTGCTGCTGCGGCACCCGGACGGGGCTGATGCCCGGTTCCGGAAGGCCGGTTCCGGCGGCGGAGCACTGCGCGCCCTGGTTCACGGGTCCTCCTCCGGGCTTGTCGGTACTTGGGGTCATTACGGCGGGTTGTCACTCGTCCGTCAAGCACCTTAGGCGTAAGGCCGGACAGTTCAAATTCCGGACGGAGCCAGTAAGGTAAGCCTTGCCTACTTGAAGTGCGGGCCCTCTGCTCACGCCCGCACTCCTGCTCCCACCCCCGCCCCCGCCCCCGCTCGTCCCCTCGTGAATCGGTGGTCCCGGAATGCCTGTCCCCGCCTCGGCCCTCGCGGACGCCCACGCCCGCCTCACCGAGGCCTACCCGGGCCTGACCGTCACCGAGCTGAGCTGGTCCGAGCCCCTGCCGGAGGGCGACGGATGGGTCACCGCCGCCTCGCTCGCGGCCGGAGGCGAAGCCCTGGAGACCTTCCTGGCCTGGGACGACGCCCAGATCCTGCGGGACTACGGACAGCGCGGCCGCCCGGACGTCGTCGCGAGCTTCGGTCTGCACCGCTACGCCTGGCCCGCCTGTCTGCTGTTCACCGTGCCGTGGTTCCTGCACCGCCGGGTGCCCCGCCACGGCGTGGCGGACGTGTCCTACGACCGCACCGCCGGCCGGCTGGCCGTGCGCACCGCCTCCTTCGCCTGTCTGCCCGGCGACCCGGCCGCCGCCCTGCCCGGCGCCCGCGTGGTCGACGGCGAGGACGCGCTGCGCGCCGAGCTGCGCGCGGCGGTGGCCGAACACCTGGAGCCGCTGCTGGCGGCCTTCGGGCCGCGGCTGCGGCGGCGCGGCCGGGCCCTGTGGGGCATGGTCACCGACGAGGTGGTCGAGGGCCTGTGGTACGTCGCCGGGCAGCTCGGCGCGGACGCGGAGCGGCGGGCGAGGCGCGAGCTGGAGCTGCTGCTGCCGGGCTCGGCCGTGCCGTACGTCGGCACGCCCGGGTTCCGCGAGCTGAACGGGCCGAAGGGCGAGGCGCTGCCCACCCGGGACCGGGCCAGCTGCTGCCTCTTCTACACGCTGCGCCCCGACGACACCTGCGTCACGTGCCCGCGCACCTGCGATGCCGACCGCGTCGCCAAGCTGACGGCCGCCACGGCCGCCTGACGTCCGTTCAGTGGGACGGAGCACTGCAGTTCAGCCGCTAGGATCGTCGCGAACGAGGCCCCCCGCTCGGTTACAGCGGTTTCACAATTTTCTCACTCGGCACAGGAACTTTCCGTGGAACCACCCGTACGGGTAGTCTTATTCGAACTCAACTCCCGCGCCTCAAGCGGCAGTTCGAGCAGAAAGCCGTCTTGGGCAACCCCTTGCGCCTCGTTGGCGGCCTCTTGCCCCGAAACCCCCTGAGGACCGGAGGGTTTGGGTCACTATGGCGGGCGTTACGCCCTATCCCAATGCAAGGGACCCCAGATGAGACTGACCGACATATCGCTGAACTGGCTGCTTCCGGGCGCCGTACTGCTCCTGGGCATGCTGGCGGCGGTGGCGGTGCTGCGCGGCAAGCGCTCCATGGGGAAGGACTCTGGCTCGGAGGACTCGTGGGAGCGCAGCGAGGAGCGCCGCAGGCGCAAGGAGGCGCTGTACGGCACGTTCTCCTACGTGCTGCTGTTCTGCTGTGCCGCGGTGGCCGCCGCGCTGTCCTTCCACGGCCTGGTCGGCTTCGGCGAACAGAACCTCGGCCTGACGGGCGGCTGGCAGTACCTGGTCCCGTTCGGCCTGGACGGGGCGGCCATGTTCTGCTCCGTCCTCGCGGTGCGTGAGGCCAGCCACGGCGACGCCGCGCTCGGCTCCCGGATACTCGTGTGGACCTTCGCCTTCGCCGCGGCCTGGTTCAACTGGGTGCACGCGCCGCGCGGCCTCGACCACGCGGGCGCCCCGCACTTCTTCGCGGGCATGTCCCTCTCCGCGGCCGTGCTGTTCGACCGGGCGCTGAAGCAGACCCGCCGGGCCGCGCTGCGCGAGCAGGGCCTGGTGCCCCGGCCGCTGCCGCAGATCCGCATGGTCCGCTGGCTGCGGGCGCCGCGCGAGACGTACAGGGCCTGGTCGCTCATGCTCCTGGAGAACGTGCGCAGCCTCGACGAGGCCGTCGAGGAGGTGCGCGAGGACATGCGCCAGAAGGAGGAGAACCGGCTGCGCCGCCGCGATCAGCAGCGCGTGGAGCGGGCGCAGCTGAAGGCCATCAGCCGGGGTCACCGCGGCCCGTTCCCCGGCCGTGGCCTGGGACGGCAGGCGGAGGTGCCGGCGGTGGAGCGCGCGAGCTCCGAGCGCGTCACTGCGGAGCCTGCCATATCGACGCCGGAGCAACTGCCCGTGCGTACGCGGCCCTCCCTCCAGCCGGTGCGCCAGAGCACTGAGCCGATCACCGTCGACCTCACCGCGGAGGACGACACCATGGCCCTGCCGCGCCTGGACTCCCTGGAGCGCAAGCTCAAGGACCTGGAGCAGCAGTTCGGCTAGGAACGGCGTTGAACGCGGCAGGGGCACGGCTCGTCAGGGGCCGTGCCCCTGCCGCGTGGTCAGGGTTTCACGCGGCGTCGGCGCCGAGTTCGAACCAGACGGACTTGCCCACCCCGTGCGCCTGCACACCCCAGTCGTCGGCGAGCGACTCGACCAGGATGAGCCCTCGGCCGTGCGTACCGTCGTCGGCGGCCGGTACGCGTGGCCGGGGCCTGCTGCCCACGAAGTCCCGTACCTCCACGCGCAGTCCGCGGGTGGAGACGACGGCGGTCAGGACCGCTTCGCGGTCGGTGTGCACGAGTGCGTTGGTGACGAGTTCGCTGGTGAGCAGCTCCGCGATGTCCGCTCGTCCCGGCCTCCCCCAGTGCCGTAACAGTTCCCGCAGTTCGCGGCGCGCCTCGGGCACCGCCCTGAGGTCCGCCCGTCCCAGTCTGCGGCTGATCTGCGGCTCCCGTTCGGGAGCGCCGGCGGCCCGGTCCCGGGCCGAGTGTGAGGACGCCCCGAATGTGAGCGGACCGCCCCTTGGTGCCTGCCTTTTCATGACCCCCGCCTGCGCGCCGATGCCGGTTTCCCCTCTGATCGAACACGTTCACGGGAATCCATGCCCCGTCGGCACCGGGACAGTCATACGGGTTGACAGAGCTGTCAGAGGTTCGGACCTTGCCTGTCAGGGCCGGGGCACGTTGCGCAGATTGGAGCGGGCCATCTGGAGCATGCGCCCCACGCCTCCGTCCAGCACAATCTTCGACGCGGACAGGGCGAAGCCGGTCACCATGTCGGCGCTGATCCGCGGCGGGATCGACAGCGCGTTCGGGTCGGTCACCACATTCACGAGCGCCGGTCCCTTGTGCCTGAAGGCGTCCTTGAGCGCGCCTGCGAGCTGTCTCGGCTTCTCCACGCGCACGCCATAGGCGCCGCAGGCGCGGGCGACGGCCGCGAAGTCCGGGTTCTTGTTCGCGGTGCCGTACGACGGCAGCCCGGCGACGAGCATCTCCAACTCGACCATGCCAAGCGAGGAGTTGTCGAACAGGACCACCTTCACCGGCAGGTCGTACTGGACGAGCGTGAGGAAGTCGCCCATGAGCATGGCGAATCCGCCGTCCCCGGACATCGACACGACCTGCCGGCCGCGGTCGGTGAACTGCGCGCCGATCGCCATCGGCAGGGCGTTGGCCATCGAGCCGTGGGAGAAGGAGCCGATGATCCGGCGCCGCCCGTTGGGCGTCAGGTAACGGGCCGCCCAGACGTTGCACATGCCGGTGTCGACGGTGAACACCGCGTCGTCGTCGGCGAGTTCGTCGAGCACCGAGGCCACGTACTCGGGGTGGATCGGCACATGCTTGTCCACCTTGCGGGTGTAGGCCTTGACGACCCCTTCCAGCGCCTCGGCGTGCTTCTTCAGCATCTTGTCCAGGAAACGCCGGTTCTCCTTGGGCCGCACCCGCGGGATGAGACAGCGCAGGGTCTCCTTGGCGTCGCCCCACACCGCGAGGTCCAGCCTGGAGCGGCGGCCGAGGCGTTCGGGCCGTACGTCGATCTGCGCGATGGTCACGTCGTCGGGCAGGAACGCGTTGTACGGGAAGTCCGTGCCCAGCAGGATCAGCAGGTCGCACTCGTGGGTGGCCTCGTAGGCGGCGCCGTAGCCGAGCAGACCGCTCATGCCGACGTCGTAGGGGTTGTCGTACTGAATGAATTCCTTGCCGCGCAGGGCGTGGCCCACCGGGGACTTGATCTTCCCCGCGAACTCCATCACCTCGGCGTGGGCGCCCGCGGTACCGCTGCCGCAGAACAGCGTGATCCGTTCGGCGCGGTCGATCAGCTCGACCAGCCTGTCGATCTCGGCGTCACCGGGGCGCACCGTGGGCCGGGCGGTCACCAGGGCGGTCTCGGCCGTCTTGTCCGGGGCGGGCTGGGCGGCGATGTCGCCGGGCAGGGCGACGACGCTGACGCCGCCCCGGCCGATCGCGTGCTGGACGGCGGTCTGCAGCAGCCGGGGCATCTGCCGGGGGTTGGAGATCAGCTCGCTGTAGTGACTGCACTCGCGGAACAGCTGGTCCGGGTGGGTCTCCTGGAAGTAGCCAAGGCCGATCTCGCCTGAGGGGATGTGCGAGGCGAGCGCGAGGACCGGGGCCATGGAACGGTGGGCGTCGTACAGGCCGTTGATGAGATGGAGGTTGCCGGGGCCGCTGGAGCCCGCGCAGGCGGTCAGCCTCCCGGTGATCTGGGCCTCCGCGCCGGCCGCGAAGGCGGCCGTCTCCTCGTGGCGCACATGCACCCAGTCGACGGCGGAGCTGCGGCGTACGGCGTCCACGACGGGGTTGAGGCTGTCGCCGACCACCCCGTACAGGCGTCTGACCCCGGCGCGGGCGAGGATGTCCACGAACTGCTCGGCGATGTTCTGCTTGGCCATGGTGGTCGGGTGCCCTTCGGTCTCCGGGAGGATCCCTGTGGGTTTCCATCAATCCACACCCGGGCCCGCTACGCCTCCCACACGGCCGCCGCCGTACGGTCGTCGGCGTACCCCTTGACCCGGACCTGGCTGTCGGCGAGGAATTCCGCGAGGCCGGGTGCCTGAGGGCCGGACCACCGGTCGGTGAGATGCGCGCACAGCTCCGGCTCGCCGCGCAGGGGCTCCGCGAGGCCGCCCGTGCACAGCAGCAGCGTGTCACCCGGCCGGGCTACCGAGGCGCGGAAGCGGAAGGGTTCGCGGGGTGGCCGCGGGGCGGGTTCGTAGGGGCTCGGGGGCTTCGGGATGCCGAGTTCGAGGGTGAGCCGGTCGCCCTCGGGGGTCTCGGCGGGTGTCGCGGCGAGTGCCTCGGCGGACGGCGAGCCGAAGCCGACGACGGGCTCGCCCGTCACATCGGTCGCGGCGGGCTCGATGTCTCGCCACACCCCGTCCCGCAGCCGGAACAGCCCACCCGCGCCGACCCCGAAGAACACCCGGGTACGGCACTCGGGGTCGCCCGGCAGCAGCAGACAGCGCAGGGTCGCCGCGTACTCCGCCGGGGACACCCCCTGCTCGGCGGCGCCGGCCCGCAGCTTTCCGAGGCTGCGGTCGGTGAGGCGGTGCAGTCCGGACTTCAGGTCGCCGCGCCGGCCGGAGCGGATGTCCTGCGCGAGCCGCACATGGCTGCGCCCGACGGCCTGCCCGATCCACCGGCAGACCTCGGCCGCCGCCCGGTGCGCCCCCGTGGTGGCCCGCGCGCCGGTCGCCATCGCGACGAGCACCAGGGCCTGCTCGCCGGCGCCGAACCGGGCGACGAGCAGCGCGTCCCGCCGCGGCTCGCCCCGGTACCGGGCCGAGTCCCCGCGCACGGACACCGCCCGCAGTGTGCCCGCCCCGCACCGGGCGCCGTCCAGCACGGTGTCCGCGACCAGATCGTCGAGGCCGTCGGGGTCGGCCGGGGGCAGGGTGGTGGGCTCGGCCTCGTAGGTGGGCGGACCGGAGCCGAGGTGGACGGGCCGGGGGGCGGGGGCGACGGACAGCCGCTCGGTGTCGGCGTCCTTCGGGGTTCCGCCCGGGGGTGGTGCCGCGTCACCGGTCGCCGACGTGGTGTCGCCCGCCGGTGCCCGCCGGGTCGAGGCCGCCGGACCGGGGTCGGCCGGGAAGGTGGCCGGACCGGCCGGTACGGCGGGCGGGCGCTCCCAGGGGGCGCGGGTCCGTGGCTGACGGGTGGCGGAGCGAGGGCTGCCGGGCCTGTCGTCGGCGGCGCCGGGGTCCGGCTCACGGGCGGGCGCACGGGGATCCGGCTCACGGGCAGGCGCACGGGGATCCGGCTCACGGGCCGCACCGGCGGCGGTGGGCGCGGCCCCACCGTCACCCGCGCGGGGTGGGGGGACCGGCCCGGCCCCGGTGCCCGCCGGGGAGGCCGGTGCCGGGCCCGCGCCGGAGTCCGCGGGGTCCTCCCCGGCCGCCACCCCCGAGGCCGAGGCGAAGCGGTCGTCCAGGGAATCCGCCGCGGCCGTGGGGCCGGTGTCCGAAGTGCGGTCGTCGTAAAGCTGCCCCCACCAGTCGTCCTCGGGAGCGGGATCGGTGGGCCTTCCCCCCTGCTGGCTCATGACCCTCATTGTCCACCGCGCGGGCGCGTTGAAAACGGGGCATCGGGAAAATCCCGCGCGCCCGTGTCAGCGCTGACGGAGCGTCAGGGAGCCTTCGCACGGGGGTGCGAGCACACGTGTCAGGTGTCGCGCGGCGGGCCGGACCGTGCCGGACAGGCCCTCGGGGTGGCCACCGGGCGGCTCCACCCCCCACGGGAGAACCGCCCGGTGACGTTTGTGTGACCCGGGTCCGGCTCCCCTGCGCTCGAACGCGTGCCGGGTCCGGGGCCACCGCCTTGGGAAACGGCCGGGTACCCGCCGTCGCGCGGCCAGGCCCGGCCCACCGGGACGGGCGGCTGAGCACCGCCCCCGGTGAACCATTGGCCAACACCTTGGCAGAGTGATCAGACGTACGGGGATGATGTCCCAGGCGGATTTGCGCCGTGGCCGGTTTCCGCCATGGCCGGTGCGCATGGAGTCGAGGGTTCCGGGAGGGGCTGCGCCTGATGCTGACGGCGATAGGGCTGGACGAGACGCACGAGTCGGCGTACCGGGCGCTGGTGACGGTGGGCGCGGCCGACGTACCGGATCTGGCCCGGCGGCTGGCACTGGGCGAGCACGACACCGAGCGCGCGCTGCGCCGGCTGGAGCGGCACGGCCTGGCCGCCCAGACCCCGGCCCGCCCCGGCCGCTGGGTCGCCGCCCCGCCCGGCGTCGCGCTGGGCGCGCTGCTCACCCAGCGGCGGCACGAACTGGAACAGGCCGAGCTGGCGGCCGCGCTGCTGGCCGAGGAGTACTGGGCGGCCGCGGCCGAACCGGCCGTGCACGACCTGGTCGAGGTGGTGATCGGCGCGGCCGCCGTCACCCAGCGCTTCCTCCAGCTCCAGCTCGGCGCCACCGAGGAGGTCTGCGCGCTGGTCACCGGCAATCCCGTCGCCGTCACCGGCATGGAGAACGAGGCCGAGGAGCAGGCCGCCGGGCGCGGGGTGCGCTACCGGGTGGTGCTGGAGCGCGCGGCGCTGGACCGGCCCGAGGGGATGACCGAGCTGAGCGCCGCGCTCGGCCGCGACGAGCAGGTGCGCGTGGTGGACCAGGTGCCGACCAAGCTGGTGGTCGTCGACCGCGCGCTGGCGCTGGTGCCGCTGACCTCGCACTCCGCCGAACCCGCCGCCCTGGTGGTGCACGCCAGTGGGCTGCTGGAACTGCTGTCGGGCCTGTTCGAGTCGGTGTGGCGGGACGCCCTGCCGCTGCGCATCGGCGCGTCCGGCCTCGGCGAGGAGGACCCGGACGGCCCCGACGCCACGGACCTGGAGATCCTCTCCCTGCTGCTGGCCGGCCTGACCGACGCGAGCGTCGCCAAACAGCTCGACCTGGGCCTGCGGACCGTACAGCGCCGGGTGAAGCACCTGATGGAACTGGCCGGTGTGACGACCCGTCTGCAGCTGGGGTGGCACGCGTACGAACGGGGCTGGGTGGCGCGCGAGCGCTAGGGGCTGTCGTTCCTCCTGACCTGCGACGCAGGACGTCCTCCTGCACGCTGGGCAGATGGGCGTGTGGGAGCTCCTGCTGGTCGGCACGGTGATCCTGCTCGGCCTGGGCGGGGTGCTGGTGCCCGGCGTCCCGGGGTCGTGGCTGGTGTGGGCCGCGGTGCTGTGGTGGGCGCTGAAGGACCCGCAGCCGGTGGCGTGGTGGGTGCTGGTCGGGGCCACGCTCGCGCTGTTCCTGTCCCAGGTGGTGCGCTGGGCCCTGCCGCCGAGGCGGCTGCGCGCCAGCGGCGCCACCCCTCGGATGGCGGTGTACGCGGGGGCCGGCGCGCTCCTCGGGTTCTTCCTGATACCCGTGCTGGGGGCGATCCCCGGCTTCATGGGGGGCATCTACCTGTCCGAGCGCCTGCGTCTGGGCCGCCACGGCGAGGCCCGCGCCGCTCTGCGCCAGGCGATGCGCAACGGCGGCTCCAGCGTGCTGACGGAGCTGTTCACCTGTCTGCTGATCGCCGGGGCGTGGCTGGGCGCGGTGATCTGGGGGTGACGGCGGGGGTGAGGGCGTAGGCCCGAGGGCCTAGGGCGCGCTGCCGATGTGCGGGGCGGGCCGGAGTGCTTGGCTGCTGCCATGACCGAATTCAGCGAGGCCGAGCGCGCCTATCTGAGGACGCAGCGGCTGGGACGGCTGGCGACCGTCGACCCCGAGGGCCGGCCGCAGGCCAACCCCGTGGGCTTCTTCCCGCAGGACGACGGCACGATCCTGGTCGGCGGCCTCGCGATGGGCCGCACCAAGAAGTGGCGCAATCTGCGGAGCAACCCGAAGGTCGCGCTCGTCGTCGACGACATCGTGAGCCTGCGGCCGTGGCGGGTGCGCGGCGTCGACATCCGGGGCGAGGCGGAGCTCCTCACCGGCCCGCACGAGCTGGGCCCGCACTTCAGCGAGGAGGTCATCCGCATCCACCCGCGGCGCGTCCACAGCTGGGGTCTGGAGGACCAGGGGCCGTCGTCCGGATCAGACCGGCCATGACACGATCCCGACGAGAGCCGCTGGGGTCCTAGCTAGAGATTTTCCTCCAGCGTCAGCAGCAGCCGCTTGCGTTCCAGGCCGGCGGCGTAGCCGACCAGTGAGCCGTCCGCGCCGATCACACGGTGACAGGGGCGCAGCACCAGCAGCGGGTTGGCGCCGATCGCGGTGCCGACAGCCCGTACGGCGGCCCGGGAGGCGCCGATGCGGGCGGCGATCTCGCCGTAGGTGACGGTCGAGCCGTAGGGCACGGACTCCAGGGCCGTCCACACCCGCTCGCGGAACGCGGTGCCCTCGCTGCGCAGCGGCAGCGAGAACTCCTTCAGGTCGTGCGCGAAGTACGCGTCGAGCTGCGCCCCGGCCTCCCGGAACAGCCCGGGATCGTGCACCCAGCCCTCCTGCACGCTCCGCCCGCCCTTCTGCTCCGGCAGGGACAGCGAGGTGAGGGTGCCGTCGGGGTCGGCGGTGAGCAGGATCGGCCCGAGGGGGCTCTCGTGACGGGTCCAGTGGGTGGTCATGCGTACTCCAGGTCACGGGCCGTGCGCAGATGGCGTACGGCGTACGAGCGCCAGGGGCGCCAGGCATCGGGGACGTCCTCGCCGGGCGGGGCGACGTCGGGGTCGCCGAGGGCGCGGGTGCGGACGACGGCGACCACGGCGGGGGCCATGCCGGGCAGTGCGCGCAGGGCCGCCTCGGCGTCGTCCCGGTCGGCGCCCGCGTCCAGCCGCACGGCCCCGTCCGCGAGCGCGGCGGCCAGCGCCCCCGCCCTTCCGTCCGGCTCGGCCTCGGCGAGGACGGCCGGCTCGGGGAAGAGGTGCGTCAGGCTGCCGCAGGGGGCGTCGAGGGCCTTGCCGTAGGCGCGGACGAGACGCTCGGCCTCGTCGCGCCCCACCAGAGCACGTATCGCGAGTTCGTCGGGGTCGGCGGCGCCCGGCGAGCGCAGCCCCGGCCGGGCGGCGACCAGCGGGGCGAGCCGGGGATCGGCCGCGAGCCGCTCGTCGACGGCGTACGGGTCGGCGTCCAGGTCGAACAGCCGCCGCAGGCGCTGCACGGCGGTGGTGAGATCCCGGGGGTCGGTCAGATGGAGCCGGGCCTCCAGCCAGCCCCCGGGGTGTGCTGCACCCGAGGCGCCCGCCGTGCTCCGCTCCTCGACGGCCGCGATCCCGGTCCCGTACGGCAGCCGCAGCGTACGGCGGTAGGTGCGCGCGCCGGCCGGGCCGCCGACCTCCTCCACCCCGGGCACGGCCTCGCGCGCGAGCAGGTCGAAGACCGCGGCGGCGGAGTACGGCCCGCGGTGGGCGAGCCGCAGGGGGATCCCGGCGGCCGGGGTCCCGGAGCGCCGGGCCCGGTGCCCGCCCCGGGGCGCGGCGGCGCGCAGCCCGCTGGGGGTCAGGGCGTAGACGGCCCGGACGGTGTCGTTGAACTGCCGGACGCTCGCGAAACCCGAGGCGAAGGCGATCTCGGTGACGGGCAGCTCGGTCGTCTGCAGCAGCACGCGCGCGGTGTGCGCACGCTGGGCGCGGGCCAGCGCGACCGGCCCGGCCCCCAGCTCGGCGGTGAGCTGGCGCTGGACCTGCCGGGCGCTGTACCCCAGCCGCCCGGCGAGCCCGGCCACGCCCTCCCGGTCCACGACCCCGTCCCCGATCAGCCGCATGGCCCGCCCTACGACATCCGCGCGGGCGTTCCACTCGGCCGACCCGGGCGAGGCGTCCGGCCGGCACCGCCGACAGGCCCGGAACCCCGAGCCCTGGGCGGCGGCGGCCGTGGGGAAGAACTTCACGTTCCGCCTCTTGGGCGTGACCGCCGGACAGCTCGGCCGGCAGTAGATCCCGGTCGTCGAGACGGCGAAGTAGAACTCCCCGTCGAACCGGGCGTCCCGGCTCCGCACCGCCTCGTACCTGCTGTCCTCGTCCATCACACCCCCCAGTGTCCGCCCCCCGCCGAACCCCCGCTGGCGGATTTCGGACACAGACATGAGGCACCCCCAAGGACACGAGAAAAACAGCGCGACCACCGCCTCAGGGGCGCAGGGGAACAGGGGCGCGGGGAACTGCGCGACCACCGCCTTAGAGGCGCAGGGGAACAGCCCGACCACCGCCTTAGGGGCGCGGGGAACTGCGCGACAAGCCACACACAACCGGCACCCGAACCACCGACCCCCACCCCCACCCCCACCCCCAGCAGAGGGGCGCGGGGAACTGCGCGACAAGCCACAGACACCCCGCACCCGAAACCCGGCACCCGCCCCCTACCGCCCCCGCTACCGCCCCCCACGCTTGAACTCCATCGCGGCCCGCCCGGCCGCCCCCTTCCGCTTCCACTCCTTCCGAATCTCCGCCCGAACCCGCGCATCCGTCTTCGCGACGATCCGCTGGTTCTCCCGCAGCAGCTTCCGATAGCTGTCCAGCCGCCGCTGCGACAACTCCCCGCTCTCCAGCGCGGAGCGCACCGCACAGCCCGGCTCCCCCTCATGCGCACAGTCGTGGAACCGGCACCGCTCGGCCAGCGACTCGATCTCGGAGAACGTCTGCCCGACCCCGCCCTCGGCGTCCCAGAGCCCGACACCGCGAAGCCCTGGCGTGTCGATGAGCGCACCGCCCCCTGGCAGCAGCATCAGGTTGCGGGTGGTGGTCGTGTGCCGCCCCTTGCCGTCGGCGTCCCGGGTGGCCTGAACGTCCATGACGTCCGCCCCGAGCAGCGCGTTGGCCAGCGTGGACTTGCCCGCGCCGGACTGCCCGAGCAGCACGGACGTACCGCCGCCGACGGTCGCGGCGAGGACGTCGAGCCCCTCCCCGTCGTGCGCGCTGACGGTCAGCACGGTCACACCGGGCGCGGTGTTCTCCACGTCCTGGACGAGATACGCCAGGGAGACCGGGTCGGGCACGAGGTCGGCCTTGGTGAGGACGACCACCGGCTGGGCGCCCGACTCCCAGGCCAGGGCGAGGAACCGCTCGACCCGTCCGAGGTCGAGTTCGACGGCCAGCGAGACGGCGACGATCGCGTGGTCGACGTTGGCGGCGAGGATCTGCCCCTCGGACCGCTTGGAGGAGGTGGAACGCACGAAGGCGGTACGGCGCGGCAGATACGCGCGGACGTAACGGGGGTTGCCGTCGGCTTCGAGGGCGACCCAGTCGCCGGTGCACACGACCCGCAGGGGATCGTGCGGGGTGACGAACGCGGTGTCGGCCCGGACGATCCCGTCGGCGGTGACGACGTCGCACTGCCCGCGGTCGACCCGGATCACCCGGCCCGGAAGCAGGCCTTCGGCGTCGAGGGGGGCGAACTCGTCCGCCCATGCCTCGTCCCAGCCGTAGGGAGCGAGAGCGGTGAAAGCATCAGCGAAAGCGCTGGAGGTCAAGGGGGAACCCTTCCCAAGGGTGGCCCCGGCGAAGGAAGTTGTGTCAGCCGGCGGCCACGGAGGTGGACTTGATGATCTGAATGCGGGCAGCGCCCATCGCAATGACAGCCATCGTCGGCACCTCCTCGGTCACAACTCGCTCGGCAAGAACACGCACACCGTAGCCGGAACCCCCGCGGGCTCGTCAACGGGTTTTTCCCGCGCACCTCGGGCCCCCGCGCCCGCCGGGTCCGCGCGCCCCTCGGGCCCCGCACCCGTCAGGCCCCGCGCACCTCAAGTCCCCGCGCACACCTTGCCGTTGAGGGCGAAGCCGGCCGCCGGGCCGTTCGCCCCGCTCCGGGAGCCGAGGAAGCCGAAGGACAGGGTGCCGCCGGCTGGGACGGCCCGGTTGTACGACGTGGCGGTGGCGGCGACGTGGGAGCCCTGCTGGGTGAAGTCCGCGTCCCACATCCGGGTCACCCGCTGCCCGTCCGGGAAGGACCAGGTCAGGCGCCAGTCGTCGAGGGCCTGCTCGGTGGTGACGGTGACGGTGGCCTGGAAGCCGTCGGGCCACTCGCCGGCCTGGGCGTAGGCGACCCGGCAGGCGGGCCGGGCGCTCGGCTCGGGGACGGTCGTGGTGGGCGTGCCCAGGGGTCCGGGGACGGTCCAGGCGGACGGGCGCGCGGAAGCGCGGCCGGGCTTGCGCGCCTCGGACCGGGTCGGTGTCGGCGACGGGGCGGCCGGGGAGCCGGTGGCCGCCGCCGACGAGGGTGGCCGCGTCGGCTCCCGCGGTGAGGGCTGGGTGTCCGCCACCGGCCGCCGGTCGTCGGCGTCGTCCGCCGCGGCCCCGTCGTCCGTGCCGCCGGGCGGCATCAGCGAGACCGCCAGCGCCAGCAGCGAGACGAGGACGGCCGCGACGATCAGGCCGTTGCGCAGCACCCGCCCCCGGTTGCCCGGCTCCGGCTCGGCGCCGGCCTCGGGACGGCCCGCGCCCAGCCGCACCTCGGCCGCGCGGCGGCGGCGTTCCAGATAGGCGAGGCCGCCCCAGCCGATGACGCCGCCGGCCAGGGCCGCGGGCAGGCCGCCGCCGTGCGGGCGCAGACAGGCGGCGGCCTCGGCGCACTGCGCACAGCGGGCGAGATGACGGGAGAGGTCTTCGGGGGTCTCGCCGGCCGGGGCGCGGGTGACGGCGTCGAGCAGCCGGGCGTAGGCGCGGCACTCGGCGTCCATGGGCCGGTCGAGATGGCCGCGCCGGCAGCGGTCGCGGAACAGGCCGCGCACCTCGGCGAGTTCCTCGGCGAGGCCGGCCGGGTCCAGGCGCAGCCGGCGGGCCACGACCGCCGACGGCAGCGACTCGACCTCGATCAGCCACAGCAGCTCGGCGTCGCCCTCCTGCATGTCGCGCAGGGCGCGCAGGGCGAGGGGGCGTCGCAGCGGCGGGCCGGCGTAGCGGGCGGCCTGCTCGGAGTGGAGCCACAGCCGCAGGTCGGGGGCGAGGCGATGCCCTTGTCCCTGGGTCTCCCAGGCGGTGGCGGTGGCGCGTACGGCGGTCAGCAGCTGGAGGACGGCGGGCAGCCGGGGGACGCGGCGGCCCGGGTTGCCACCGCCGCCCGACTCCTCGGCGCGCAGCTCGCGCAGGCCGTGGGTGAGCGCCTCCTGGGCGAGGTCGTGTGCGGCCACGGAGCCGGCGGTGCACAGGTCGGCGTAGGACAGGACGGTGTCCCAGTACTCGGAGAAGAGCGCGGCCTCGGCGGCGTTCCGGGGGCTCGGCAGGTCGGGCATGACTCTCCTGCGTTCAGTGCGAGATCAACTCACCGTAGGACATGGGGAGTTGTGGGGGAACCTCGCCACAGGCCGAGCCTTTCACGTATTCGTCACAACTGACAAGCAAGCTGTTCAGATGCCGACGGGCCCCGACTCCGTTGGGAGCGGGGCCCGTCGGCGGGGTGCGCGGGTCAGACGGCGGCCGGGTTCGCGGCGGGGAGGCTGTCCATGAAGGAGCTGACGGAGAACACCGCGTTGCCGGGTCCGGGCGGGCCGTATCCGGGCGGGGAGGTCAGGCCGAACTCGTCCATGGTGGCGCGGTAGGCCTCCAGCAGACGGATGTGGTACTCCAGCGGCGCGCCCTGCGGGTTGGCCTTGCCGAGCGGGGTGGTGGGTTCGGGGCACCAGGTGGTGAAGCGGGGCGTGATGCCGTGCGACATGAAGAAGCGCAGGCCCTCGGTGGTGGAGGCGATGGCCTCGTCGACGGTGGTGAAGCCGAACGGCTCGGCCATCTCCACGCCCGCGACGAAGTTGGGGATGACGTTGCGCGCGCCGAACACCTCGGCCGAGTCCAGGATGCGCCGGTGCCACTCGTCGCGGCCGACGTAGCGCTCCTTGCCGGGGCAGTACAGCTCGAACAGGCGGCGGTCCCACACCTCGTAGTTGGGGTGGTAGATCTGCACGCCGTAGTCCTTGAAGCGCTGGACGTCGTCGCGCGGGAGGGCCTGGGCGACGACCTTGCCGATCCAGCGGCCGGGGAAGCGCTCCTCGATGGCCTTGGCGTAGTGGCCGTAGAAGTCGGCCTCGTCACGGCCGGCGACGGTCTTGGTGATCGCGCCACCGGTGAGGGTGTAGGCGGTGGAGGCCTTGGCGGTGTCGTACCGGTCGATGATCTCCAGCGCCTCCAGCACCTCCTCCACGTCCTTGACGCCGGTGTAGGGGCGGCCGGCGGCCTTGTGCTGGCGCCAGTTGTGGTTGATGTCGCAGTACTGGCACTCCTCCTTGGCGCCGAAGTACTGGCAGACCCGGAAGACGGTGAGGTAGATCAGGTAACCCCACTGGATGGTCGGGGCGACCTCCATGACCGACTTCCCGTTGGAGAGCTTGTGCCGGTAGTACTCCGGCATGGGCGGCACGCCCACGTCCGCGATCCGGCTGCCGTCCAGGTACAGGCCGAGCAGGCCCTCCTCGTCGGCGGCGACCCGGTAGGGCGAGGCGGGATTCACCCGCACGGAGACCACGGTCCGGCGCAGGTCGTAGGGGCCCCCGGTGAGGATGATCTCCTCGGGCGGCCGGCGCAGGGCGGCCTCGCCCAGCTCGGGGAGCGTGCCGTGGTCGAAGGAGAAGATGAAGTACGACTTCGGTTTCACCTCGCCGTCCTCGTTGTCGCTGAGGGCGGACGCGTCGAAGGCCACACCTCCGCGGAGCAGGTCCTCCTTGAAGACCGCCTCGCGCGGTACGTGCGGGAAGCGTTCCATCAGATCCTCGACGAGCGCGGTGCGGCTGCCCATCCCGTGTCTCCTCCCGATTCAGGCGTACGACTCCTCACGGTATGCCCCTTCCCGATCGGCCGCGCAGCCGGGGTCGGGGCACAGGGCGGGGCGAGCGGTGGTGATGTGATGTGTCCGACACGCTCGACACCTCGGAAAGGGGACCGCATGACCGGTGCTTCGGCCGTGACGAACTGGGCCGGCAACATCACCTATGCCGTCGACGAGCTGCACCGCCCGCGGACGCCCGACGCGCTGCGGGCGCTGGTCGCCGGGAGCCCGGCGGTGCGGGTGCTGGGCAGCGGGCACTCGTTCAACCGGATCGCCGAGCCGCCGCCGGGCGGTGTGCTGCTCTCGCTGGACGCGCTGGACGCCGGGATCGAGGTGGACGCCGCGGCCCGGACCGTCCGGGTCGGGGGCGGCGTCCGCTACGCCCGGCTCGCCGAGGCCGTGGACACGCACGGCCTCGCCCTGCCGAACATGGCCTCGCTGCCGCACATCTCGGTGGCCGGGTCGGTGGCGACCGGCACCCACGGCTCGGGGGTGCGCAACGGGTCGCTCGCGGCGGCCGTGCGCGAGGTGGAGCTGCTGACCGGCGACGGATCGGCGGTCGTGATCGGGCGGGACGACGAACGGTTCGGTGGCGCGGTCACCGCGCTCGGCGCGCTCGGGGTCGTCACGGCGCTGACGCTGGACCTGGAGCCCGCCTTCGAGGTCGAGCAGCATGTGTTCACGGAACTGCCCCTGGAAGGGCTGGACTTCGAGAAGGTGGCCGGTGCCGCGTACAGCGTGAGCCTGTTCACCGACTGGCGTGCCCCCGGCTTCCGGCAGGTGTGGCTCAAGCGGCGCACCGACCAGCCGCTGCCGGAGTTCCCCTGGGCCGCCCCCGCCCGTGAGCCGCGGCACCCCGTGCCCGGCATGCCCGCGGTCAACTGCACCGAGCAACTGGGGGTGCCCGGCCCCTGGCACCAGCGGCTGCCGCACTTCCGCGCCGAGTTCACGCCCAGCAGCGGGGAGGAGCTGCAGAGCGAGTACCTGATGGCGCGCCCCTACGCCGAGGAGGCGCTGGGCGCGCTCGACCGCGTCCGGGACACCGTCGCGCCCGTGCTCCAGACCTGCGAGGTGCGCACGGTCGCCGCCGACGGGCAGTGGCTCAGCCCGGCGTACGGGCGGGACTCCGTCGCCGTGCACTTCACCTGGGTCGCGGACGCCGGGGCGGTGCTGCCGGTGGTGCGGGCGGTGGAGGCGGCGCTGGAGCCGTTCGCGGCGCGGCCGCACTGGGGCAAGGTGTTCGAGATGCCGGCGGCGCATGTCCGCGCCCTGTATCCGCGCACGGAGGACTTCGCGGCGCTCGCCCGGGAGCTGGACCCGGCGGGGAAGTTCGGCAACGCCTTCGTACGGGACGTACTCGGCGGCTGAACTCACCCCACGACGGCTCGCCGCGTCGTTCACGGCTTGCCCAACTCGCTTGTATGCCAGGCTTGTTGGTGCCGCGCCGGGCGTGGCAGGCGAAGCCCCTGAGCGGACGGGAGACCAGATGGGCGACCGGGACGAGCTGCTCGCCGGGTTGCGCGGCCTGATCGACACGGTCGTCCAGCGGCAGGACGGCACCGTGCTGTACACACCCGCCGCCGAGCGCGCGGCCGCCGCGCTGGCCGCCGCCACGGACCCGGCCGCCGATCCCGAGGCGGCCTACGTCCTGGGCTGGTTCCACTGGCTGCGCTTCGAGACGTCCGACGAGGAAGACGAGAGGGCCGAACTGGTCGAGGGCGTCCGGCTGCTCGCCCCCGTGTACGACGCCGCGCCCGAGACGATGCCCGACCTGCTGCACCTGATACTGAAGGGCGGCCCGCGGGACGGGGTGACCGGTGAGGCCGCGCTCGAACTCGGCCTCGCCGTCACCCTCGCCTACGAACACGGCCGCCATTTCCCGCTGCTGAACCGGGCGGTGACGCTGTTCCGCTCCGCGGTCGCGGGGCCGTTCGAGAACCCGCTGGACCGTGCGATGGCCCTGAACAACCTCGGGCACGCGCTCCGGATGCTGCACGAGCAGGGCGCCGGGGACGGGGAGCTGGACGAGGCGGTCGCGGTGACCCGGCAGGCCGTCGCGGTCACCGGACATCCCGAACACGTCATGTTCCGGAGCAACCTGGGCGTCGCCCTGCTCCTGCTCCACTTCCGCGACAAGGACGTGGCGCATCTGGAGGAGGCCGTGGCCCTGGCCCGCGCGGCCGTGGCGGCCGCCCCGCCCGAGGACCCGAACCTGACGCGGTACCGCAACAACCTGGGCGTCGCCCTGCACACCCTCGCCGACGAGCGCGACGACCCCCGCGTCGGCGAGGAGGGACTCGCACTGACCCGCGCCGTCCTGGAGGTGCTGCCCGACGGCCCGGCACGGCTCGCCCAACTGCACATCCTGTCCATGGCGTTGCGCACCCAGTACGAGCGGGTGCGCGAGGCGGGTCTGCTGGACGACGCCGTGGCGGCCGCACGCGCGGCCGTCGCCGGCACGCCCGAGGGGAACCCCGCCCGCCCCGAGCGCCTGGACAAGCTCGTCGTCTGCCTGATCCTGCTGTTCCAGCGGACCGGGGACCTGACCGTGCTGGCGGAGGCCGTCACCGCGGCGCGGTCCGCCGCCCGCGCGCCGGTCGCCCCGCAGCGGCCCCGCTACCAGGCCAACCTCACCGAATGCCTGCGCCTGACGGCCGAGCACAGCATCGATCCGGCGGCCGCGCACGAGGCGGTCGCCGCGGCGCGTGCCGCGCTGGCCGCGGGGTCCGACGACGTCGTGACGCACAAGAACCGGGTGGGCGCCCTCGGCACCGCCCTGCACACCCTGTACCTGTACACCTCCGATCTGGACCACCTCACCGAGGCCGTGGCCCGCGCCCGCGAGGCGCTCGCCGCCCTGCCCGCAGGTGACCCGGATCGTCTCCGGGAGCTGAGCAACCTGGGGTTCGGGCTGCGCACGCTGTACGAGGCCGTCGGCTCCGACGAACTGCTCGACGAGGCGATCGAGGTGACCCGCCGGGCGCTGGCCGCGATGCCCCGCAGCCACCGCATGCGGCCCGGCGTCCTCACCAACCTCGCCAGCATCCTCATCCGCAAGCACGAGCGCGTCGACAGTGTCACGCACGCGCACGAGGCCGTCGCGCTCGCCCGGGACGCCGTCGCGGCGACACCGCCCGGCCATCCGGACCGCCCCAGCTGGCAGAACAACCTCGTGCTGGCCCTCTACGACATCGGCACCCGGCTGGGCCTGCCCGATCGGCTGCGGGAGGCGATCGCCGTCTGCCACGAGGCGCTCAGCGCGCTCCCCGAGCGGCATCCACGCCGGTCCGTCCTCCTCAACAACCTCGCCAACAGCCAGGTGGCCCTGTTCGAGCTCACCGGCGACCTCGCCCTGCTGCGCGAGTCCGCGGCGACCGCGCGCGCCGCCGTCGACGCCACCCCCGAGGGACATCCGCACCGGGGCATGCACCTCAACGGCCTCGGCCGCATCCTCCAGCACCTCACCTGGAACACCGGCGACTCCGCGCCGCTGGCCGAGGCGATCGCCGCCTGCCGGGCCGCCGTCGCCGCAGCGCCTCCCGGCCCGATGCGCCAGATGTTCCTGGGCAACCTCGGGGCCGCCCTCGACCTGGCGTTCCGCCGGCAGGGCCGCCGGGAGGACATCGCCGAGGCCGTCGAGATCTGCCGGGCGACGGTGGCCGCGCTCGCCTCGGACCATCCGCTGCGGGTGGTGCACCTGCACTCGCTGACCACGGCGTTGCTGGCGCACGCGCTGCTCGGCGACGGCGGCCCGGATGGCGTGGACGAGGCCGTCGACTGCTCCCGCGAGGCCCTCGCCGGCCGGCCCGCCGACCACCCCGACCGGGTCCGCGCACTCGCCGACCTGGCCCACGCGCTGCGCGCCCGCCACCTGGTCCGGGACGATCCCGCCCCGCTCGCGGAGGCGGTCGCCGTCACCCGCGAGGCCGTCCGGCTGCTCCCGCCCGGCGCGCCGGTGCGTCCCGGGCTGCTCCACGACCACGCGGTCACGCTGCATCTGCTCCACGAGCAGACCGGCGATGCCGCGCTCGTGCCGGAGATCCTCGCCGCGTCACGGGAAGCGGCGGCCGACTCGTCGGCGCCGATCACCGTGCGGGTGGCGGCGTACCGCAGGACCGCGGTGCTGCTCGGGCAGGCCCGCGGGTCCGGCGGGCAGGGGAACACGATCGCCGCCGGGAACGGGCGCCCCCGAGCCGACGCGGACGACCCCGTCGCCGAGGCCCTGGCCGCCGTGGAGGCCGCTGTCGCGCTGCTGCCGCAACTCGGGCTGAACGGGCTCGACCTCGGGGATCAGGGGCACCAGATCGGCGAGGCCGGTTCGCTCGCCTCCGCCGCGGCGGCGGCCGCGCTGGACGCGGGGCTGCCGGGCCGGGCCGTGGAACTGCTGGAGCAGTCACGGGGTGTGCTGACGGCGGACTCGGCGACCGACGGCGGTGCCGAGGGCGACCGGCTGCGGGCGACGGTGCCCGAACTGGCCGATCTCTTCGAGGAGGTGCGCTCGCGGCGCGAGGCCCTGAACCGGCCCGTCCCGCCGCCCACCGACACCCCGCAGCCGTACGACGTGCGCGCCGCCGCCCGCCGGGAGGCGCAGACCGAGTGGGAGGCCGTCCTCGCCCGCATCCGCTCGCTGGACGGCTTCGCCGGATTCCTCGCCCCGCCCTCCGCCGCCCGGCTGACCGCCGAGTCCGCGGAGGGCACGGTGGTCTACGTCTCCGCCGCACCGACCCGCTGCGACGCGCTCGTACTGACCGGCGACCCGGCCGAACCCGTACGGGTCGTCCCGCTCGGCATCACCGAGCGGGACGTGCTCGCGCGCATCCGGACCCTGGGCGGGGCCATCGACCGCGCCGCCGACCGCGACGTCGGCCTCGACGACCGGCAGACCGCCCAGCACGACATCCTCGGCGTACTGGACTGGCTGTGGGACACCGTCGGCGAGCCGGTCCTGACCGCGCTCGGCCGCACCGGCCCCCCGGCACCGGGCGAGCCGTGGCCGCGGGTGTGGTGGTGCCCGGTGGGTCTGATGGCCTATCTGCCGCTGCACGCCGCCGGACACCACGCGGACCTGGCGGCGGCCCCGGAGGCACCGCGCGCCGTCGAACCCGCCGAGCCGGACACGGCACCGCCCCGCACCGTCCTGGACCGGGTCGTGTCGTCGTACACGGCGACCGTGCGCGGCCTGGCCCGGGCCCGCCGGCACCGCCGGCGCGGCGCCGCGGCACCCGCCGCACGCCCCGCGGTCGTGGCCGTGCCGGAGGCTCCCGGGGTCGTCGGCCTCCCGGGCGCCCTCGCCGAAGCGGACCTCCTCGCCGGGCTGCTCCCCGGCGCCGACGTACTGCCGCACCCCACCCGCGCCTCCGTGCTCGCCGCGCTGCCGGGACATCCGGTGGCCCACTTCGCCTGCCACGGCGCACCCCACCGCATCGACCCCTGGCGCGGCCGGCTGATCCTCCACGACCACGACACCGACCCGCTGACCGTCGCCGACATCGGCGCCCTGCGGCTGGACGGCGGGCTCGCCTTCCTGTCCGCCTGCAACACCACGCTCGCCCCTTCCCGGCTGGCCGACGAGGCCCTGCACATCACCGGAGCCTTCCAGCTCGCGGGCTATCCGCACGTCGTGGGCACGCTGTGGCCGGTCTCCGACCGCGCCGCCCACCAGCTCGCCGCCGACTTCTACACCCGCCTCACCGGCTCCGGCGCCACCCCGCCCGACCCCCTGCGCTCCGCCGACTCCCTGCACCACGCCACCCGCGGCCTGCGCGCCCGCTACCCACGGACGCCGACCCTGTGGGCGGCGCACACGCACACAGGGGCCTGACACCCCCTCAGAACGCTGTGCGAAACTGCGGCCCACAGGCTCACCCCGGCCGGCTCCCGGAGCCTGTCGGAGCAGACGTGAGGAGCAGAATGAGCACCAGCGAACCGGCCCGGTCCGACAGCGGGCGCCGGTGATACCCGAGGCCCTCGGTCCGTACAACCGCAGGGTTCGCCTGGTCGTCGAGGTCCGTGACGACCAGGACGAACTGGACCTGACGACAAGCCTGTTCACCGCGCAGGGCTGGGGCGTGCGACCGGCGCAGTGCAGGCGCTGATCAGCGGGTTCCTCCGCGTGATGCTGGGTCTGGCGGGACTGGTCGCCGTCCTGACGGTGGTGCAGCTCGCGCTGGACGACGTGGAGCGGGCCGCCGACCGGGCGATGGACGCGGCCGCGGAGGGACGGCGTCCCCCCGCCTGGTTCGGGCTGCGCGCCGACCTCGTCTGCGTGGAGCCGCTGGACAAGGAGACCCCGGTGGTCAACGGCCCCGTCCCGACCACACACCCGGTGCTCTCCTTCCAGCCGAGCGGGGACACCGTCTGGCTCTGGGACCCCGACCCGGCACGCGGCGAGGAGACCGAGCGGCACGCCCTGCGGGTGCGGGCGGAGGACGTGGCGCTGGTGGGGGCCCGGGGCAAGCACTGCTGAGCAGGGGCGCGAACCTGGGCCCACTAGGCTTTTGCCCAGACCCCCCAGGTTCTCGTCGAGGAGGCCCCATGGCCCGTGCCGGTGTCACCGTGGACCGGCTGGTCGCCGCCGCGGCCGAACTCGCCGACGAGGCGGGCTTCGAGCACGTCACCCTGTCCGCGCTGGCCCGGCACTTCGGCGTGAGGGACGCGAGCCTGTACGCGCATGTGCGCAGCCTCCAGGACCTGCGCACCCGGCTCGCGCTGTACGCGGGCGGCGAGCTGATCGACCGGATCGCCGAGGCGGTGGCGGGCCGGGCGGGCAAGGACGCGCTGGTGGCGTTCGCGGGCGCCTACCGGGAGTACGCCCTGACGCACCCCGGGCGGTACGCGGCGACGCAGATCCGGTGTCGACCAGGATCTGATCGCCGACTCGCCCGCGATGCGCCGTACCGCCGACATCACCTACGGCATGCTCCGCGCGTACGGCCTGGCCGAACCCGACCTCACGGACGCCGTCCGCCTGCTGCGCAGCACCTTCCACGGCTACTGCGCCCTGGAGGCCGCCGGCGGCTTCGGCGCCCCGCGCGACGTACGGCTCTCGTGGGACAGGGCGGTGCAGGCCCTGCACGTGGCCCTGGAGAACTGGCCGCGACAGGAGTGAGCCCGCGGCCGCCTCAGAGGGTCAGCTGGAACTCCAGGGCGGTGTGCGTGGGGCGGTAGCCGAGCCGGTCGTTGACCGCGCGCATGGGGTGGTTGTGGTCCGCGGTGTCGGTGAGCAGCCCGCCGAGGCGGGGGTGGCGCTCACGGGCGTGGAGGATCGAGGCGGCCTTCATCCGGATGCCGAGACCGTGGCCGCGGTGCTCGGGCAGGACGGCCGTACCGTAGTGCTGGGCATCGCCCTCGCCGCTGCCGGGGACGACCAGTTCGGTGAAGCCCACGAGCGATCCGTCGGTCTCGTCGACGGCGGCCACCGTGTGCAGCACGTCGCCGCGGCCGGCGACGGCGGCGGCAGCGGCCCGCACCCGGTCCAGGTCCCAGACGACCCGGCCGTGGTCGACGGCCCCCATCGGCATGTCGTCCATGGCCCGGCGCGAGGCGACGTAGCTCTCGGCGAGCTCGTCGGGCACCAGGCCCTCCCAGGACGTGAGCCGGTACCCGGCGGGTGCCCCGGCCACGAGCGCGGTGAGCGCCGGCAGGTCCGCCCGCTCCAGCGGCAGCCGGGCGTGGACGAGACTCAGCGCGGTCTCGAAGCCGCGTGCGCCGAGGAACCCGGCTCCGGGGCTGCCGCTGTCGGCCTGGGCGAGAACGGCGCGCCGCCCGTCCTCGCGCGCGGCCCGCACGACGGCGTCGAGCAGCAGCGTCGCCACTCCCCGGCGGCGTTCGGCCGGGTGGACCCGGACGTCGGCCTCGGCGAGATGCCGCTGCCCGTCCTTGTCGAACAGGCGCAGGGAGGCCGTGCCGAGGGGGCTGCCGTCCTCCCCCGAGGCCAGCCACACCAGCCGGCGGCTGCCACCGTGGACGGCCGTGTCGGTGAGGGCGCGGAGGTGGACGGGCGGTTCGGTGCGCGAAGAGGTCAAGGAGACTCCGTGGACGAGGGAGGCCCGCCTCACGGGAGGGGAGCCCGACGACGGAGGTCACTCTGCACCCGCCGCCGCCGGCCCTCAACCGAGTTTCGCGATCACCTCACTCCGTCAGCTCGGCGAACATGCCGGGCTGGTAGGAGCCGCCCTTGGCGCGCACGATCACGCCGAGCCGGTTGGCCGCGTTGATCATGGCGACCAGGTAGACCAGCGCGACGGTCTCGTCCTCGTCGTAGTGCTTGCGCACCAGGGCCCAGGTGTCGTCCGAGACGCCCTGGTGGGCGTCCGCGAGCCGGGTGCCCTCCTCGGTGAGCGCGAGCGCGGCGCGCTCGGCCTCACTGAACACCGTCGACTCTCGCCAGGCGGCCACCAGATGGAGCCGCACGGCGCTCTCTCCCGCCGCCGTGGCCTCCTTGGTGTGGAAGTCCACGCACCAGCCGCAGCCGTTGATCTGACTGGCGCGCAGCATCACCAGTTCCTGGAGGTCCCGCGGCAGCGACGACTGCTGGACGGCCGCGCCCACGGCGGCGAACCGCCGGGCGAGACCCGCGCCGAGCCGGTTGTCCATCAGATTCATACGGGTTTCCATGACGTGTCCCTCTCTCGGGATCGAGCGTGCTGACGACCACGAGATGCCGCCGCCGCGGCCCCTGTGACGACCCGGTCCTGTGACGTACGCCACCGGCCGGGGACGTCACAGAAGTGCGCGGCCCGGCATCTCGTGCCTGTGCGAAGGTCGGAGACCGACAGGCGGGAGCGGGCAGTGACAGACCGAGGAGCGGCACCGGACGAAGGCAGCGACGCCCGGCAACACCCTGAAGGGGAGCGGGGATCCGCGCGAGGGGCCGCGACGGGCCCGCGGACGGCCCCCGACAACGACCCGCCACCCCGCGCCCCGGGTCCGGACGCGGCCCCGGCACGCCGTGCGGACCTGGCCACCGAGACCTTCGTCGCCCACCGCGGGCTGCTGTTCACCGTCGCCTACGAGATGCTCGGCTCGGCCGCCGACGCCGAGGACGTCCTCCAGGAGACCTGGCTGCGCTGGGCGGGCGTCGACCTGGACGCCGTCCGCGACCAGCGCGCCTATCTGGTCCGCATCACCACCCGTCAGGCCCTGTCCCGGCTGCGCACGCTCGGCCGCCGCAAGGAGTCCTACGTCGGCCCCTGGCTGCCCGAGCCGCTGCTGACCGCGCCCGACGTGGCCGAGGACGTGGAGCTGGCCGACAGCGTCTCGATGGCGATGCTGCTGGTCCTGGAGACGCTCACGCCGACCGAGCGCGCGGTCTTCGTGCTGCGCGAGGTGTTCGGCCTGGAGTACGGCGAGATCGCCGAGGCCGTGGACAAGAGCCGGGCCGCCGTCCGCCAGATCACCCACCGGGCCCGCGCCCATGTCGCCGCGCGCCGCCCGCGCGCAGCCGTTTCGGCGGCGCAGGCCCGAGCCGCGCTGGAGGCGTTCCGGCAGGCGGCGGAGACGGGTGATCTCCAGGGTCTGCTGGACATCCTCGCCCCGGACGTGGTCTTCCTGGGTGACGGCGGCGGACTCGCCCAGGCCGCGCCGACGCCCGTGGTCGGGGCCTGGCGGGTGGCCCCGCTGGCCGTCGGCCTGAGCCGGTTCGGCCCCGGCTCGCTGCGGACGGTCCAGGTCAACGGCCACCCGGCGCTGGTGCTCCGGCTGAACGGCCGGGTCAACACCGTGATGGCCGTACGCGTCGACGACGGTCTGATCACAGGCCTGTACGCGGTGCGCAACCCCGAGAAGCTGTCCCGGATGAACCGGGAGACGGCGCTGCACCGCTGAGCCGGGTCACACCGACAGCGCCGGCACCTCGTCGTACGACAGCACCTGCCCCGGCGTCTGCCGGCCGGTCAGGACATCGAGGGCAGCGCTGTGCGCACGCGGGTGGGTACAAGGGGGAGCATGCTCCGCGGGAGGGGCCGGGCCGCGGGAGGGGCCGTCCGCGGGGCCGTCCGCGGGAGGGGCCGTCCGCGGGGCCGTCCGCGGGGCCGTCCGCGGGGCCGTCCGCGGGGCCGTCCGCGGACGGCCGAGTTCCCCCCTCCTCGACTAGCGTCGAGGCATGACCGGCAACACCGCGCCCTCCCTGGCCTCCGCCCTCGCCGCCGGGGCGGTCGTGCTCGACGGGGGGATCTCCAACCAGTTGGAAGCCGCCGGGTACGACCTGGGGGACGAGTTGTGGTCGGCGCGGTTGCTGATGGAGGGGCCAGAGGCGGTGGTCGGGGCGCATCTCACCTACTTCGAGGCGGGGGCGAGTGTGGCGATCACGGCGAGCTATCAGGCCACCTTCGAGGGGTTCGGCAGACGGGGACTGGGGCCGGGGCGGGTGGCCGGGCTCCTGGCGCTGAGCGTGGAGTCGGCGCGGGAGGCCGGGCGCCGGGCGAGGGCGAAGGGCATCGCCCGGCCGCTCTGGGTGGCCGCGTCCGTGGGCCCGTACGGGGCGATGCTCGCCGACGGCTCCGAGTACCGGGGCCGCTACGGCCTGAGCGTCGCCGAGCTGGAGCGCTTCCACCGGCCCCGCGTCGAGGCGCTCGCCGCCGCGGCCCCCGACGTGCTGGCTCTCGAAACCGTCCCCGACACCGACGAGGCCCAGGCACTCCTGCGTGCCGTCCGCGGCCTCGGAGTCCCCGCCTGGCTGTCGTACACCGTCTCGGGCGACCGGACACGCGCCGGCCAGCCCCTGGAGGACGCCTTCGCCCTGGCGGCCGACGCCGACGAGATCATCGCCGTCGGCGTCAACTGCTGCGCGCCCGAGGACGTGACCGACGCCGTCACCACCGCCGCCCGGGTCACCGGCAAGCCCGTCGTCGTCTACCCCAACAGCGGCGAGTCCTGGGACGCGAAGGCACGCGCCTGGGACGGCCGGGCCACGTTCGACGCGGCCCTGGTCGACGCCTGGCGTGACGCCGGGGCCCGGCTCGTCGGAGGGTGCTGCCGGGTGGGACCGGAGGGGATCGCCTCGATCGCACGGGCACTGGGAGGGTGAGCGAGGGCCCCGTCAGCGGTCCGCGCTCGGCCCGGCCGCGCCGTCCGAGGCCGGTTCGACCTTCGTGTAGAGGACCTCACGGGCCTGCTCCGCGGCGCGCGCGATGCTCTCGCCGATGAAGTCGACGAACCGGGCGATGCTCTCCAGCCGCCCGGCGGCCGGGGTGTCGGGGCCGAGGATGGCGACACCCTGCCGCGCGGTCTCGGCGAGCTGGACGTTGGACCGGGCGGCGGCGATCGTCGCCTGGTACCAGAGCTCGTTGTCGACGACATAGCGCTCACGGCGGCCTTCGTCACGCTGCCGGCGGACGAGATCCTGACTCTCCAGGAACGTGATCGCCTTGGACACGGAGGCCGGACTGACCTCAAGGCGCTGGGCGAGCTCGGACGCGGTGAGGCTGCCGTCGTCGGTGATGTAGAGGCAGGTCAGCACCCTCGCCATCATCTTGGGCAGACCCGACGCCATGAGAAGCGTCGTGAAGGTCTCCTCGTACGCCCGCACCGCCTCCGCGTCGCGCCCATGGGCCTGTTCGGGCGCCCGCCGGTCCCGGGGCGCGGCCTGCCTGCGGCGATGTGCGCGCTGTTCGGTGGCGCGGTGGGCGAGGTCGGCGCGGTAGCCGGTGGGGCCGCCGTTGCGCATCACCTCGCGCGTGATCGTCGAGGTCGGGCGGTCCAGCCGCCTGGCGATCTCCGCGTAGGCGAGACCGTCGGCCAGCCCCAGCGCGATCTGCTGGCGTTCCTGCTGAGTGAGCCTGCCTCCCGGCATCGCGGCCTCCTTCGTGTTCCGTAACCCCGCCCACTATAGCGTTCACCACCATTCCATTGCAACGAGCAGCAAGTCGACGTTGCGTTAGACCTCACCATCATTGCAACAAATTCCCCCATCTGAGCTGCACATATACTCATCGCGCGCAACGAGTACGTTGCCAGAATCTCGAACGCAACGTAGCTTTTCCCAAGTCGGAAACAACGACCGAAGGAAGAGACGATGCAGAAGTTCGCCACCCCCGCCCCCATCTCCGTCGTCCTCGACATCCCCGCCGGCCGCATCCAGCTCATCGCCGCCGACCGGCCCGACACCACCGTCGAGATCCGCCCCGCCGACGCCGCCAGGAGCCGCGACGCCGAGGCCGCGGAGCAGATCGAGGTCGCCTACGACGACGGCGTCCTGCGCATCGGGGCCCCGGAGGCGAGGAACCGGATCCTCGGCCACCGCGGAGCCGTCGAGATCACGGTCCAGGTCCCCGCCGGCTCCCGCGTCCAGGCCAGGGCGGCCGACGCCGAACTCCGCGGCGTGGGACGCCTCGGCGACGTCACCTACGAGGCCGCGCGGGGCCCGGTCAAGCTCGACGAGACCGCCACCGCCCGCCTCACCGTCCAGGCCGGCGACATCACCCTCGGCCGCCTGACCGGCCCCGCCGAGATCACCACCCAGAAGGGCGACATCCGCGTCACCGAGGCCGCCCGCGGCACGGTCACCCTGCACACCCGCTACGGCGACATCGCGGTCGGCGCGACCCGCGGCACCTCCGCCTCGCTGAACGCCGGCACCGCCCACGGCCGCATCAGCAACACCCTCCGCAACACCGAAGGCGAGGCCGCCACCCTCGCCGTCCACGCCACCACCGGCCACGGCGACATCACCGCCCGCGGCCTCTGAGACCCGACATCACCGAAGGGGGACCACCCATGACCGACCTGGCCATCACGGCGAGCGGACTGCGCAAGTCCTACGGCGACAAGACCGTCCTGGACGGCGTCGATCTGTCCGTCCCGCAAGGAACGACCTTCGCGCTGCTCGGCCCGAACGGCGCGGGCAAGACCACGACCGTGCAGATCCTCTCCACCCTCGTCAGCGCCGACGGCGGACGGGCCCGGGTCGCGGGCCACGACCTGACCACCGCGCCACAGGCGGTCCGCGCGGCGATCGGCGTCACCGGACAGTTCTCCGCGGTCGACGGCCTGATCACCGGCGAGGAGAACATGCTCCTGATGGCGGACCTGCACCACCTCTCCAAGCGCGAGGGACGCCAGGTCACCGCCGGCCTGCTGGACCGCTTCGACCTCACCGAGGCGGCGCGGAAGCCGGCCGCCACCTACTCCGGCGGCATGAAGCGCCGCCTGGACATCGCGATGACCCTGGTCGGCAGCCCGCGGATCATCTTCCTCGACGAGCCCACCACCGGCCTCGACCCGCGCAGCCGCCACAACATGTGGCAGATCATCCGCGAACTCGTCTCCGACGGCGTCACCGTCTTCCTCACCACCCAGTACCTGGAAGAGGCGGACGAACTCGCCGACCGCATCGCCGTCCTCGACAACGGAAAGATCGCCGCCGAGGGCACCGCCGAGGAACTCAAGCGCCTCGTCCCCGGCGGACACGTCCGGCTCCGCTTCACCGACCCGGCCGCGTACCGGTCGGCCGCCGCCGCCCTGCGCGAGACCACGCGGGACGACGAGTCCCTCGCCCTCCAGATCCCCAGCGACGGCAGCCAGCGCGAGCTGCGCGCCATCCTCGACTGGCTGGACGCCGCCGGCGTCGAGGCCGACGAACTGACCGTGCACACCCCCGACCTCGACGACGTGTTCTTCGCCCTGATCAGCTCCACCGCCGTCCCCCACCAGCCCAAGGAAGACGCCCGATGAGTTCCCCCCTGGCTCCCGCCCGCCCGGCCCGGCTCTCCATCGCCGTCCGCGACTCGACAACCATGCTGCGCCGCAACCTCCTGCACGCCCGGCGCTACCCGTCCCTCACCCTCAACCTGCTGCTCACGCCCGTGATGCTGCTCCTGCTGTTCGTCTACATCTTCGGCGACACCATGAGCGCGGGCATCGGCGGCGGCGGCCCGGACCGCTCCGAGTACATCGCGTACATCGTCCCGGGCCTGCTGCTCATGACCATCGGCAGCACCACGATCGGCACGGCGGTCTCCGTCTCCAACGACATGACCGAGGGCATCATCGCCCGCTTCCGCACCATGGCGATCCACCGCGGCTCGGTCCTCGTCGGGCACGTGGTCGGCAGCGTCCTGCGGAGCGTGATGAGCGTGGTCCTCGTCGGCGCCGTGGGCGTGGCCATCGGCTTCCGCTCCACCGACGCCACCGTCCTGGAGTGGCTCGCCGCCTTCGGACTGCTCGTGCTCTTCGCCCTGGCACTCACCTGGATCGCGGTCGGCATGGGCCTGGTCAGCCCCAACGCCGAGGCGGCCGGCAACAACGCGATGCCGCTGATCTTCCTGCCGCTCATCTCCAGCACCTTCGTGCCGGTCGACGCGATGCCGGGCTGGTTCCGGCCGGTCGCCGAGTACCAGCCCTTCACCCCGGCCATCGAAACCCTGCGCGGACTGCTCCTCGGCACCGGGATCGGCCACAACGGCTGGCTCGCCGTCGCCTGGTGCCTGGGCCTGGCAACCCTCGGCTACTTCTGGTCGACCTCGAAGTTCAACGCCGACCCGAAGTAACCACCATGACCACGCGGACCGACTCCGCAACCCGTCCCGCCCGAGGGCGGCGTACCCGGCACCCGTCGACGTACGCCGCCCTGTGGGAAGCAGCGCTACCGCCCCCCACCCCACCGGACACCAGCGGGCCGCCGCAGGCACCAGCACACCGGCCGTCAATGCCTCCGCACGGTCGCCGACCGCCGCAACCGACTGATCACCGAACGAAGTTCCGCGCCCCGCAGCAGGGCGTGATCCCCCTCGGACATCCCCACGTCGACCGCCCCGGCCCCCGCCCACAACGCGAACTCCTCGTCCCGAAGCCCGAACACGGTACGCGGCGCCAGCACCACAGAACCGTCCTCCCCGTCCCCCGCCTCCTCGCCGAACACCCGCACCGGGTGGGAGGCGTCCCACGCCTCCCACCCCGGATCCCCGTCCCGCACGAACCGCACCCACGCCCCGTGCATCGCCTCCGCCAACTCCACCGGTGCCCCCTCCCCCGCCAGTTTCACCGCGTCCCGCGCCTCCCCCGTGCCGAACACGAACCCCAGCTCCAGCGCATGACACGACCCGAGGTCCGGCAGCCGGGAGGGCCAGGCGAACTCGTACACGTACGACGTCCCGGCCCGAGCCTGGGCCAGCCGGTGCAACGGCACCCGCAGCAGATGGTCGGTCACCATCTGCCCGACGACCTCGGCCGTCCCCGCCTCCGGATGCAGCGCCCGGTACCCGCGCGTCACCTCCGGCCCGCACCGGCACCGGGCCCGCGCCCCCGCCAGCCCGACCGCGCCCAGCCGGTCCACCCGCTCCAGCAGCCCGCCCGGCACCAGCCACAGCCGGTACTCGTCCCGGGTCCACCCCAGCATCAGCTCGGCACCCACCGCGACCGACCCCTCGACCAGCGCCTCCAGCGGATCGCGCGGCACGAGATCCCCGTCGACGACGATCCCGAAGGCGGGCCCGCCCAGCACGGGACTGCTCAGCCGCCCGGCCTCCGCCTGCGTGCGCAGCAGCAGCTCCCGGTCGACCTGAGCGAAGGCCTCCGCCGTGGCCGGCACCTTCAACCGGGCGGCCATGCGCCGGACCATCCGCCGCACCTTGTCCCGCTCACCGGCCTCGGGCGGCCCGCTCTGCAGGACGGCCCGCCGGAACAGCCCCTGCGCCTGGGGCGCGGCGATCAGCGCCCCGGTGCTGATGGCACCGGCCGACTGCCCGGCGAGGGTCACCCGTTCGGGGTCGCCCCCGAAGGCCGCGACGGCCTCGTGGACCCACTGGAGCGCGGCCAGCTGGTCGCGCAGCCCCGCGTTGGCGGGGGCGTCGGGGAACAGCCCGTAGCCCTCGACGCCGAGCCGGTAGTTGACGGAGACGACGACCACGCCGTCCCGGGCGAAGGCCCGCCCCTCGTACACGGGCACCGCGGAGGACCCCCGGGTCAGCGCGCCACCGTGCAGCCACACGAGCACGGGCAGCCGCGCACCGGGGCCGGGCTCCGGGGTCCAGACGTTCAGGTTGAGGCAGTCGTCACCCGCCACGACGGGATCGGACAGATACTGCGCGAACGCCTCGGAGTACGGCGGTTTCGGCGCGGTGGGCCCGAAGGCGCCGGCGTCCCGCACCCCCGCCCAGGTCTCGGGCGGCTCCGGCGGCCGGAACCGGCGCGGCCCGAAGGGCGGAGCGGCGTAGGGAATGCCCCGGAACACCGCGACGCCGTTCTCGAACCGGCCTCGCACGGCCCCGTACGGCGTCGTGACCACGGGTTGCGCCTGGTCCGCTCTCATGCGCCCACCAGCCCTTCGCGAGGCTCGACAACATCAGAGCATCACATCATCCGCTCGTATTCCGTCGCTCGATTAGGCCACTGGACGTACAGCGGAGCGGGCACCCGCGCCCGGAACAGCCGCACCCCGAACAGCCCGCCCCTCGAACAAGAGGCAATGCGGAGGGGCGCCGAGGATTCCCGCACCGGGCCCGCATATCCTGCACGGTCGCAGCCCGCGACCGTCCTGGAGAGGCACACCCGATGAAGATCCGTTCGGCCCCCGTCCCGATCAGGGGCCGGGCCCTGGCCGCCGCTCTGGCCACCGTCGCGGTCGCGGCCTGTCTGGCGGCCCTCCCGTCCCCCGCGCGGGGTGGCGAGGCGGCGGGTGCCGACGAACTGCCGCTGGGCCCCGGCCCGCTGCCGGAGACCCGGACGTCCCGGCAGCTCGCCGAGGGGGTCACCCAGGTCTCGATCGAGCGGGGACAGACGTCGGCGGAGGAGTTCTGGACCGTCACGGTCGGCCTGGGCACGAACGAGCAGGAAGTCGCCGAGCTGGAGGGCAAGGTCCGCGCGGCGGGTTACGAGCCGCGCCGGGACGCCACGGCCGGACCGGACCCCCGCGGCCCGCGCGACCAGCCGCTGGGCTGGATGGTGCGGGTCGGCCGGTACACCGACCGGGCGGAGGCCGACCTGGTCAGGACCGAGATGGCGGCCGGCGGTCTGACCGGGAGCGTCCACCACACCGGCGAGGACGGACACGGCACGACCGGCCCGTGGTCCCTCGACGTGCTGGTGATCGACCCCACCCGGTTCACCGGCCGTCTGCGCTCGGTGCTGTCCAACGGGATCGTGCCGGGCCGCGAGACGACGAGCGCGACGGCACGGCGCACCGGGGCGCTCGCCGCGGTCAACGGCGGCTTCTTCGTCATCGGCGGCGAGCGCACGACGCCCGGCCCGTGGCTGGCCGGTACGGACGGCGACCTCGCCGGCATCTCGGTGGTCGGCGGGGACCTCGTCTCGGAGGCCGTGAACGACCGGCCCGCGCTGATCCTGCCGAGCGAGTCCGGCCGGCGGGCCGCGGTCCGGCGGGTCAGCACGAAGATCACGGTGCATCCGGCGGACGGCACGGCACGGCTGGTGACCGGCCTCAACCGCCAGGCGGGGCTGGTCGTCAACTGCGGAGGCGTCGGGACGGCCACGCCCTTCACCCATCCCGCGCACGACTACACCTGCGGCAACGCCAACGAACTGATCGCCGTCACACCGAAGTTCGGCACCAGCGCGCCGGAAGGGCCCGGTTTCCAGGCCACGCTCGACGCCGACGGGAAGGTGACCGCCGTACGCAACGGCCGGGGCGGCGCCGTGCCGGCGCGGGGCACCGTCCTGCAGGGGACCGGCAGCGGTGCCGAGTGGCTGCGCGCCCAGGCCCGGGTGGGAGCGCGGCTGACGATGCGGACGACGGTGGCGGACGTGGACACCGGGTTGCGCGTGCCGCTCAAGTCGACGACCTCGGTGGTCAACGGCGGCCCGCTGCTGCTGCGGAACGGCCAGGTGGTCCTCGACCCGGTGCGGGACGGCTGGAGCCCGCAGGACATCCAGGGCGCGGACCGCGCCGCCCTGTACAACAGCTGGTACCTCCAGCGCGCCCCGCGCACCGCGGCCGGGGTCACCGCCAACGGGCGGATCGTCCTGCTCACCGTCGACGGCCGGCGCCCCGGCCACAGCGCGGGCCTGACGATCGCCGAGACGGCCGAGGTCATGCGCAGCCTCGGCGCGGTGAACGCCATCAACCTCGACGGCGGCGGTTCGACGGCGATGGTGGTGAACGACGAGCTCCAGGGCGTCCCCAGCGACCGCGCGGGCGAACGCCCCGACGGAGACGCGCTCGTGGTCCTGCCGCACTGAACGCGCTCGCGGTCCTGCCGCACCGGCCACCACGGGAACGGGCCACTCACCGCCCACCCGCTCCGCCACTCACCGCCCGCCCGCACCGAACCCACAAGAACACCCACTCACCGCCACTCCGCCATGTGCCCTCCGTTCGCGGGCGAGGATGCGTAGCCTCGGCCAGGATGAACACGACTCCCGCACAGCTCGACCACCTCGTCCTCGCGACGCCCGACCTGGCGGGCACCGTCGCCGACTTCGCCCGCCGCACCGGCGTGACGCCCGCCCCCGGCGGCGTGCACGTCGGCCTCGGCACCCGCAACCACCTGGTGTCACTGGGGGGTTCGGCCTACCTGGAGATCATCGGCCCCGATCCCGAGCAGGCCGGACACGACGGGCCACGCCCGTTCGCCGTCGACGTGCTGCCCGTGCCGCGCACGGTCACCTGGGCGATCCACCCCGCCGACCTGGACGCCACGATCGCCACCGCCCGCGCCCGCGGCTACGACCCGGGCCCCGCGCGCCCCATGAGCCGCCGCACACCCGAAGGCACCCTGCTGAGCTGGCGGCTGACCGACGGCACCGACGCCCACCCCTCCGGTCTGGTCCCGTTCCTGATCGACTGGGGCGCCTCGCCCCACCCCTCGGCGTCCGGGCTGCCCGTCACTCCCCTGCTCGCGCTCACCGCCACCACCCCGGATCCGGACGGGCTGCGCCCGCTGCTCGCCGCACTGGACGTCGAACTCCCTTTGTCCGAGGGCCCGGTGGGGATGCGGTTCACGGTGGAGACACCACACGGGCCGGTCAGCTTCGACTGAACGGGGATGTCCGATTCCTTCAAGACACCCCCACCCCACCCCGCCTACCGTCGAGCCATGAGCCCACGATTCGACGCCATCGGCCTGATCGTCACCGACATGGCCGCCTCCGTCCCCTTCTACCGCCGCCTCGGCTTCGCCTTCCCCGACGGCTCCGAACAGCAGCCGCACGCGGAGGCCCGGCTGCCCGGCGGGGCACGGCTGATGCTGGACACCGAGGAGACCGTGCGGTCCTTCCACCCGGGCTGGCGGGCCCCCACCAAAGGCCCGCGCAGCGCCCTGGCCCTGCTCTGCGACGGCCCCGCCGAGGTGGACACCGTGTACGAGGAGCTGACCGGCGCGGGGTACCACGGCGAGCTCAAGCCCTGGGACACCGCGTGGGGCCAGCGGTACGCCGTCGTGCACGACCCCGACGGCAACGCGGTCGACCTCTTCGCCCCGGCCGAAGCGTCCTCAGCCGAATAGCCGCCCCGGCGTGGCGCCGGTCAACTCCCGCACCTCACGGGTGAGATGCGCCTGGTCGGCGTACCCGGCACGCGCGGCGGTCTCGGCCAGGGCGACACCGGAACGGGCCAGCCCCAGGGCCCTCTGGAGGCGCAGGATCCGCCCGAGGGTCTTGGGGCCGTATCCGAAGGCGGTCAGCGACCGGCGGTGCAACTGCCTTTCCCCGAAGCCGAGTTCGGCGGCCACGTCGGCCACCGGACGGCCCGCGTCGAGCGCCTGGACGACCCGCCCGAGCAGCGGGTCGCCGAGTTCGGCCTCGCCCGCGAGCCGCAGCGCCACGTCCTCCAGTCCGCGCGCCGGATCACCGGCGGCGGCCACCCGCGCCGCCAGGCGCCGCACCTCACCGGCGGGCCGGAGGTCGGCCAACTCCACTCGTCGGTCGCGCAGTTCATGGGCGGGGACGCCGAGCAGAGCGGGTCCGTCCCCGGGCCGGAAGCGCACGCCCGCCCAGGCTCCGCCCGCCGCGTCGGTGACGTAGGCCCGGGTGTCGGGCCCGGCGACCAGCAGCCGCCCGTCGTGCCAGAGCAGATCCATGCATCCGTCGGGCAGGACACGTCCGCCACCGGGCCCGGGGCTGTTGCGCCACACCACGGCCCCGGAGACCCGGGACGGCCGCTCCGCGTACCCGCCGCTCACGTCCTCACGCCCCTCGTGCCCGATGCTCCTGTGGGCTCACCCCGTACACCCGCTTGAACGCCCCGGACAGCGCGAACGCGCTGCCGTACCCGACCCGCCGGGCGATGGCCTCCAGGGTGTCGTCGGTGTCCCGCAGCGCGTCCGCCGCGAGCGCCAGCCGCCAGCCGGTGAGGTAGCTCATCGGCGGCTCCCCGACGAGTTCGCCGAACCGGCGCGCGAGGGCGGCGCGCGAGACACCGGCCTTCGCGGCCAGGCCCGCGACCGTCCAGGGGTGCGCGGGATCGTCCTGGATCAGCCGCAGCGCGCGTCCCACCACCGGGTCGGCCATCGCCCGGTACCAGGCGGGTGTCTCCGCCTCGGGCCGCGAGAACCAGGCCCGTAGCGCGGCGATGACCAGCAGGTCCAGGAGCCGGTCGAGGACCACCTCCTGCCCGGGTTCGTCGCGGACGATCTCCTCCATGAGCAGGTGCGTGAGCGGGCAGTCCCAGGTGTCGGAGGTGAGGGTGAGCAGCGGCGGCAGCGCGTCCAGCAGGCGTCCGCTGACCTCGCCGGGCCACAGATAGGTGCCGATGAGCACCACGGTCCCGCCGTCGAGGGTGTCGCCCCAGGTCCGCACGCCGAGGTCCATGGAGCCGTTGAGCGGCCGCCCGTCGGGGTAGCTGCACTCGCCGCCGGGCAGGACCAGGGCCTGCGGGGCGGTGCCGGGGTCGTCGGCGCAGGTGTAGGGGTCGGGGCCGCGTGCGACGGCGAGGTCGCCGGCGCGCAGTCGCACCTTCTCGCCGCTGTCCGGCACGACCCACGCGTCCCCGCGGACCACCAGCATCACGGTGAGCGGCGCCCGGTCCTCCACCCGCACGCTCCACGGCGGGTCGAAACACGCCCGGATCATGAAGGCGCCGCGGGCCCGGGGCCCTTCGAGCAGACCTGCGAGAGCGTCCATGGAGTCAGCGTAGACGCGCGCTTATGGCAATGAGCCGTTCGGCGATGGGCCCGCGCCGTGCACGGCAGTTGACTGAGGTCATGACTCAGCGCACACAGAACATGACCGTGGTGGTGACGGGTGCCTCGGGGCGCACCGGGAGCAGGGTGGCCGAGGCGGCGAAGTCCGCGGGGCTGACGGTACGGACGGCCTCGCGGGCCGACGGGTTCGACTGGAGCGACCCGGGGACCTGGGTGCCGACGCTGCGCGGCGCGGACGCCGTCTACCTCGTCCACCCCACCGACGTGGGCTCGCCGCAGGCCACCGCGCAGATGGGTGCGCTGGCCCGCGAAGCGGTCGGGCTCGGCGCACGGCGGCTGGTGCTGCTGTCGGCGCGCGGTGAGGAGCAGGCGCTGGCGACGGAGGAGGCGGTCCGGGCGTCGGGGGCGGACTGGACCGTCGTACGGGCGGCGTGGTTCATGCAGAACTTCAGCGAGGGCGTGCTCGCGGACGGCATCCGGGCGGCCGGTGAGCTGGTGTTCCCGGGCGGTGACGTGCGGGAGCCGTTCATCGACGTGCGGGACGTCGCGGATGTGGTGGTGGCCGCGCTGACGTCGGGCGACCGGTACGTGGGGCGGGAGATCGAGGTGTCCGGGCCGCGGCTGCTGTCCTTCGGGGACGCGATGGCGGAGGTGTCCGTGGCGGCCGGGCGGGAACTGCCGTACCGGGCGGTGCCGGCGCGTGCCTTCGGTGAGATGCTCGCCGAGTTCGGGACGCCCGCCGAGGAGGCCGACTTCCTCGTCGAACTGTTCGAGACCCTGCTCGACGGGCGCAACGCCCACCTCTCGGACGGCGTCCGGCAGGTCCTGGGCCGTGCGCCGCGCGACTTCGGGGACTTCGTACGGGAGGCCGCGGCGTCCTGGAAGGACTGAGCGGGCCCGGCGGCCGGTCCCGGCCGGTCACCTCGGCGACGGCCGCTCCCCGGCGCCGGGGGCGCCGGCCCTCACTTCTCCGGCGGAGTCTCCCCCGTCGCGGACCCCGGCTTCTCCGTACTCTTCGCATGCGCGCGAAAGCGCGCGGTGACGTCGTCGTGCGGCAGGAAGCGGGACCACCGTTCGGGGAACTCGGACGGCATGTCCGGATCCTCGGGGTCGGTCTCGTCGCGGTGGGCGGCGGCGCGGGCGACGTACTCGGCGACCTGCTGCTGCCGCAGCCGCTCGTTGGCCTCACGGGCGGCGGCGGTCGCGGCGGCCGGCCAGACCCGGTCGATGGCCGCGTTGACGGCGGCGCCGACCAGAACGGCGAAGGCGGAGACGCCGATCCACAGCATCACGGCGACGGCGGCGGCCAGCGAGCCGTAGATCGTGGCGCCCTCGACCGTGTTGGTGAGGTAAATGCGCAGCAGGAAGCTGCCGAGCACCCACATACCGAGGGCGACCAGCGCGCCGGGCACGTCCTCGATCCACGGGGAGCGCACGGGCACGGAGACGTGGTAGAGCGTGGTGAGGAAGGCGATGGACAGCACGATGACGACGGGCCAGTAGAGCACCTGGACGAGCGTCGTGGACCAGGGCAGGACCCGCAGCACCGCGTCCGGCCCGGCCACCATCAGCGGCAGCGCGACCGAGCCGATCAGCAGGCCCACGATGAACAGCCCGAACGCCAGCAGCCGCGTCTTGACGATGCCGCGGACGCCGTCGAGGCCGTACATCACGGTGATGGTGTCGATGAAGACGTTGACCGCGCGCGAGCCGGACCACAGGGCGAACAGGAAGCCTATGGAGATGATGTCGGGGCGGCCGCCCTGCATCACGTCGTCCAGGATCGGCCGCGCGATCTGGTGCACTCCCTTCTCGGACAGGACCGTTCGGGAGGCCTCCAGGAGGTTGGTCTCCAGGCTGGTGATGGTGTCGGTGCCGGTCCAGTCGTCGACGTAGGCGAGCATGCCGATCAGGCTGAGCAGCAGCGGCGGCACGGAGAGCAGGGTGAAGAACGCGGCCTCCGCGGCGAGGCCGAGGATGCGGTACTCGATGCAGGAATTGACGGTGTCCTTCAGCAGCAGCCAGGCCGTCCTGCGCTTGGAGACGTTCCGGTAGAGCGCACGCGCGCGGTGGAGACGGCCGGAACGCCGTCTCCCGGGGGATTCACTTGCTGGCTGCACGACCCAACGGTATCCGCCGTGGCGGAGTGCACTCACCCTGGTCGGGCGGCGGACCGTGTCCCCCTCGTGCCCCCTTACCCGTACCGGGGTAGGTTCCGGTGCATGGCACGCAGCACCCACACCGTGACCAACCAGCCTCCCGCGCTCACCGGCTACGACGTCTTCGGCACCGATCAGGTGCTCGTGGAGGCGGTCGAGCGGCATCTCGCCCCGGATCTGATCGCGGAGGCGACGGGCGAGCTGTCGCTGCTCGGGCGTACCTCCGGCTCGGCCCAGGTGCAGGAGTGGGGGGTGCAGGCCAACGAGCATCCACCGCGGCTGCGCACCCACGACCGCTACGGCCGGCGGGTCGACGAGGTCGACTTCCATCCGGCCTGGCACCGGCTGCTCGGCAAGGGCGTGGCCGCGGGACTGACGTCGGCCTGGAACCGGCCGGGCGGGCATGTGCGGCGGGCGGCGGCGTTCCTGGTGTGGACGCAGGTCGAGGCGGGCAATCTGTGCCCCCTGTCCATGACCCACGCGGCCGTCCCGGCCCTGCGCACCGATCCGGACCTCGCCGCCGTCTGGGAGCCGCTGCTCACGTCCGTCCTGTACGACCGTGACCTGCGGCCCGCCCGGCTGAAGGCGGGCGCGTTGTTCGGGATGGGCATGACGGAGAAGCAGGGCGGCAGCGACGTCCGAGCGAACGCCACGGCCGCGCGGCCGCTCGCCGAGGACGGCACGTACGAGCTGACCGGGCACAAGTGGTTCTGCTCGGCTCCGATGTCGGACGGCTTCCTGGTGCTGGCGCAGGCTCCGGACGGTCTGACCTGTTTCCTGGTGCCGCGGGTGCTGGAGGACGGCTCACGGAACGTGTTCCTGATCCAGCGGCTGAAGGACAAGCTGGGCAACCGGTCGAACGCCTCCGCCGAGGTCGAGTTCGACGGCACCTGGGCGCGCCGGGTCGGTGCGCGGGGGCGTGGGGTGCGCACCATCATCGACATGGTGGCGGCGACCCGGCTGGACTGTGTGCTGGGTTCGGCGGGCCTGATGCGGCAGGCGGTCGCGCAGGCCGTCCATCACTGCGCGCACCGCGAGGCGTTCGGCGGGAAGCTCGTCGACAAGCCGCTGATGCGCAATGTGCTGGCCGATCTCGCGCTGGAGTCCGAGGCGGCGACGACCCTGGCGCTGCGGCTGGCGGCGGCGTACGACGACGGCGGTGAGCAGGAGCGGGCGTTTCTGCGCCTGGCGCTGCCGGCGGCCAAGTACTGGGTGACCAAACGCTGTACGCCGCTCGTGGTGGAGGCGGCGGAGTGCCTGGGCGGCAACGGGTACGTCGAGGACTCGGGGCTGCCCAGGCTGGTGCGGGAGTCGCCGCTGAACTCGGTCTGGGAGGGCGCCGGGAACGTACAGGCGCTGGATGTGCTGCGGGCGCTGCAGCGCGAGCCGATGGCGCTGAACGCGTTCCTTCAGGAGGTCGGGCAGGCACGCGGGGCCGATCACCGGCTGGACGCGGCGATCAAGGGGCTGCTGACGGAACTGGCCGACCTGGAGGGCATCGAGGCCAGGGCGCGGCGGCTGGTGGAACGGCTCGCGCTGGTGCTCCAGGGGGCGCTGCTGGTGCGGTACGCGCCGCCCGCGGTGGCCGACGCGTTCTGCGCGGCCCGGCTGGGCAGGGACGGGGGCGCGGCGTTCGGGACGCTGCCGCACACGCTGGACCTGGCCTCGATCGTGGAGCGGGCCCGGCCGCCGGTGTGACCCGGGGGCGCTCCGCGCCGCCGGCGGGGGAAGTCCCGCCCTGCCGCCGGGGGTGGTGCTGCGCCGACACGGCACCACCCCCGCACGACTGGCCCCTGAGAAGGCCATGGACGCCGCACGGGCGACGTCGCTCAAGTTTCAATCACCGTACTGCTGTTCACCAGGGTTGCAGAGGGTTGCAACTTTGCACGGCGATGACCGGACTGCGCCCCTCCGTCCCGAAAGGGCGGCAGTATGGACGAACCCGCCAGTACACGACCGGAAACCGTCGACCCCAGGGGCTTGACATCCGGTCGCCGCACAGCTTTTCCCGGGAGGATCCCGTGGCGAACCCGCCGATGAACGTGACGCAGTTGGCCGCCTTCGACGCGGCGCACGCGGCGCGGATGCTCTGCGCGGTGCGCGAGGCGACGCTCTCCGGGCAGCGGACGCCCCTCGCGCCCCGGCCGGTGATCGAGGACTCCTGGGGACGGATGCTGCGCGGCGGGGTCGATCCCGACCACGACTTCCGCTCGGGCCTGCTCACACCGGACGAGGTGCGCCGGCGCCGGGAGGAGTCGCCGCTGCTCCCGGTGCTGTCGGTGCTGCGGGAGGGCCTGTTGTCGGTCGCGGACGCCGCGCGGCACATCATGGTCGTCGCGGACGCGGACGCCCGGGTGCTGTGGCGGGAGGGCAGCGTGCCCGTGCTGCGCAAGGCGGACAGCCTGGGCTTAGAGATCGGCGCGGACTGGCGCGAGCACGTGGTCGGCACCAACGGGGTGGGCACGCCGGCGGTGGTACGGCGGCCCGTGCAGGTGTTCGCCTCCGAGCACTTCGTGCGCTCGCACGCCACCTGGACCTGCGCGGGGGCGCCGATCACCGACCCGCGCGACGGCCGGCTGATCGGCGTGGTCGATGTGAGCGGGCCGCTGGAGACGATGCATCCGGCCACGCTCGCCTGGGTCGACGCGGTGGCCAAGCTCGCCGAGGCGCGGCTGCGGGAACTGCATCTGACCTCGCTGGAGCGGTTGCGGGCGGTGGCGGCCCCGGTGCTGGCCCGGATCGGCGGACGCGCGCTGGTGATGGACCGGGACGGCTGGACGGCCGCGGTCACCGGCGTGCCGTACACGAGCCGGACCGTACTGCCCAAGTCCCTGTCGGCGGGCCAGCGGTGGCTGCCCGGGCTCGGGCTGTGCACGCTGGAGCCGCTGGCCGGGGGCTGGCTGGTGCGGTCCGCCGCGGCGGACCGGCCGCAGTCGCGCGCGGGCACCCGGATCGTGCTCGATCTGACACAGCCGCGCCGCTGGTCGGTGGCGGTGTCCGGCGGGGCGGGTGAATGGTGCCGCGAACTCAGCCCCCGGCACGCGGAGTTGCTCTTTCTGCTGGCCAGACGGCCGGCCGGGCGCAGCGCCGCGGGACTGGCCGAGGACCTGTTCGGCGACGGTGGGCGCACGGTGACGGTACGGGCCGAGATGTCCCGGGTCCGACGGTATCTGGAAGGGTTCCTGGAGCATCGGCCGTATCGTTTCTGCGAGGACCTGGACGTAGAGGTTCTCCTGCCGGACGATCCGGGCGACCTGCTGCCGCACTCCAGCGCACCCGCGGTACGGGCGGCGCGCCGAGGCGCGGCGCCCTGAGGGGAAGCCGGCCGGCGAGGGCCCTCTCGCGGCCCGGGAGTGCGGAACCCGGCACAGGAGCGCTGAACCCGGCGACGGGGCCGGAGCCCCGTCTCCGCCGTCCGGCGCGGTGAACCCGCTCCGCTCCCGGGTGACTTCCTCCGCCGAATTGCCCGGTCCTCGTCCGCCCGCCCACCCCGCTGCCGTAGCATCGGCTGAGGCCGTCTCGACTGTGTCTTGATCAACGTACGGATCACCAGGCGCAGTTGACCCGGCCCGGGCGAGCCTGGAGAGGGAGCTCATGAAGCATCGCGGCAGACACCGCCGACGCAGACGGGGCAGGGCGCTGCGCGCGTTCCTGACCGGGACCGCGCTCGCGCTGACCGGCGCCGCGACCATGATCAGCGTCTCCCAGGCGACGGTCGACGAGGACCCCGGCGCGCTGAAGACCCTCGCCGCCGACGGATCCGCCCGGCTGACCGAGGACCTCGTACCCTCCCGTGCCCTGGACCGCCTCACCCGCGAGATGGGCCACCCCGTCGGCATCGGGACCCTGCTCGCCCGCACCGACCACACCCTGCGCCCGGCGGACTCGTGCACCACCGCCGAGCGCGCCGCGCTGCCCGTCGCCCCCACCGCCACCCGCGCCCACTGCTGGGACCCCGCCGACACCGACGCCCGCCGCCCGGGGGCGGTCACCACCTCCGCGGACGCGGACGACGACGGCGCCTGGGGCACGCACCGGGTGGTCCTCGCGGGCTGGTCCACGACCACGGCGGGCACGGACACCGGAAACAGGACGGACACCGCGAACGGGACGGACACCGGCGGCGGGACGGACGCCTCGGCCCGGGCCGAGCGCCCGGCGCTCGCCCGTGTCTCCTTCGTCGACGCCGACCCCTCCCACCACCCGGCCTACACCTCGGCCCTTCTCGTCGTACCGGTCGACGACGGGCGCGACTACCGGCCGCTGGCCTCCGACCTGTCCGGCATGGTCTGGTACGAGGACAAGCTGCTGGTCACCGCGGACGACGCCGTGTACGTCTACGACATGCACCGCATCCTGCGCACGACCGTGTCCGCCCCCTCGGCCGGCCGGGTGCCCGGGGGCTGGTCGGCGTACGGGCTGCGGTACGTCCTGCCCGCCGTCGGCGCCTACCGACTCGCCCCCGGCGCGCCCCGCCCCGGTGCCCTCTCCCTGGACCGCAGCACGGCACCCGACAGCCTGGTCCTGACCCAGCGCGCGGCCGGGGACGGCGAGGACGGCACCCTGCTGCGGCGCTACTCCTTCAGCACCGACCCGGACCGTTCCGGCCTCCTCGCCACGGGCGCCCCGGGCGCCACCGGACAGGCCGACCCCGTCGAGACGCTCGGCACCGCGGCGAACGACGTGCGCGGCGTGCTGTCGTACCGCTCGGGCTGGTACGTCAGCCGGGCCGGTGAGGACGGGCCCGGCTCGCTGTGGCGCCAGGACACCGAGGGTGCCCGGGTCACCGAGTGCGGCTCCGACCACGCCTCCCGCTGCTGGAGCACCTCGACCGCCTCCCTGTCCTACTGGGCGCGGACCGGGGAGGTGTGGACGCAGTCGGGACGCATGCTGTTCGCGCTGCCGCTGCGCGAGATCGACCGGGCCCTGGACTGACGGCCGCCCGGACTGACGCCATCCGGGCTGACGGCCGTACCGCTCCCGGGGCGGCCGCGGCGTCGGCGGCGGCCCTGACGGCCGTACTCCGGACCCGATCGACAGATGTGCGGAAGGGATGATTCCCTGACGGACATGAGCACTGTCGTCGTGACCACCTGGTCCCTGGAGCAGACCGCGCCCACCGATCTCCTGCCGGCCGCCGCGCCGGAGGGCGCCGTGCGGATCGTGCGGGCCGAGCTGCCCTCGCCCGAGTTCAGCCGCTTCCTGTACGCGTCCGTCGGCGGGGACATCCTGTGGACCGACCGGCTCGGCTGGACGTACGCGCGCTGGCAGGAGCACCTGGGGCGGCCCGGCGCGGAGACCTGGGTCGCCTACGAGCGGGGCACGCCCGCCGGGTACGTGGAGCTGAGCCCGCAGGACGACGGCGTCGTGGAGATCGAGTACTTCGGGCTGATCCCCGCCTTCCGCGGCCGGCGCATCGGCGGTCATCTGCTGTCGGTGGGCACCGCCCGCGCCTGGGACCTCGCGGACCGCTGGCCGCGGCGCACCCCGACCAAGCGGGTGTGGCTGCACACATGCAGCAAGGACGGCGAGTTCGCGATGGACAACTACCAGCGCCGCGGCTTCAAGCTGTTCGACACCAAGGTGGAGGAGGAGCCGGTGCGGCCCACACCCGGCCCCTGGACCGGCGCATACCCTGCCTGACCTGCGCCGACAAGCCTGTCCGCCGACGGTGTGACCGAGGACACCCTTGTCCCACATACCGGGACAAGGGTGTCCGCATGTTGGACGAAGCTGGACTGTGTCCAGATCGCCGTGACACGCTTCCGTCATGTCTGGAACTGGAATTGCCTTGGTGAGTCGGCGGCACGTCGACCTCGGCCGCGTGTCCAGCGCCATCTGTCCGGCGAGCTGACACCACCAGCACTGCCGCGTTCCCCTTTCCAGACTTTCCCGGCGTTCCCTGCGCGATGATGCGCGGGTATGCCCCCATGCGCCCGTAGGCGCAGGTCAGAGCCGCTCCCCGGTCCCGAAGGACGTAACAACCATGGCCGCCAACCCGCAGAACCCCGCTGCCGCGACTCCCCGCCGCAAGGTGAGCCGTCACCGTGGCGAGGGTCAGTGGGCCGCGGGGCACTTCACCCCGCTGAACGGCAACGAGCAGTTCAAGAAGGACGACGACGGTCTCAATGTGCGGACACGCATTGAGACGATCTACTCCAAGCGCGGCTTCGACTCGATCGACCCCAACGACCTGCGCGGCCGGATGCGGTGGTGGGGTCTGTACACGCAGCGCAAGCCCGGGATCGACGGCGGCAAGACCGCGATCCTGGAGCCGGAGGAGCTGGACGACGAGTTCTTCATGCTGCGCGTCCGCATCGACGGCGGCCGGCTGACCACCGAGCAGCTGCGGGTGATCGGCGAGATCTCGCAGGAGTTCGCGCGCGGCACCGCGGACATCACCGACCGGCAGAACGTCCAGTACCACTGGATCCGCATCGAGGACGTGCCCGAGATCTGGAACCGCCTGGAGGCGGTCGGTCTTTCCACCACCGAGGCGTGCGGCGACACCCCGCGTGTGATCATCGGCTCCCCGGTCGCGGGCATCGCCGCCGACGAGATCATCGACGGCAGCCCGGCCATCGAGGAGATCCAGCGCCGGGTCATCGGCAACAAGGCCTTCTCCAACCTGCCCCGCAAGTTCAAGTCCGCGATCTCCGGCTCGCCGCTGCTGGACGTGGCGCACGAGATCAACGACGTGGCGTTCGTGGGCGTGAACCACCCCGAGCACGGCCCCGGCTTCGACGTGTGGGTCGGCGGCGGCCTGTCCACCAACCCCAAGATCGGCGTCCGGCTCGGCGCCTGGGTGCCGCTGGACGAGGTCCCGGACGTCTACGAGGGCGTCATCTCGATCTTCCGTGACCACGGCTACCGCCGTCTTCGTACGCGGGCCCGCCTGAAGTTCCTCGTCGCCGACTGGGGCCCGGAGAAGTTCCGCGAGGTCCTGGAGAACGACTACCTCAAGCGCAAGCTGGCCGACGGCCCCGCCCCCGATCAGCCGGTCGCCCGCTGGCGCGACCACGTCGGAGTGCACCGGCAGAACGACGGCCGCTTCTACGTCGGTTTCGCCCCGCGCGTCGGCCGCGTCGACGGCACCACGCTCACCAAGATCGCCGACCTGGCGGAGGCGCACGGCTCGGGCCGGGTGCGCACGACGGTCGAGCAGAAGATGATCGTCCTCGATGTCGAGGAGGGGCAGGTCGAGTCGCTGGTCGAGGCGCTGGAGGCGCTGGACCTCACCGCCAAGCCCTCCCCGTTCCGGCGCGGCACGATGGCCTGCACCGGCATCGAGTACTGCAAGCTCGCGATCGTCGAGACCAAGGCGCGCGGCGCCGCTCTGATCGACGAACTGGAGCGCCGCATCCCGGACTTCGACGAGCCGATCACCATCAACCTCAACGGCTGCCCCAACGCCTGCGCCCGTATCCAGGTCGCGGACATCGGTCTCAAGGGCCAGCTGGTCCTGAACGACCAGGGCGAGCAGGTCGAGGGCTACCAGGTGCACCTGGGCGGCGCCCTCGGTCTGGAGGCCGGATTCGGCCGCAAGGTGCGTGGCCTGAAGGTCACCTCCGAGGAACTGCCCGACTATGTCGAGCGGGTGCTCAAGCGGTTCGAGGCCGAGCGCGAGGACGGCGAGCGGTTCGCGGCCTGGGCCGCGCGTGCCTCCGAGGAGGCCCTGTCGTGAGCGAGCGTGCCGCCCCCTTCTACTGCCCCTACTGCGGCGACGAGGATCTGCGTCCGAACGAGCAGGGCCATGGCGCCTGGGAATGCGCGGCGTGCAACCGCGCATTCCAGTTGAAGTTCCTCGGGCTGCTGACCCGTGGACTTCAGCCCAACTCAAGCGGAGGGGACGAGTCATGACGACGGCTCAGGAAGTGCGTACGGCCGAGGAGTTGAAGGCGCTCGCCGAGCAGGCGGGCCGCGAGCTGGAGGACGCCTCCGCGCTGGAGATCCTCAAGTGGGCGGTCGACACCTTCGGCAAGCGCTTCTGCGTGACCTCCTCCATGGAGGACGCGGTGGTCGCGCACCTGGCCTCGCGGGCGATGCCCGGCGTGGACGTCGTGTTCCTCGACACCGGCTACCACTTCGAGGAGACCATCGGCACCCGTGACGCGGTCGAGGCGGTGATGGACGTCAACGTCATCACGCTCACCCCGCGGCAGACGGTCGCCGAGCAGGACGCCGAGTACGGCCCGAAGCTGCACGACCGCGAGCCCGACCTGTGCTGCAAGCTCCGCAAGGTGCGGCCGCTGGAGGAAGGGCTCACTGCCTACCAGGCCTGGGCGACCGGGCTGCGCCGCGACGAGTCCCCGACCCGGGCGAACACCCCGGTCGTCGGCTGGGACGAGAAGCGGCGGAAGGTCAAGATCTCCCCGATCGCCCGCTGGACCCAGGACGACGTCGACGCCTATGTCACCGAACACGGGGTGCTCACCAACCCGCTGCTGATGGACGGTTACGCCTCCGTCGGCTGCGCGCCCTGCACCCGCCGGGTGCTGGCAGGCGAGGACGCGCGGGCCGGACGCTGGGCGGGCCGCGCCAAGACCGAGTGCGGACTGCACGCATGACGAGCCCTCAGACCCCTCAGACTCAGGAGAAGCACGTGACGACCGGAGCCACCGTCTGGCTCACGGGTCTGCCGAGCGCCGGCAAGACCACCATCGCGTACGAGCTGGCCGGCCGGCTGCGCGAGGAGGGCCACCGCGTCGAGGTCCTCGACGGCGACGAGATCCGCGAGTTCATCTCCGCGGGCCTCGGCTTCAGCCGCGAGGACCGGCACACCAACGTCCAGCGCATCGGCTTCCTCGCCGAACTCCTCGCCCGCAACGGCGTCCTGGTCCTCGTCCCGGTCATCGCGCCGTACGCCGACAGCCGCGACGCCGTGCGCAAGCGCCACGAGGCGAACTCGACGGCGTACGTCGAGGTGCATGTGGCCACGCCCGTCGAGGTGTGCAGCGTGCGGGACGTCAAGGGTCTGTACGCCAAGCAGGCCGCGGGCGAGCTGACCGGGCTCACCGGGGTCGACGACCCGTACGAGGAGCCCGAGACGCCCGATCTGCGGATCGAGTCCCAGAACCAGACCGTGCAGGAGTCCGCGGCGGCGGTGTACGCCCTGCTGACCGAAAGGAGCCTGGCGTGACCACGGTTGCCACCCTCCACGAGGACACCGACACCCCGTACTCGCTCTCCCACCTGGACGCCCTGGAGTCCGAGGCCGTCCACATCTTCCGGGAGGTGGCGGGCGAGTTCGAGAAGCCGGTGATCCTTTTCTCCGGCGGCAAGGACTCGATCGTCATGCTGCACCTGGCGCTGAAGGCGTTCGCCCCGGCGCCGGTGCCCTTCACGCTGCTGCACGTGGACACCGGGCACAACTTCCCCGAGGTCATCGAGTACCGCGACCGCACGGTCGCCGCGCACAACCTGCGGCTGCACGTGGCCTCGGTGCAGGACTACATCGACCGCGGTGTCCTCAAGGAGCGCCCGGACGGCACCCGCAACCCGCTCCAGACGCTGCCGCTGACGGAGAAGATCCAGGCGGAGAAGTTCGACGCGGTCTTCGGCGGCGGCCGCCGCGACGAGGAGAAGGCCCGCGCCAAGGAGCGCGTGTTCTCGCTGCGCGACGAGTTCTCCCAGTGGGACCCGCGCCGCCAGCGCCCCGAGCTGTGGAACCTCTACAACGGCCGGCACGCGCCCGGTGAGCACGTCCGGGTCTTCCCGCTGTCCAACTGGACCGAGCTGGACGTGTGGCAGTACATCGACCGCGAGGGCATCGAGCTGCCGGAGATCTACTTCGCGCACGAGCGCGATGTGTTCCAGCGAGGCGGCATGTGGCTGACCGCCGGTGAGTGGGGCGGGCCGAAGGACGGCGAGACCGTCGAGAAGCGCCTGATCCGCTACCGCACGGTCGGCGACATGTCCTGCACCGGTGCCGTCGACTCCGACGCCACCACGCTGGACGCCGTGATCACCGAGATCGCCGCCTCCCGGCTCACCGAGCGCGGCGCCACCCGTGCCGACGACAAGCTCTCCGAGGCCGCGATGGAAGACCGTAAGCGCGAGGGGTACTTCTAGCCATGAGCACCACCACGACCGAGGAACTCTCGGCCACCACCCTGCTGCGGTTCGCCACCGCGGGCTCCGTCGACGACGGCAAGTCCACCCTGGTGGGCCGGCTGCTGCACGACTCCAAGTCGGTCCTCGCCGACCAGCTGGAGGCCGTGGAGCACGCCTCGCGCAACCGCGGCCAGGAGGCCCCCGACCTCGCGCTGCTCACCGACGGCCTGCGCGCCGAGCGCGAGCAGGGCATCACCATCGACGTGGCCTACCGCTACTTCGCCACGCCCCGGCGCCGGTTCATCCTCGCCGACACCCCCGGGCATGTGCAGTACACGCGGAACATGGTCACCGGCGCCTCCACGGCCGAGCTGACGGTCGTCCTGGTCGACGCCCGCAACGGCGTCGTCGAGCAGACCCGCCGGCACGCGGCCATCGCCGCCCTGCTGCGCGTGCCGCACGTCGTCCTCGCCGTCAACAAGATGGACCTGGTGGCCTACCAGGAGGCTGTCTTCGCGAAGATCGCCGAGGAGTTCACCGCCTACGCCACCGAGCTGGGCGTCCCCGAGGTCACCGCGATCCCGATCTCGGCGCTGGAGGGCGACAACGTGGTGGAGCCCTCCGCCCACATGGACTGGTACGGCGGCCCGACCGTGCTGGAGCACCTGGAGACGGTGCCGGTCAGCCACGACCTGGCGCACTGCCACGCGCGGCTGCCCGTGCAGTACGTGATCCGCCCGCAGACCGCCGAGCACCCCGACTACCGCGGCTACGCGGGCCAGATCGCCGCCGGTTCGTTCCGCGTCGGCGAGGACGTCACCGTCCTGCCGTCCGGCCGTACCACGAAGATCTCCGGGATCGACCTGCTGGGCAGGCCGGTCGACGTGGCGTGGACGACCCAGTCGGTGACGGTGCTGCTCGCGGACGACATCGACGTCTCGCGCGGCGACCTGATCGTGCCGACCAAGGACGCGCCGGCGACCACGCAGGACGTGGAGGCCACGGTCTGCCATGTCGCCGACCAGCCGCTGACCGTGGGCCACCGGGTCCTGATCAAGCACGGCACGCGCACGGTGAAGGCGATCGTCAAGGACATCCCGTCCCGGCTCACCCTCGACGACCTGTCCCTGCACCCGCACCCGGGGCAGCTCGTCGCCAACGACATCGGGCGCGTGAAGATCCGCACCGCGGAACCGCTGCCCGTCGACGCCTACGCCGACTCCCGCCGCACCGGTTCGTTCATCCTGATCGATCCGGCCGACGGCACCACGCTCACCGCGGGGATGGTCGGCGAGTCCTTCGCCACGCCGGAGCCGGTCAAGGACCACTCCGAGGACGACGGGTGGGACTTCTGAACATGAACTCGACCGACTACTACTCCACGTTCGCCAAGGAAGGCGGCCGCGTCGGCAGCGGCGCCCTCGGCAGCGGGCAGGGCGGGGTGGCGCGATGTGTGCGATGACGTACGCGCACTGCCTGCGCGCCCTGTCCCCCCACCCGCCGTCCCGGAAGAGACGAAGACCTGCCGACCTCCCGGCCACGACCTGAAGTTCGTGACCGCCGGGCCAACGAGAGGAAAGCCTCCCGTGCCTGCCAATTCCGCTCTCCGCCGCACCTTCGCGGTGATCACCGCCCTCCCCCTGCTCACCCTCGCCGCCTGCGGCTACGGCTCCGACTCCAAGGACGACGCCGCCCCGAAGGCGAAGGTCGCCGCCGACGCCGTGAAGATCGACGGTCTCGACTCCGTCAGAATCGGCTACTTCGGCAATCTGACCCACGCGACCGCGCTGGTCGGCAACCAGAAGGGCTTCTTCCAGAAGGCGCTCGGCGCCACGGAGGCCAAGTACCAGGTCTTCAACGCGGGTCCCTCGGAGATCGAGGCGCTGAACTCGGGCTCCATCGACATCGGCTGGATCGGCCCGTCCCCGTCGATCAACGGCTACACCAAGTCCAAGGGCACGAACCTGCGCATCATCGGCGGCTCGGCCTCCGGCGGCGTGAAGCTCGTGGTCAACCCGGACAAGATCAAGTCCATCAAGGACGTCAAGGGCAAGAAGATCGCGACCCCGCAGCTGGGCAACACGCAGGACGTGGCGCTGCTCAACTGGGTCGCGGAGCAGGGCTGGAAGGTCGACGCGGAGAGCGGCAAGGGTGACGTGTCCGTGGTCCGCACGGACAACAAGGTCACGCCGGACGCCTACAAGGCCGGTTCCATCGACGGCGCCTGGGTGCCGGAGCCGACCGCGTCCAAGCTGGTGGCCGAGGGCGCGAAGGTGCTGCTGGACGAGGCGGACCTGTGGCCGGACAAGAAGTTCGTGATCACGAACATCATCGTGTCGCAGAAGTTCCTCAAGGAGCACCCGAAGGCCGTCGAGGCCGTGCTGAAGGCGTCGGTCGACACCAACAAGTGGATCAACGCCAACCCGGACGAGGCCAAGGCCGCGGCCAACACCCAGCTCGGCATCGACTCGGGCAAGGAGCTCAAGCCCGAGGTCCTGGACCCCGCGTGGAACTCCATCCAGTTCACCAACGACCCGCTGGCGGCGACCCTCAACACCGAGGCGCAGCACGCGGTGAAGGCCGGTCTGCTGGAGGACCCGCTGCTGGCGGGCATCTACGACCTCAAGCTGCTCAACCAGGTGCTCGCCGCCGCGGGTGAGAGCTCGGTCGACGACGCCGGACTCGGCACCAAGTAAGCCCGCTGACCCCTTCGTTCCCCAGGAGGTGACGACCATGGCCACCGCGATAGCCAAGGCCGAGACCGCCGAGTCGGTCGAGCACGCCGCACGTCTCGAGCACGTCTCGAAGTCCTTCGCCGGACCTTCCGGGCAGCAGCTCGTCCTCGACGACATCAGCCTCGATGTCGCGCCGGGTGAGTTCGTCACCCTCCTGGGGGCGTCGGGCTGCGGCAAGTCCACGCTGCTGAACCTGGTGGCGGGGCTCGATGCCCCGTCCGCCGGGCAGATCACCACCGACGGGCGTCCGGCTCTGATGTTCCAGGAGCACGCCCTGTTCCCGTGGCTGACCGCGGGCAAGAACATCGACCTCGCCCTGAAGCTCAGGGGGGTTCCGAAGAACGAGCGGCGTGACCGGACCGAGCAGCTGCTCGAACTGGTACGGCTCCAGGGCGCGTACGGCAAGCGTGTGCACGAGCTGTCCGGCGGTATGCGCCAGCGGGTGGCCCTGGCCCGCGCGCTGGCCCAGGACAGCCGGCTGCTGCTGATGGACGAGCCGTTCGCCGCGCTCGACGCCATCACCCGGGACGTGCTGCACGACGAACTGACCCGGATCTGGGCCGAGACGGGCCTGTCCGTGCTGTTCGTGACGCACAACGTCCGCGAGGCGGTACGGCTCGCGCAGCGCGTGGTGCTGCTGTCGTCGAAGCCGGGCCGGATCGCCCGCGAGTGGCGGGTGGACATCCCGCAGCCGCGGCGCATCGAGGACGCCCCGGTGGCCGAACTGTCCTTGGAGATCACGGACGTACTGCGTGGGGAGATCCGCCGTCATGGCAAGCACTGAGACGACGACGGACACCTCCGTCAAGGACGGCGCCGCGCTGGGCGGTCTGGAGGCCGGCCTGGACGCGCTGGAGTCCCGGGCGGTCACGCGGACGCCGTTCCGCAAGACGTTCGTCGACAAGATCCTGCCGCCGATCGTGGCGGTCGCGCTGGTGGTGGTCGTCTGGCAGGCCCTGGTCTCGCTGAAGATCGTCGACGATCCGACCAAGCTGCCCTCGCCCGGCGAGGTCTGGGGGGAGGTCCAGGACGCGTGGCTGAAGGGCACGCTCCTGGAGTACATCTGGACCAGCGTCTCGCGCGGTCTGCTGGGCTTCCTGCTGGCCCTGGCGATCGGCACGCCGCTGGGCCTGCTGGTGGCCCGGGTGAAGTTCGTCCGCGCGGCGATCGGGCCGATCCTGTCCGGGCTGCAGTCCCTGCCGTCGGTGGCCTGGGTGCCGCCGGCCGTGCTGTGGCTGGGTCTGAACAACTCGATGATGTACGCGGTCATCCTGCTGGGCGCGGTGCCGTCCATCGCCAACGGTCTGGTGTCCGGCATCGACCAGGTGCCGCCGCTGTTCCTGCGGGCGGGCCGCACCATGGGCGCGACCGGGATCAAGGGCGCGCGCTATGTCGTGATGCCGGCCGCGCTGCCGGGTTATCTGGCGGGTCTGAAGCAGGGCTGGGCGTTCTCCTGGCGTTCGCTGATGGCCGCGGAGATCATCGCCTCCTCGCCGGATCTGGGCGTAGGACTCGGCCAGTTGCTGGAGAACGGCCGCAACGCCAGCTCCATGCCGATGGTGTTCCTGGCGATCCTGCTCATCCTGACCGTCGGTATCGCCATCGATCTGCTGATCTTCAGCCCGCTGGAGCGAGCCGTGCTGCGCAGCCGCGGTCTGCTGGTGAAGGGCTGAACCACCATGTCCCAGCAGCCGGTTCTCCTCGTCGTCGCCCACGGCAGCCGCGATGCGCGGCACGCCGCGACCGTGCACACCCTCGTGGAGCGGGTACGGTCGCTGCGGCCCGGGCTGCGCGTGGAGACCGGCTTCCTGGACTTCAACATCCCTTCCGTACAAGGGGTGCTGGAGTCGCTCGCGGCGGAGGGCGTCCAGGACGTGGTCGCCCTGCCGCTGCTGCTGACCCGTGCCTTCCACGCGAAGGCCGACATCCCGGCGGTCCTGCGGGACGCGCCGCGGGGACTGCGGGTCCGCCAGGCGGAGGTCCTGGGCCCGAGCCCGCTGCTGCTCTGCGCTCTGGAGCGCCGGCTGTACGAGGCGGGCCTGACGCCCGCCGACAAGTCCTCGACCGGGGTCGTGCTGGCCTCGGCGGGGTCCACCGACCCGGAGGCGATCGCGGTGATCGCAGCAATCGCGCGGGAGTGGCGGCACACCGGTTGGTGCGCCGTGCGGCCCGCGTTCGCCTCCGCGTCCCTGCCGCGCACCGAGGACGCGGTGCGTGAGCTGCGCGCCCTCGGTTGCGAGCGGGTAGCGGTGGCGCCGTACGTGCTCGCCCCGGGTTTCCTGCCGGACCGTATCGCGCGGGGCGCGGCGGAGGCGGACGTCCTGGCCGAGGTGCTGGGCCCGGCGCCGGAGGTGGCGCGTGTGCTGCTGGAGCGCTACGACCAGGCTGCCTTCGGGGCACGGGGCGCCGCCCCGGCTCAGCAGGCGCCGGACACCGCCCGGCGGCCCCTGCTGCGGCGAACCGCCTGACAGAGCCGCACGACACCGTCGCTCCGGGGCTCGGCCGGCTCAGTCGAAGGACAGGCCGCCCGTGCGGGTGCGCTTGAGCTCGAAGAAGTCGCTCTCACCCGCCAGCACCCGGAAGCTGTCGAAGAGTTCCGCGGCCCGTGCGCCGCGCGGGACGGCCCGCAGCACCGGCCCGAACCACACCGTGCCGTCCACGTGCAGGGTGGGCGTGCCGACGTAGCCGCCCGTGTCCGGCTCGACGCCCGCCTCGTGGCTGCGCCGCACCGCCTCGTCGTACGACGTGTCGTGCGCGGCGGCGGCCAGGTCCGCGTCGAGGCCGAGTTCGGCGAGCGCCTCGGTGACCACGGCGTCGAAGTCGGTTCTCCCGCGCTCGTGGATGCGTGTGCCGAACGCGGTGTACAGGTCGCGCAGCACCTTCTCGCCGTGCCGGTCGGCCGCGGCCACCGCGACCCGCACCGGGCCGATCGACTTGTCGACCAGTTCCCGGTACCAGTCGGGGAGTTCGTTGCCGATGTTGTGCAGGTACAGGCTCATGGGGTGGAAGCGGAGGTCGAGGGCGCGCTCGCGCTCGACCTCCAGCAGCCAGCGGGAGGTGATCCAGGCGAAGGGGCAGGCGGGGTCGAGCCAGAAGTCGACTCGGGTGGGCGATCCATGGGTCATGACTTCGACCCTATGGTCCGATTGGCGCAGGGATCTGGTCCAATCGGCTGCCGTTCCGATGGGCCACTCGGCCGGGTGTGACCGTCCGTCGTGCGTGCCCGGCCGGGGTGTCCTCACCCCTGCGCGGCCGCTTTCTCGGCCAGCCGCAGCAGCTCCGCCACGGGCAGGGACCCGGGCACCCGGCGTTCGCGCGCGAAGGTGTCGGCGAGCCGCTGGAGCAGGTCGTTCAGCGGGGTGGGCACGCCGTGCAGACGGCCCAGCAGGGCGATCTCGCCGTTGAGCCAGTCGGCCTCGATGGTGCCGGTGCCGCGGGCGAGCGACTGCCAGGAGGAACCGCCGCCGCGCGGGGCGCCCGGCAGCGGGACGAGCGTGACCTTGTCACCGCGCACGGCCCGCTGCTCCTCGGCATCGGCGTACTCGATCCCGGCGGCGTCGAGCACGGCCACGCCCTCCGCGCGGACCCTGTCGTACAGCGCGACGGCCTCCTCGTCGGCGACCGGCCCAGTGACGGCCTCCAGGGCGTTGCCGAGGTTGCCCAGCAGCTTGGCGTACTGCCAGCGGGTCACGTCCGGGACGACGGGCGCCTCGAAGTGCGACGCCTCCAGGTCGGCGGCGATCCGCCGGGCCGTGTCGTCGGTGCCGTGCGGGAAGCGGCCGAGGTGCAGGATGCCGGTGAGCGGCGTGCCCGCGGCGGAGACGGCGCCGGGTTCGGCATAGGTGCAGGGCAGCCAGACGCAGACGCCGTGGACGTGCCGGAACAGGCGCAGGGCGAGGCGCTGGCTCTCGACGCCGTTCTGGGCGCACAGCAGCGGGAGGCGCTCGGCGGCGGTGCCGCCCCCGGTGACGGGGCGTGGCGCCCAGGCGGCGAGCGCGGCGGCGCTGTCCTGCGTCTTGACGGCGAGCAGCAGCACGTCGTCCGGGCGCAGTTCGCCGAGCGCCTCGGGGCCGTCCACGGCCGGCAGCCGGTGGGTGTGGGTGCCGTCGGGGGTGGTGAGCCGCAGCCCGTGCTCCCGCAGGGCCCGCAGATGGGCGCCGCGGGCCACGAGCACCACCTCGTGGCCGGACTGGGCGAGCCGTCCGCCGATCGTGCCGCCGACGGCTCCTGCTCCGATGATGACGTAGCGCATACGGCCGAGCCTGGCACAGGCGGCGGCCGCGGTGCCCGGGGTTTGATCACCGCCGGGCGGCCGCGGTCAGGCCTCCTCGGTCAACTCCACCAGTTTCAGAACGGTGTTCCAGTTGCGGCTGGTGGCGACGAGCCCCTTGTTCAGTCTGGGCTTGGCGAGGTCGCCGGCCAGCTTGGAGCGGCCGAGGCCGTTCGGCGCGTACAGGTACAGGACGCGGTCGCCGAGCCGGAACTCCTCGGGAAGGTAGGCGGCGCGGTCGAGTTCGGCGAAGCGTTCCTCGGTGACGGGGGCGGAGAAGTAGGTGACGTGGAGCTGTTTGGGCTCCAGGTCGGCGGCCGGGAAGGGGCAGTCGTCGGCGACGGCCCTGAGGTAGGCGTGGTCGCGGACGATCACGTCGACGCCGAACCCGAAGTGCTTCTCGATCGCGGCGGCCAGTTCGGCGCCCAGGCTCTCCTCGTCGCCCTGCCCGGTGGCGAACACGGCCTGTCCGCTCTGCAGATAGGTGCGCACGCCGTCGTACCCGAGGCCCTCCATCAGCGTGCGCAGTTCGGCCATCGGAACCTTCCTGCTGCCGCCCACGTTGATCCCGCGCAGCAGTGCCGCATACGTCGTCATGGACACACCCTAGGCCGGTCTCATGGCTGATGCGGGGCTTGCGGGGCCTCGGCGTCCGCCGTGCCCCGTGGGGGCGGGCACGGCGGCCGCGTCGAGGCGTCTCCCCTGCTCGCGGGCCCGGGGAGGCCTCGCGAAACTTTGGCGGATGCGTGCGCGCGGATCAACACCTACACGCACTTGTGACTTGTTCAACAAGGTTTCGTCATCACAAACCGGATGTCTGGACCCTGATCACCTTCCCCGAGGTGTTCGAACAGATGTAGGGGCCAACCTCCGACGTGAAGGGGAGGGATCAGGCCTACGAGGGGATGAAGCCGGTCCGTCGGTTTTCACCGGACAGCAGGACGAGAAGCGTTTATCCCGCCCATATCTTCGACTCGAAGGGTGACGGCAGGGGGCTGTCACCGCTCAATAGGGGGCAGCCCGTCATGACGAAAGAACAAACGAGAGTGCGCGGATTCGCCGCGCGGGCCGGCGGCTGGAGTGCCCGCCACCGATGGGCGGCCGTGGGCATCTGGGTGCTCTTCGTCGTCGCGACCATGGTTCTCGGCTCGGCCGTCGGCACCGTCGAGGTCAAGGACAGTGACCAGCTCAAGGGCGAGACACACACCGCCGCGAAGATCGCCGAGGACGCCGGCATCGAGGAGCCGGCCGGCGAGACGGTCCTGATCCAGTCGAAGAACGGCTCGGTCAAGGCCACCGACACCGAGTTCCGCGCCGCCGTCGACGAGGTCATGAAGGCCGTCGAGGCCACCGGCAAGGTCTCCGACGTCCGCTCGCCGTACGACACGCAGACGATCTCCGAGGACGGCCGCAGCGCGCTGGTGCAGTTCGACATGCGCGGCGCCTCGGACACCGCCGGCGAGCGCGTGGAGCCGGTGCTGAACGCCGTCGAGAAGGTCCAGCGCAACCATGAGTCGCTGCGGGTCGAGGAGATCGGCGGCGCCAGCATGATGAAGACGTTCGACGACGCGTTCGGCGACGACTTCCAGCAGGCCGAGTACTCCGCCGTCCCGGTGGCGCTCGGCATCCTGCTCATCGCCTTCGGCGCCCTGGTGGCGGCCCTGCTGCCGGTGCTGCTGGCGATCACCGCGATCATGGCGACGATGGGCCTGATGGGTCTCGCGAGCCATGTCCAGCCGATGGGCGACAGCGCCAGCTCCGTGATGCTGCTCGTCGGCCTGGCGGTCGGCGTCGACTACTGCCTGTTCTATCTGCGCCGGGAGCGCGAGGAGCGGGCGGCCGGCCGGGACCCGCAGACCGCGCTGCGGATCGCCGCCGCCACCAGCGGCCGGGCCATCGTGGTCTCCGGCGTCACGGTGTGCGTCGCGATGGCGGGCATGCTCTTCACCGGCCTCGCCGAGTTCGAGGCGATGGGCCTGGCCTCGCTGATGGCCGTGGCGGTCGCCATGGTCGGCTCGGTCACCGTGCTGCCCGCGCTGCTGTCGCTGCTGGGCGAGCGCGTGGAGAAGGGCCGCATTCCCTTCCTGCGCCGCAAGGGCGGCGACGGCAACGACCAGAGCCGGTTCTGGACGGCCGTGCTCAAGGGCGTGCTGGCCAAGCCGGTCGTCTCGGTGGTCGTCGCGACCGGCGCGCTGCTGGCCGTCGCCGCGCCCGCGGTCGGCATGAAGACCCAGAACCTCACCCTGGACCAGGAGTTCGGCGACTCGCTGCCCATCGTCCAGACCTACACCCGCGTCAACGAGGCCTTCCCCGGCGGCTCCGACCCGGCCGAGGTCGTGGTCAAGGCGGGCGACATCAACGCCCCCGAGGTGAAGGCCGCCCTCGCCGACTTCCGTGCGCAGGCGATCAGTTCGGGCGCCTCCCGCGGCCCGGTCGAGATCAAGCTGCACGACGCGCAGAACATCGCGTTCGTCTACGTCCCGCTGGTGGGCGGCTCCGACCTGGACAAGGCGGGCGAGAGCCTGGACAAGCTGCGCGACGAGGTGCGGCCCGCGACGCTGGGCAAGGTCGCCGGCGTCCAGGCGCCGATCACCGGACAGGTCGCCGGTTCCAGCGACTTTAACGACCAACTGGTCCGCTCGGTCGTCCCGGTCTTCGGCTTCGTGGTGGTCTTCGCCTTCCTGCTGATGCTGCTGTCCTTCCGCTCGCTGACGATCGCGATCACCTCGATCGTGCTCAACCTGCTGTCGGTGGGCGCCGCCTACGGCATCCTCGTGGCCGTCTTCCAGCACGGCTGGGGCGCCTCGCTGGTGGGCGCGGAGGGCGTCGGCGCGATCATCAGCTGGCTGCCGCTGTTCCTGTTCGTCATCCTGTTCGGCCTGTCGATGGACTACCACGTGTTCGTGGTCTCCCGGATCCGTGAGGCCCGGCTGCGCGGCCGCTCCACCAACGAGGCGATCTCGCACGGTGTGGTCACCACGGCCGGCGTCGTCACCAGCGCCGCGGTCATCATGGTCGCCGTGTTCGCGATCTTCGGCACGCTGTCCATGCAGTCGATGAAGCAGATGGGCGTCGGCCTCGCGGCCGCGGTCCTCATCGACGCGACGATCATCCGCGGTGTGCTGCTCCCGGCGGTCATGGCCCTGCTCGGCGAGCGCAACTGGTACCTGCCCCGCTGGATGAACCGGCTCCCGGACCTCTCGCACGACGATGTCCCGGACGCCGCCCCGGAGCAGGACGTGCGCGAGCACCAGCCCGTGAAGGTCTGACAACACACGGCAGGGCAGGGCCCGTCGGTCTCCGGGAGAGCCGACGGGCCCTGCCTGTGCGCTGTCACCCGGGCAGCTCGGCCTCGATGAGATCGGCGGCCCGCCGGGTGCCGCCCTCCTGGGCCATCTCCGCCCGCAGGGCCTCCAGCCAGCGGGCGACCTCGGGGTCGTCGACGAGGGCGAGCGCGGCCGCGCGGAGGTTCTCGGCGGTGGCCTCCTCCATCGGCAGATGGCGCGCCACGCCGAGGCCCTGGAGCATGTCGGCGTTGCCGAACTGGTCGACCGCCTGCGGCACGGCGATCATCGGCGTGGCCGTCGCCAGCCCCTCCTGGCTGCCACCGGCCCCGGCGTGGGTGACGAACAGGTCGGCCTGCTTCAGGATCGCCAACTGCGGTACCCACGAGTGGACTTCCACGCCGTCGGGGATCTCCCCCAGCTCGGCCGGGTCGACGTTCGCGCCGATCTGGAGCACCAGGTGCCAGCCGGGCAGGCCCGCGAAGGCCCTGACGCACTCGCGGTAGAAGGCGGGCTGCCTGGTGAAGGACGAGCCGAGCGAGACCAGGGCGACCCTGCGGGCTCCGGCGGGCCGCTGCCAGTCCCCCTCCCGCGAGCGGTCGCCCTGGCAGGCGCCGACGAAGGTGTGCACCTTCTCGTCGACCCGGTCGGCGTTCGGCTGGAGCGCCTTCGGGATCAGCACCAGGGAGCGGCCGGGCCGGCCGAGGAAGGGGTCGGGGTGGACGTCCACCCCGTTCTCCTTCAGCCAGGACTCGAACCGGGCGTAGTAGGCGCGTCCCCGCTCGGTTCTGCGCGGCTCCTCCCACATCGGCTCGGCGACCTCCTGCTCATAGCCCTCCCAGGCGACGAGGTTCGGGGACAGGGAGATCGCCGTCACACCCCAGCGGTGGGCGAGGACACGGGCCGGGTAGGAGGTGATGTCGTGCAGCACGAGGTCGGGTTCGTCGCCCTCGTACGCCTCGATCAGCTGCGGCAGCGCCTGGACGGCGTCGTCGAGGAACGGCTCCACGTTGTCCAGCAGCGTGGTCCCCCACGCGTCCGGGTCGTCGTCCGGGGTGGGCAGGACGGACGTCCACGGCTTCACCTCGGCGCCGGTCGCCGCGACCTTCTCCGCGAAGATCGGCGGGATCGCGTAGGTCACCCGGTGACCACGGGCGACGAGTTCGCGGATCACCTCAAGGCTGGGGTTCACATGGCCGTGGGCGGCGATGGAGAACATGGCGATGTGTGCGGGCTTCGTCGTCATGCGCAGCAGGCTAAGCGAGACGATACGTCTCGTGCAACCGAAAAGAGACGAGACGTATCGTGCGACAGCATGCGCGGGTGCGAGCACGGTGACGGTGCAGGCACGGTGCGAGCATGGTGCAAGCACGGCGGATGCGAGACTGGATCACGCCCTGAACAGCGCGGAACAGCCCACGGCGGGACGGCATGGAGGCGGACGGATGGACGAGGCACGGGCCCGGCACGTGCTGGCCGCGGCGCGGGTGCTGCCGGAGAGGGCCGGGCCGGCGCGGCTGCTCGCCCTCGGCGAGAACGCCGTGTTCGCCTGCGACGACCTCGTCGTCAAGGTGGGCCGTGACGCCGAACTGCTGGACCGGGCGCGGCGGGAGCTGGCCGTCGCGACCTGGCTGGCGGAGGCGGACGTGCCCGCCGTACGGGCCGCCTCCGGCGAGGTGCGGCTCGTCGAGGGCCACCCGGTGACCGTCTGGCACCGCCTCCCGGACCCGGTCCGGCCCGCCGGGCCCCGCGACCTGGCCGCACTCCTGCGCGCCGTGCACCGGCTGCCGCTCCCTGCCGCCGCTTCCTTCGCTCTGCCGCCCCGTGAACTGCTGGGCGGGGTGGAGCGCTGGCTGCGGCTGGCCGGGGACGCGATCGACCCGGGGGACGCCGCGTACCTCCGTGAGCGCCGCGACGGTTTCACGGCGGCCGCGGCCGCGCTCACCCCGCAGCTGCCGCCCGGCCCGATCCACGGCGACGCCCTGCCGCGCAACGTCCATGTCGGGCCCGAGGGTCCCGTGCTCGTCGACCTGGAGACCTTCGCCGCCGACTTCCGCGAGCACGACCTCGTCGTCATGGCCCTGTCCCGCGACCGCTACGGACTGCCGCCCGAGGCGTACGACTCCTTCACCTCCGCCTACGGCTGGGACGTCCGCGAGTGGGAGGGCTGTGACGTGCTGCGCGGGGCGCGGGAGACCGCGAGCTGCGCATGGGTCGCCCAGCACGCGCCGGCCAACCCGAAGGCACGGGCCGAGTTCGAGCGCCGGGTGGCGTCACTGCGGGATGGGGACGAGAGCGTGCGGTGGTACCCGTTCTGAGCCACGGGCCCTGGCGGCGCGGCTGAGGCCCGACGCCCTGAAGGAAGGCGGGGAACTGCGCGCCCGGCGCCCGCACGCCGTCACTCGCCCGAGAGACGTCGACACCAACCCCTCTAAGTGGCGCGGCGCTGAGTCGAGATGTGGCTCCACCGCGTGGGCGCGACCAGCCCCCACACACCCGCACCCCACGAACCGGCGCTACCTGGCCCGCACGCCCTCCGCCGCCACCCCCCGGAGGGGCCACGCACCCTCCACCACGGCCTCCGTGTCGCCCTTGCGGCGCAGGAAGTCCTGGAAGTCGGCCGCCCATTCGGCGTACCACTCGATCTGGCGGCGATGCAGCTCCGCCGCGCCGAGCGCCGCGACCTTGGCGTGGCGGTCGGCTATCGCGCAGGCGAGCCGCGCGGCGGCCACGGCGTCCGCACAGGCGTTGTGCGCGGAGTCGAGCGGGACGCCGTACTCGGCGCAGACCGCTTCGAGGTTGCGCTTGCCCCGCCGGTAGCGGTCGGCCCAGCGGTCGATGGTGTACGGGTCGATGACCGGGGCCGGGTCGACGCCGCCGAGGCGGTCGCGCAGGGACGGCAGGCCGTACCGGTGCAGTTCGGCGGAGAGCAGGGTGAGGTCGAACGTGGCGTTGTAGGCGACGACCGGCACGCCCGTCTTCCAGTAGGTGACCAGGACGTCCGCCATGGCGTCGGCCACCTCGTCGGCGGGGCGGCCCTCCGCCGACGCGCGTTCGTTGCTGATGCCGTGCACCGCGACCGCGTCCGCCGGGATCTCCACGCCGGGATCGGCCAGCCACTCGCGGCGGCCCAGCACCTGTCCGCCCCTGACCTCTATCACCGCGCCCGTGACGATGCGCGCCTCGCGCGGGTCCGTCCCGGTCGTCTCCAGGTCGAATCCGATCAGCAGCTCACGGTGCCAGCCCATGGGCGGTCCCCCTTCTTGGTGGTGCTCTCCCCCAGTGGTCCCCACCTTCCCATGGACCACTGACAACCAGAGGACCGCGTTCCGCTTGACCCGGCGGGGCGGTTCAGGACACAGGGCGCGAATCCGCCCACGCCGTCTCGAATTCCTCCCGGTACGTCGGGAACAGCCCGGCCTCGTCCGCCTCGTAGGGTTCGCCCGGCTTTACGACCCGGTTGCCGGCCCGCAGCACCAGCACCGGCGCCTCCATGCCCCGTGACCGGCGCAGATAGGACTGCACGACCGCTATGCCGTCGGAGCCGTCGCCGTCCACGAGGTACGCCGTGAAGCGGGGCGTCTCGTCGTACACCTGGATCTCGAAGGCGCCGGGGTCGCGCAGCCGGGAGCGCACCCGCCGCATGTGCAGGATGTTCATCTCCACGCCCCGGGACAGCTCGCCCCGCTTGATGCCCAGCTCGCGCTCGCGCCGTTTGACCGCGCTGGAGGCCGGGTTGAGGAACAGCAGCCGCACCCGGCAGCCGGCCTCGGCCAGCCGTACCAGTCGGCGTCCGGAGAAGTTCTGCACGAGCAGGTTGAGGCCGATGCCGAAGGCGTCCAGGCGGCGGGCGCCGCCGAAGATGTCCTCGGCCGGGAACTGGCGCATCAGCCGCACCCGGTCGGAGTGCACCGCCACCACGTCCGCGTACCGGTCGCCGACCAGATCCTCCACGGCGTCGACGGGCAGCCGGCGCGCGGAGGGCACGTCGCCGCCCGCGCCGAGCGTCTCCAGCAGCCGTGCCGAGGCCCGTTCGGCCTGGTTCAGCACGGCCTCGGACAGGGCCCGGTTGCGCGAGACGACGTTGCGGGTCACCTCCAGCTCATCCAGGGCGAGTTCGACGTCCCGCCGGTCGTCGACGTACGGCTCGAAGCAGGGCCAGTGCTGCACCATCAGCTCGCGCAGCTGGGGCAGGGTGAGGAAGCTGAGCACGTTGTCGTCGGCCGGGTCGAGCAAGTAGCCCTTGCGGCGGCTGACTTCACGGACGGCGCCCGCGCGCTGCACCCACTCCTGTCCGGCCGGTCCGGCCGCGGCGACGACCCAGTCGTCGCCGTGGACGGGTTCGTAGATGGGCCGCAGCACCGCGGCGACGACCGTGCGCAGCCGCTGTTCGACCAGGTTCAGCCAGATGTAGGCACGGCCCGCGCGCTGGGCGCGGGTGCGCACCTCGCGCCAGGCCTCGGCGTCCCATTCCAGCTCCGGCCCGATGGAACCCGTCTCCATGGGACGGGCCAGTGACACCGTGCCGGGCGGGCCGTCTGTCGAGTCCCCCTCGTGACCCTCGTCACCAGGGGGCAGCTCCAGCCCTCCCGAGCCCACCCGCGCACCGCCTTCCGCTCCCCCGAGCTCTCCCCGTCCCAACGATCAAGGAAGCCTACTCCGCGAGCGGTCGGCGGTGCAGCCGGATGCGCAGGTCGTTTCTCAACTGCGCGGCCGCCAGTGGCCGTTCTGCCACGCGAGGTCGCCCGGAGTGAGCGGATTCATAGCCGTGACGTCGCGCGGGACGATGGAGAAGCCCTGCCAGTGGACCGGCATCGGCTGCTGGTCCTCGTCCCGCGCGATGTGGTGGAAGCCCACGTTCATCCACACCACGGGGTGGGTGAGGGCCTGGCCGTTCACCCACTTGTCGACGGACTTCGACTGGGTGCCGGGGCAGCCGGGGTTGTGGCTGGCGAACTTCTCGCACGCGTTGTACTGGGTGACGTACAGGTCGTGCTTGGTGTAACTGCGGCCCGGGTACTTGGTGCTGGTGCCGGGCACGATCTCGTAGGACCGCGGGTGCTTGTCCTTGTTCTTGCCGGTCGCGCTGACCATCCGCCACCAGCGGTAGCTCTTGGCGTCGCCCGCGAGCTCCTTGGTGACCTTGGTGCGGGTGGTCCTCGTGGTCGGGGCGCGGTTGCCGGCGACGGGCGCGGAGACGGTCGAGTCGTACTGCTCGACGGTGTTCTTCGTGGAGCCGTCGAGGGCGAAGTCCAGCCGCCAGAAGACGTTGTGGCTGTGGCTGGTGGCCTTGGCGCGGTCGCCGTCGCCGATCGGCCAGCCGCGGCCGTCGCCGGCGTCGTAGTCCTCGTAGGACAGACTGCCGGTGGCGCCGACGTTCATGGTGACGGTGCCGTCGTCCTGGAAGCGCCACTCCGTCATGTACTCGTACCAGCCGACCTGGTTGACGGTGTAGACGAGCAGGTCCTTGCCCTGGGCCTGGTAGACCTTGTTGGCTGTGTCGCCCTGCATGCGGTAGGCGTGGCCGCGCGAACGGGTCGTGGTGCACAGGCCCTTGACGTTCGGGTCCTGCCAGGCGTCGGGCACCTTGACGGTCTTGATGGTGCCGCCGGGGCATTCGCCGGGCGCGAGGTTGACCAGGCCCTGGGCGAAGCCGAAGCCGGTGAGGTCGTCGTACTCGACGCTGCCGTCGTCGTAGGGGACGTGGATCTGGCCGAGGCGGGCGCTGTTGAGCACCTTGATGGGCTTGGTCTCGCCCTTGGGCTGGTAGGAGATCTTCTCCAGGACGAGCCCGGCCTTGCTGTCGTAGCGCCAGCACATGCGCCAGGTGGTGCCGCTGGTGAGCTTCTGTTCGATGCGGTAGGCGGCGCTGCAGTCGGCGGCAGGCGCGGGCGCGGCCTGGGGCTGGGCGGTGGCCGGGCCGGCCGCGGTCGTCGCGCCGGCGGCCAGCGCGGCCACGGACAGGCCCACGGCGGCCCGGCGGGCATGACGGATTCGGTTCGCGCGCATGAGAAGGACGGCTCCTTGCGAGAAGTGCCAGTGAGTCGAAGTGCCGGCCGGGTCGTGGGCCGGCAGGTGGGAGAAGGGGGCCGACGACGGCTCAGCCGAGGTCGAGCCCGCCGACCTTGCGGGCGCTCAGGTCGATCACGAACGACCTGGCGTCGATCCACGGGCCGTTCTTCACCTTCGGGAACAGCCGGACGCACCGGTGCTCGCCGCACCTGTCCAGCAGGGCCGGCTGGGCCCCCGGGGCCGCCCGGTACACCGCTCCGTTCAGCCACAACTGCTCCGGAGAGGTCAGCTCCTTGCCGGTGGCGTCCTTGAAGTCGGCCTTCAGGCCGGCGCCGAGCGGGTCGGCGATCAGCAGCCGGGCCGCCTCGGTGTACTCGTCGCGGCTCAGCGGCGGCTGCACACCGTGCTCGGTGGCCGTGTTCTCGACCCGGCCGGTGTCGAGGTCGACCGTCCGGGTCACCAGGGTGTCGTCGCTGTAGTCGTAGAACTGCACCTCGGCGCGGCGCGGCGCGCCCGGCGTGTCGGACTCCGGCTCGGCGAGGTCGACGGCCAGCCGCTGCGGGCCGCGGTCCCCGGCGACGTCCTCACCGGCGCTGAGCATCTGGCGGCTGACGGCGAGTTTCGCGACACGCTCGACCTCGTCGTCGGTCAGCGGGTCACGGCCCGTGCCCTTGTCGCCCTCGGCGGGCGCCGCCTCCACCACGCCCGGCGTGTCGGCCGGGCCCTGTCCCGGCGCGGCCTGCCCGGCCGCGGCCGTGCCGCTCCCGGTGCCCGCGGCGCCCCCGTTCTCCCCGGCGCCGGCCGTGCCCGGCAGGGTCACACCGACCATCACGGCCGTCCCGGCCACGGCGATCGCGGCACCGGCCACCACCTTCCCCAGGTGGCGGTGCACTATCGTGCGCACATCTTCCCCCTACTCCCCCTGCGTCCCCGGGAGTACGTGTCTGCCCCACATTTTCGGCATACGTCGTATGCACTGGTCGACCGGTAAGAGGGACGTGAGTCAGGGGTGGTTCCATCACTTTCGGGGAGACTCGAAGGCAAGGCACCCCCGGGGGCACGGCACACCTGGAAGAGTCGTTTCCATGCAGGTCTGGCCTGGAGAGGCGTATCCCCTCGGCGCCACGTACGACGGCGCCGGCACGAACTTCGCGGTCTTCACGGAGGCCGCGGACCGAGTAGAGCTGTGTCTGCTTCACGACGACGGCTCGGAGACGGCGGTGGAGCTGCGGGAGAGCGACGCGTTCGTCCGGCACGCGTATGTGCCGGGCGTGATGCCGGGACAGCGGTACGGATTCAGGGTCCACGGTCCGTACGCCCCGGAGCGCGGGCTGCGCTGCAATTCGGCGAAGCTGCTGCTCGACCCGTACGCGAAGGCGATCAGCGGAGCGGTCCAGTGGGGCGAGGAGGTGTACGGCTACCACTTCGACGCGCCCGAACGGCGCAACGACCTGGACTCGGCCCCGCACACCATGTCGTCCGTGGTGGTCAACCCCTACTTCGACTGGGGCGACGACCGGCGGCCGCGCACCGAGTACCACCACACGGTGATCTACGAGGCCCATGTGAAGGGCCTCACCATGCGGCATCCGGGCCTTCCGGAGGAGCTGCGCGGCACCTACGCGGCCCTGGCGCACCCCGCGGTGATCGAGCACCTCACCCAGCTCGGCGTGACCGCGCTGGAACTGATGCCCGTACACCAGTTCGTGAACGACCATCGGCTGGTCGACATGGGCCTGAACAACTACTGGGGCTACAACACCATCGGCTTCTTCGCCCCGCACAACACCTACGCCTCGTGGGGCGACCGCGGGCAGCAGGTGCTGGAGTTCAAGTCGGCCGTGCGCGCGCTGCACGAGGCGGGCATCGAGGTCATCCTCGACGTCGTCTACAACCACACCGCCGAGGGCAACCACCTCGGCCCGACACTGTCCTTCCGGGGCCTGGACAACCCGTCGTACTACCGGCTCACCCCCGACAAACGCCACTACATGGACACCACCGGGACCGGGAACTCCCTGCTCATGCGGTCCCCGCACGTCCTTCAGCTGATCATGGACTCGCTGCGGTACTGGGTCACCGAGATGCACGTCGACGGGTTCCGCTTCGACCTCGCGGCGACCCTCGCCCGGCAGTTCCACGAGGTGGACCGGCTGTCGTCGTTCTTCGACCTGGTGCAGCAGGACCCGGTGGTCTCCCAGGTGAAGCTGATCGCCGAGCCGTGGGACGTCGGTGAGGGCGGCTACCAGGTGGGGAACTTCCCGCCGCTGTGGACCGAGTGGAACGGCAAGTACCGCGACACCGTGCGCGACCTGTGGCGGGGCGAGCCGCGCACACTCGCCGAGTTCGCCTCCCGGCTGACCGGCTCCTCCGACCTCTACCAGGACGACGGCCGCCGTCCGCTGGCCTCCATCAACTTCGTCACCTGCCACGACGGGTTCACCCTGCACGACCTGGTGGCGTACAACCACAAGCACAACGACGCCAACGGCGAGGGCAACCGGGACGGCGAGAGCCACAACCGCTCCTGGAACTGCGGCACCGAGGGCGAGACCGACGACGAGGACGTGGCGCGGCTGCGCGCCCGCCAGATGCGCAACTTCATCGCCACGCTGATGCTGTCCCAGGGCGTGCCGATGATCAGCCACGGCGACGAGTTCGCCCGCACCCAGCGGGGCAACAACAACGCCTACTGCCAGGACAACGAGCTGGCCTGGGTCCGGTGGCCGGACCCGGCGGACGCGGAGGGCGACGCGGCGCTGTACGCCTTCACGCGCGCGATGGTGTGGCTGCGCAAGGACCATCCGGTCTTCCGGCGCCGGCGCTTCTTCCACGGGCGTCCGGTGGAGGGCACGCACGACGACCTGTCGGACATCGCCTGGTTCACGCCCGAGGGCCGCGAGATGACCCAGCGCGACTGGGACGGGGCCCAGGCGTCGGCGCTGACGGTGTTCCTCAACGGCAACGCCATCTCCGAGCCCGGCACACGCGGGGAGCGCATCGGCGACGACTCCTTCCTGCTGATGTTCAACGCCTCCCCCAAGGAGCTGGACTTCCTGGTGCCGGTCGACCACGGGCGGCAGTGGCAGGTGGTCGTCGACACCTCCCAGGAGGACGGCGTCCCGCCCGGCACGGGGCCGAAGGTCGCCGCCGGGGAGCGGCTGCGGCTGCTGGACCGCAGCCTCACGGTGTTGCAGCGCCCGGCCTAGGGCCTGGCGTCACCTTCTCGTCGTCGCCGCCCGAAGGGCGGCCGCGCGGCGTCCGGCGCGTGCGCTCGGCGTGCCGGGCGTCGCGGGCGGACGGGAAGGTGACACCAGGCCCCAGGGGCGCCTCACGTCCGCGGGCACGCGCGGGTGCCGGTCGGCTTCGGCGGGCACCACGCGCGGGCGGCGGTCCGTTTCCGCGGGCACGGGAAGTGGGACTCGGGACGCCCGCCCCGGGGACCGGACGACCGTCGGTCACTCCGGCGGCGGTCGGCGATGACACGAAAGGCCGCCGGACGGGTACGTAGGTCTGCATGACACCTGAGCGATCCGTCCCGCCGGTGCCCACGTCCACCTACCGGCTCCAGCTCCAGCCCGCGTTCCCGTTCGCGGCCGCCGCGGCGACGGTGCCGTATCTGGCCTCGCTCGGCGTCTCGCATGTGCACCTGTCCCCCGTCCTGGAGGCCGTCCCCGGCTCGACGCACGGATACGACGTCGTCGACCACGCGCGCGTGCGCGGCGAACTCGGCGGCGAGGACGGCCTGCGCGCCCTCGCGCGGACCGCCCGTGAGCACGGCCTCGGCCTGGTGGTGGACATCGTGCCGAACCACATGGCCATGTCCCCGGTCCACAACCGCGCCCTGTGGGAGGTGCTGCGCGAGGGGCCGAAATCGCCGTACGCGCGCTGGTTCGACATCGACTGGGACGCGCAGGGCGGGCAGCTGCTGCTGCCGGTGCTCGGGCGTCCGCTGGGCGAGGAGGCGGACGCCCTGCGGGTCGACGGGGACGTGCTGCGCTACTACGACCACGTCTTCCCGCTGCGCGAGGGCACCGAGGACCTGCCGCTGACCCGGTTGCTGGACGCCCAGTGGTACCGGCCGGTGTGGTGGCGGCTGGCCCGGACCGAACTCAACTACCGCCGCTTCTTCAGCATCTCGGAGCTGATCGGGCTGCGGGTGGAGGACCCGGAGGTCTTCGAGGCCACGCACGGCAAGATCCTCGCGCTGCTGCGCGAGGGCGTGATCGACGGGCTCCGGGTGGACCACCCGGACGGGCTGGCCGACCCGGACGCGTATCTGGCGCGGCTGCACAAGGCCACCGGCGGCCGCTGGACGGTCGTGGAGAAGATCCTCGCGGACACCGAGCATCTGCCGCCCTCCTGGCCGGTCGCGGGCACCACGGGCTACGACGCGCTGCGCCGGGTGGACGGCCTGTTCACGGACATGGCGGGCGCGGGCGAACTCCTCGCCCGCTACCGGCGGTTCGCGGCGCCCCAGACCGACCGGGGCGGCTCCTGGGACGCGACCGTGCGGCGCGCGGCGTACGGGGTGATCGGGCACGAGCTGGCCGCCGAGCTGGAGCGGCTGACCCGGGTGGCGGTCAGGGTGTGCGCCGCCTCGCCCGGCCCGGAACTGCGCGACCGCGCCCCCTGGGCGCTCGCCGCGGCGCTGCGCGAGCTGCTGGTCCGCATGGAGGTGTACCGCCCCTACGCCTCGGTCGACGCGGCCCGCGTGGTCACCGAGGAGGCCGCCGCCGAGGCCCGGCTCTCCTTCGTGGTGCCCGAGGAGGCCGGCGCCGTGGACGTCGTACGGGATCTGCTGCTCGGGCGGCACGGGGACGGGCCGGGGCAGGTGGAGTTCCGCGCGCGGTTCGCGCAGCTGTCGTCGGCGCTGCGGGCCAAGTCCGTGGAGGACACGGCCTTCTACCGGTACGTGCCGCTGCTGTCGGCGACCGAGGTGGGCGGCGATCCCGGTACGCCGGGGGTGTTGCCGCGGGACTTCCACGCCTACTGCGCGCGCGTGCAGCGCGACTGGCCGCTGGCGGGCACGGTGGTGACGACCCACGACACCAAGCGCAGCGCGGACGTGCGGGCCGCGCTGGCGGTGCTCACCGAGTGTCCGGAGCGCTGGGCGGAGCTGCTGGACGGCCTGTCGCGGCCCGAGGAGGCCGTACCGGACGGGCAGTTGGCCTGGGCGGCCTGGCAGACCGTGTTCGGGCTGGGGCCGGCGGCGCCGGAGCGGGTGCAGGGGGCGCTGCTGAAGCATGTGCGCGAGGCCGGGCTGTACACAAGCTGGACGGAGCAGGAGCCGCCGTACGAGGAGGCGGTGGCGGCGTTCGTGGCGGACGGGCCCTGCGGGGTGCCGGGCGAGCGCGTGGCCGCGTTCCGGGCGTCCCTGGAGCCGCACATCCGGGCGAACGTGCTGGGGGCGGCACTGGTGCATCTGACGATGCCGGGCGTGCCGGACGTCTACCAGGGCACGGAGGCCGAGTACCGGACGCTGGTCGACCCGGACAACCGGCGGCCGGCCGAGCTGCCCCCGCGGGACGGCGGGGAGAAGGCGGCGGTGACGGCGGCCGCGCTGCGGCTGCGGGCGCGACGCCCGGAGGTGTTCGGGGCGGGCGCGTCGTACACGCCGCTGGCCGCGCAGGGCGCGGCCGCCGAGCACTGCGCGGCGTTCGCGCGCTCGGGGCAGACGGTGACCGCCGTGACCCGGCTGTCGCTGCGGCTGGCCGAGGCGGGCGGCTGGCGCGACACCCGGCTGCCGCTCCCGCCGGGCCGCTGGGCCGATGTGCTCGCCCCCGGGCGGGTGTTCACCGGGCACGCGCGCGTGGCGGAACTCTTCGAGCGACTGCCGGTGGCGCTGCTGGAGCGGGCGGGGGAATAGGGCCTGTCCGCCACCCGTCGTCCGCCGGCAGGGCGGACGCGCGGCGGCGATGGGGGCCCCCCGGGCAAGCCGGGCGAAGCCGGTTCGCCCGGGGCTGAGCGTGCGATCGCAAGGCGCCGGACCCGCGCTCGTGGCGGAGCCACGCGGGGCGGTCCGGCAACACGGCGGCGGCCCCTCCCGGGGAGCGCGTGCCAGGCGCCGCGGCAGAGCCATGGTGGGGCGGTCCGGCAGCACGGCAGGGCCCACGCGCGTGCCAGGCGTCGCGTGGCAGACGGGAGAGTGTCGGACAGGCCCTGGCTTTGAACCGCAGCTGGCGGGCGGGGACCTTGCGCGTGCCTCCGGGCGCCCCCGGGCGGCTCCGGCGCACAATCTTGACAGAGTCTCAACTCCGTGGGGTACTGCGGATGCGAGGGCCGGCCGCGCCAGACGGGGGTGAGTCTCCTGCCGGAGATGCGCTACCCCACCCTGCCCGAACTGATCTCGTCGGCCCGGGCCCTGGCCGTACGCCATCCCGGCCTGTGCGCTCTGCGTGAGGTGGGGGTGTCCCGGGAAGGACGCCCTTTGCACCTGCTGTCCGTGGGCCGCGCCGTGCGTGCCGTACTGGTCGTCGCGGGCGCCCACGCCAATGAACCCGCGGGCGGCCCGACCCTGATCGCGCTCGCCGAACGCGTACTGTACGAGCGCGTGTTGCGGGACGGCACGTCCTGGCACTTCCTGCTGTGCGCGGACCCGGACGGGGCGAGTCTGCATGTCACGCCCGCGCCGCGCAGTCTGCTGGACTACCACCGGGGCTTCTTCCGCCCGGCCGGGCCCGAGCAGCCCGAGTGGTCGCCGTCGGTGCTGCCGCCGGACCGGCTGCCGCCCGAGACGCGCGCCCTGACCGGGGTGATCGACGAGCTGCGCCCGTACCTCCAGGTGACACTGCACGGCACCGATCTGGGCGGCAGCTGGGTGCAGTTGACCAAGGACATCCCGGGGCTGGCCGAGCCGTTCGCCAAGTCGGCGGCGGAGCTGCGCATTCCGGTGGAGGCGGGCGCGTCCGACGCCGCGGGCTGGCCCGCGTCCGGGCCCGGGGTGCATGTGATGCCGACGGGCGAGTCGGGCGTCGCGTACCCGAGCATGCCGGACGACGCGCGCAACAGCACCTGGTACCACGCCCATCGCTACGGCGGCCTCACGGCGGTCGTGGAGGTGCCGATGTGGGCGAGCGACCTGGTGGACGACGTGGCCCCGCATCCCGCCCCGGCGGCGGCGCTGCGGATGCTGGCCGAGGGGCTGGTGCGGGACGCGCTGGAGGTGGAGCGGGTGCTCCGCGACGCGCTGCCCCGGCTGGAGGGCGTGGACAGTGCCCTGCTGCGGGCCGGGCAGTGGGCGCTGGAGCTGGTGCCGGGGCTGGCCGCGGACTGGATCCACACGGCGCCCGCCGACGACTCCATGGCGTACATCGGCAGCGTGGAGGCCTTCGCGCGACGGCTGCCGCTGCGGGCGGCGGCGATGCTGCTGCGGGTGCTGCGCGCGAGCGACGACCGGGCGGCCCCGCTGCTCGAACGGCTGGTGGTGGACTGGAGCGAGGCCTTCGCGGAGCGCTTCCACGCCCGCTGGGTGCCCCTGGAGCACCAGATCGAGCACCAGTCCCGCACGGTGGTCGCGGCGGCGCTGCACGCGCGCGTGTGGGCGGCCTGAGCGTCCGCCCTCACGCGCGCTCGGGAGGGGTCAGTCGCCCAGCGCGAAGACCGAGCCCGTCAGGTCGGCCAGCTCGCACTCGTTGCCGAAGGTCCGGGTGTACTCGACGGGCATGCCGTTCCACTGCCCGCGCGCCTGGGCGGTCACCGGCGCGTAGACCATGGGGCAGGCCTCGCCCCGGGCCGGCATGTGCTCGACCCGGCCCGCCACTGCGGCGAGTTGCTCGCAGGCCTCGGCGGCACGGGAGTGGCCCTGGGGCGGGTCGCACATCAGCAGAGTGCCGCGCGTGTCGCTGGACCGGGTGTCGCCGTGGGTGACGGAGACATAGAGCCAGTTGCCCTGGAAGGACTCCTGGTGGGTCGCCTGGGCCGGGGCCGCGCCGGCGACGAGGAGGGCGGCCGCCAGCAGGCCGCCCCGCACCGCGTTCGCTGTGATCGTGTAGGTCATGCCCGAAACATCGGCACGACGGCCCCCGCGCCCCACCCCCGCTCACCCGAAAGGGAGCACGCGTGAGTGCTGTGTTCGGCAGCGGCGGCGGGTTCGAACGCCCGGTTCCGCTCCCGAACGCCCGGTTCCGCTCCTCGGTTCCGCTCGGGCCCCGCTCGGTTCCGCTCAGCTCACCGACAGCCGGAACATCATGTTCCCGAAGCCGACCTGGTCACCCTCGCGGACGACGGCGGCACCGATCACCCGGCGGCCGTTGACGGTCGTCCCGTTGGTGGAGCCGAGGTCACGCAGCACCCACAGCCCGCCCTGGCGGGTCAGCTCGGCGTGCAGGCGCGAGACGGTCTCGTGGTTGAGCCGGAGCCCGCAGGCGGGGTCGCGGCCTATGCGCAGCGGGTGCCCGGTGGCCTGGTGGGGCAGCAGCAGCTTGGGCAGCCGCTCGGCCTGCCAGGCCCTGCGCAGCCGTACCGTGAACCCGGACACCGCCTCGACGGTGCCGAACACCAGTCGGGCGATCTTGTTCTCCTGGGGCAGATCCGCGGTGAGCGCGGCGAGTTCGTCGGGCCGGCGGGCGGCCAGCGCGAGCTCCATGCGACGGATGAACGTGTCGTGCGACAGCCTGCCCATGGCGACGCCGTCACGCAGCACCTTCAGCGCCTTGTCGCGCTCCGCGTCGGACAACCGCGCGGGAAAGGCGGGGAACTCGAAGGACGACGTCACGCAGGTGATTGTCGGTCAGTGAACCCCAGGTGTCCAGGAAACGGGAAACGACCACCACGCGCGCGTACCGCGCGGCACCTGCGCGGAAAGAGGGGATTCGGCGCCGGATCGCCCCCCGGATCGATCTCGGTTGGCGCACCATGGGGGGACTACGTCACGGTGAGCAGACGAAGGGGAACCGTCCGTGCAGTTCGAGGTGTGGGCACCGCAGGCCGGCCGTGTGACGCTCCAGTGCGACGGGGACACGCAGGCGATGGAGCGCGATCCGCGGCGCGAGGGGTGGTGGACGGCCGAGGCGGAGGCGGACGACGGCTCGCGCTATGGGTTCGCCGTGGACGACGGGCGCGTGCTGCCGGACCCGCGCTCGCGGCGCCAGCCGGACGGTCCGCACGGGCTGAGCGCGGTCGTCGACCAGGGGCGCCACACCTGGCGCACGGCGTGGCAGGGCCGTCCGCTCCAGGGGGCGGTGCTCTACGAGCTGCACGTGGGCACGTTCACGCCCGAGGGCACGCTGGACGCGGCCGCCGGGCGGCTCGGGCATCTGGTGGAACTGGGCGTGACACATGTCGAGTTGATGCCCGTGTGCCCGTTCCCCGGGCGGCATGGCTGGGGGTACGAGGGCGTTTCGCTGTGGGCGGTGCACGAGCCGTACGGCGGCCCCGAGGCGCTGAAGCGCTTCGTCGACCGGGCGCACGAGCTGGGGCTCGGGGTGGTGCTGGACGTCGTGCACAACCATCTGGGGCCGGACGGCAACTATCTGCCCGTGTTCGGGCCGTACTTCACGGACACGCATCACACCCCGTGGGGCGTGGCGGTCAATCTGGACGCGCCCGGATCGGACGAGGTGCGGGCGTTCCTGCTGGGCAGCGCGCTGGCCTGGCTGCGGGACTACCGGGTGGACGGACTGCGGCTGGACGCCGTGCACGCGCTGGCGGACACGCGCGCGTACCCGTTCCTGGAGGAGCTGTCCGAGCGGGTGGACGCGCTGGCGGCGGAGCTGGGACGGCCGCTGTTCCTGATCGCCGAGTCCGACCTGAACGACCCGCGGACGATCACCGCGCGCCAGGAGGGCGGGCTGGGTCTGCACGCGCAGTGGAGCGACGACTTCCACCACGCGCTGCACACCGCGCTGACGGGCGAGTCGCAGGGCTACTACGCGGACTTCGCGCGGGCCCCGCTCGCGGCCCTGGCCAAGACGCTCACCGGCGGGTTCTTCCACGACGGCACGCATTCGGGCTTCCGGGGGCGTGCGCACGGCCGTCCGCTGGACCGCGGCCGGGTCGCCGGGTACCGGCTGCTCGGCTACAGCCAGACCCACGACCAGATCGGCAACCGCGCCCAGGGCGACCGGCTGGCGGCCCTGGTCTCCCCCGGCCTGCTGGCCTGCGCGGCGACACTGACGCTGACTGCGCCGTTCACCCCCATGCTGTTCATGGGTGAGGAGTGGGCGGCCGGCACGCCCTGGCAGTTCTTCACCGACCACACCGACCCGGAGCTGGCCGAGGCCGTACGGCGGGGCAGGCGGCGGGAGTTCGCCGCGCACGGGTGGGCCGAGGAGGACGTGCCCGACCCGCAGGACCCGGCGACCCGCGAGCGCTCCTGTCTGGACTGGTCCGAGCCGGAGGCCCAGCCGCACGCGCGCGTGCTGGAGTGGTACCGCGGCCTGATCGCCCTGCGGGCCGAACAGCCCGACCTCACCGATCCCGACCTCGCCGACACCAAGGTGGCCCACGACGCGCGGGCCCGCTGGCTGGCCTTCCGGCGGGGCGACATCCGCGTGGCCGTGAACCTCGCCAAGGAGCCCGCCCCCATCCCGCTGGGCACCCGCCCGGTGCGCGTCCTGGCCGCGTGGGAGCCGGTGGAGGCGCCCGGCGAGGACGGGGTGCTGCATCTGCCCGGGGAGTCGTGCGTGGTGCTGGCGCAGGACTGAGGGTCGCCGAGGGGGGAAGGACGCGGGGCCGGCCCAGGCCGCCGGACCGGCCAGGGCCACGAGACCGGCCGAGGCCACGACACCGGCCAGGGCCACGGGACCGGCCTTGCGGCAGCAGGCACGCACGCAAGCACGCAGGCAAGCACGCAGGCAGGCTCTGGTGCGGCTAGTACGCGTCGTCCTCCGGCAGGTCCTTCTCCTCCTCCGCCGCCGCCCGCAGTTCCGTCACCCGCTCCAGCAGGATGGCCTCCCAGGCGTGCCCCAGCTGGGTGCGCAGCAGCGGCAGCGGGACGGTCGTGTCGCGGCCGTCGAGGTGGGCGGCGAGGCGGATCACCGTGTCGCAGCGGGCCAGCCAGAGGCCGCGCAGGCAGGGGCGGGCGCCGTAGCCGGCGAGGGTGGCGGCGCGGACGGCCGCGGGGGACCCGACGGCGAGGGCGAGGCCCGCGATGTCCTCGGCGGGGTCGCCCAGGACCGCCTCGCCCCAGCCGAGGGCGCCGCGCACCCGGCCCTCGGCGCTGACCACGAGGTGGTCGCCGGTGAGGGAGTGATGGACGAGGACGGCTCCGCCGGGCTGCGCGGCGAGCTGGACGGCCGCGGGCGGGGTGAGCTGGTGCAGCCGGGCCGCGTCGAACTCGTCGGCGGCCGCGATCCGTCCGGCGGCCTGTCCGGCGACGCGGCGCAGCGACTCCAGGGAGCGCGGCGTGGCGCGGGGCACACCGAGCACCTCGGCCTGCCGTGCGGGCACCTCGCGCAGGCCGGTGAGCAGCCCGGCGAGGTCGGCCTCGCCGATGGCCGAGACGTCCTGCCGGTCCCCGGAGCCGCCGGGCACCTTGGTGTCGAGGGTGCAGGCGAGGCCGGGCGCCCATTCGCCCTGGGCCACGCTGATCGGCACGGCGACGGGCATGTGTGCCCGGACCAGGTCCCGCAGCCGCACCTCGCGGCGCAGCCGGATGGTGGCCTCCGGGTCGGGTGCGAGGCGCATCACGTGGCGGGTGCCCACCCACCAGGTGGTCCGTCCCGCGCTTTCGGGAATCGGCCGTACCTCGGGGCCGGCGGGGTCCTTCACGCCGTCCTTGACGAGGGTGTGGACCAGTCTGCGGACGATGTCCGCGCTGGGTGTCGGTGCCTGGGTCATGGTCGCGCCGTTGTCGCTCGGGGGTGTGGTCGGCAGAGGCGGGTGCCGGGCGGGTGCCCGGTCAGTCCACTATGACCATCTCGCGCGTGGTGTCGTTCAGGCGGCGGCCTCCGTCCTCGGTCACGGTGACGATGTCCTCGATGCGCACCCCGAAGCGGCCGGGCAGGTAGATGCCGGGCTCGACGGAGAAGCACATCCCGGGGACGAGTTCCCGTTCCTCGCCCTCGATCATGTAGGGCGGCTCGTGCGTGGTGACACCGATGCCGTGGCCGGTGCGGTGGATGAAGTGCGGGCCGTGTCCGGCGTCCTCGATGACCGCGCGGGCGGCCCGGTCGACGTCCTGGCAGGCCGCTCCGGGCCGTACGGCGGCGAAGCCCGCCTGCTGGGCCTCGCGGACGATGTCGTGGACCCGGCGCTCCTCCTCGGTGGGCTCGCCGACGTGCACGGTGCGGCTGGTGTCGGAGCCGTAGCCGTCCTTCAGGCCGCCGAAGTCGAGGACGACCATGTCGCCGTGCCCGATGACGCGGTCGCCGATCTCGTGGTGCGGGTTGGCGCCGTTGGGGCCGGAGGCGACGATGGTGAAGTCGACCTGTTCGTGGCCGTGTTCGCGCAGGAGCCGGGCCAGGTCGGCGGCCACCTCGGACTCGCGGCGGCCGGCGAAGCGCACCTTCCTGATGTCCTCGAAGGTCGCGTCCGCCGCCGCGCCCGCGGCCGCCATGAGGTCCAGTTCGGCTGCGTCCTTGACGGCGCGCAGCATGGGCAGGGCGTCGGTGAGGGAGGCGTAGGAGGTGCCGGGCAGGGCCTTCTGCAGGCCCAGCAGGTGCATGGCCCAGGCGTTGTCGCTGACACCGAACCGGCCGTCCGGGGTCAGCAGCTCGGCGGTGAGGGCGTAGGGGTCCTTGCCGTCGGTCCAGTCGCGCAGGGTCAGCGCGGGCGCGCCGGTCGACAGGGCGGCGTCGGGGGCCTCCAGGGCGGGAACGACGAGGACGGGGTCGCGGCCGGGCGCGAGGACGAGGGCGGTGAGCCGTTCGGTGGCCGCGGGCGGGGCGTATCCGGTGAGCCATACGAGGTCCGGGCCCGGTGCGACGAGCAGTCCGGCCAGTCCCGCGTCCGCGGCCGCCAGCGCGGCCCGCCCCATCCGGGCCCGGTAGTCGTCGACGGTGAAGGGCGCGGGCGTACGGCCGGTCATCCGGGCCTCCCTGAGCGGACGAAGGGGACTACGGGCAGCATCCTGCCCGCCCGGAGGGGGCGGCGCGAGCCGGTTCGGCACACCACATGGGAAGTTAACGGTTACTTCTTGCCTATCCATTAGCGCTAATGATTTGATCATGTCGATCCATTAGGGCGACGACTGGGGGACACGACACCGTGCTCGTACTCGCACACATCAGCGATCTGCACCTGGACGGCACCACGCGCGCGAGCGAGCGTGCCGAGCGGGTCCGGGACCACCTGTGGGGGCTGCCGGGCCGGGTGGACGCCCTGCTGGTCACCGGAGACATCGCCGATCACGGCGCGGAGTCGGAGTACGAGGAGGCCGCCCGCGTCCTGGGGCTGCGCGACGGCGACGCGCCGTTCCCGGTGCTGACCTGCCCGGGCAACCACGACAGCCGGGCTCCCTACCGCGAGGCGCTGCTGGGCGAGCCCGCCGCCGAGGGGCCGGTCAACAGCGTCCGGGTGCTCGACGGCGCCGCCGTGCTGATGTGCGACTCCAGCATCCCGGGGGAGGACGGCGGAGCCCTGGACGACGAGACGTACGACTGGATCGAGACGACGCTGGACGGACTCGACGCGGACCTGCCGGCGCTGCTGGCGTTCCACCACCCGCCGATCGCCCTGCACCACCCCCTGCCGGACTCCTACCGGCTGGGCGACCCGGACCGGCTGGCCGCGCTGCTGGAGCGCAGGCCGCGGATCGCCGGGCTGATCACCGGCCACGCGCACACGCCCGCCGCCGGCAGCTTCGCCGGGCGGCCGGTCCTCGTGGGGCCGGGCGTGACCTGGACGCTGCGGCTGCCCTGGGAGGGCGAGCAGGTCGCCGACCGGGACGCGCCGGTCGGGCTCGCCTTCCATGTGCTGGACGACGCCGGGGGTCTGACGACCCACTTCCGGGTGGTCGTGTGACGGGCGACCGTGTGACGGGTGACCGTGTGAGGGGTGACCGTGTGAGGGGCAGTCCTGTGACGGATGGCCGCACGACGGACGGCCGCACGACGGACGGCCGCACGACGGACGGCCGCACGACGGACAGTCACGTGACGGACAGTCATGTGACGATGCCCGGGACGACCACGAGCTGCTGGAAGCCGCCGCTCTCGTGACGCACCGTCACCTTCACCTCCTCGCCCGGCCGGGCCCTCGCCACAGCGCGGGCCAGGTCGGCGGCGGTGTCGACGCGCGTGCGGCCGAAGTCGAGCAGCACGTCACCGCGGACCAGGCCCGCCGAGTAGCCGGGCCCCGGCACATGCACGCCGACGACCAGGGCGCCGGGCTTCTCGGCGTCGATCGCCTCGACTCCCAGGGTCGCGCCCTCGGGGGCCGGTGCGGCGGGGGCGGGTGAGGCCGGGCGCGCGGGAGCGGGGGTACGCGGGGCGCTCTGGCGCTGGAGTTCGGCGAGCCGGCTCATGCCGATCACGGTGGCGCCCACGGTGCCGAGGCCCACGCCGGACAGCACCAGAACCACCCCCACGAGCAGGCCGGACAGCAAGGTCATGAGTCGTCGGCCGCGGCGCCGGGCGGCGTGCGGGCGCCGGACGGACACCGGGGCGGTGCCGCCGCCGGGCTCCTGACCGGGCATCGGCTTGGGACGCAGCGCAGTCTGTTCCATGGTTCGCCTCCGGCTGGTGCTCTACCCGGCGCACCGGGCCGTGACGAGCCTCGAACGAGTGAGACTGACCCGCGGTCAACGGCGGGAAGCCTTACCTGTCACCGGCCGGAGCGAGCCGGCCAGCGCGTCGACCGCGTGGGCCGCCGCCCCGCGCGGGGTTCCCGCGAGCAGCAGTTCCGTACGGTGCACCACGCGCGGCGCGACGGGCGGGACCGCGACCGCGCCGGGCACGTCCGTCGCGACCAGGCGCGGCAACAGGGTCAGGCATGTCCGGCGCGGCGAGGGCGGCGAGGACGCCGAGGTCGGTGCCGTCGTAGCACAGGGCCGTACGAGAGCCACGGCCGCCGTCGGCGGTGCGGAGCGGGGTCAGCGGCAGTCCGGCGCCGGGTGCGTCCCCCCAGCGGGCGTCGGCGAGGTCCCCGAGTCCCAGGCCGGGGCGGCGGGCTGGCGGGTGACCGGCCGGCGGCAGGACGCACGTGCCGACCGCGGCCGGGCAGCGGCTGCTGGAGCATGCGGGCCCGCTGCTGCTGTGGTCGCCGAACTCCCCGCCACCCCTTCTTCCTGGCCACGCTGTTCCAGCCCGAGCCGTCCGACGACGGTGACCGGCCGCACCCGGTCGTACGGGCGCTGGGGAGGGCGGCGGTGGAGCGGGCGGCCCGGCGGACGAAGGGTGTTGTCAGTGGGGGCTGTTACGTTCGGTGACATGACCGATCACGCCTCGCGGCTGCTGCGGGAGAACCTCCGCCCGGCCGAGGACCACCTCGCGCCGACGCGCGCGCCCCGGCCGACGCGGGCCGTGTGGCGGCCCACGCGGGTCCGGGCGGGTCCGGGCGGGGACACGGGCGCCGACGTCCGAGCCGTGCCGGCCGCAGGTGAGGCGATACCCGGCGAGCTTCCGCGGGAGGTGGCGCTGAGCCTGCGGAAGCTCACCGGGCAGAGGGCCGAGCGGGTGGCGGGTGTCGGCTGACGGAGGCCGCGACCCGCTCACCGCTCGCGGCGGCAGCGGGCCCGCCAGGGGCTGTCCCCGCGTGGCCGGCCCTCGGGCGACGACGGGAGGGTGGCGACAGCCCTAGCCGACGGGCACGGACAGGGCGGCCGGGGCGGGCGCGTGGTCCGGCCGGAAGCCGTGGGTGCGGCGGGCCAGGTAGTGCGCCTTGTAACGGTCCACATCGCGATGCCAGTTCAGGATGCCGGCCATCCAGTTGCGCAGCGCGTCCACATAGCCCTCCATGGCCTCGCGGTCCCCGGCGGACAGGCGGAAGTCCTCGTACACGACGGGTAGTTCGACGGCGGCCACATGCTCGAACTGCTCCATGCGCTGGTTCATCAGATCGGCGACGATCCGCAGCCCGGTCGGGTAGTCGCAGCCGAAGAAGTTCTGCACGACCAGGATCGCGTTGTGGACCTCGCCCTCGTACTCGATCTCCTTCTGGTACGAGAAGACGTCGTTGAGCAGGCAGGCGAAGTCGATCGCGGCGTTCTCCAGGGAGCGGACGGGGCCGCTGCGGTAGACCTCGGGCGCGATGCCGGGGGCGTGGCCCCTGCGGCACAGGCTGAGGGTGAGGTCGGAGCCGAAGGTGGCGCGGCGCATCTCCAGGTAGTCGACGGGGTCGGGGACGCGGTGGTGCATCTGGTTGGCCAGCTCCCACAGCCAGCTCTCTGTCATCACGTCGACCGAGGCCTTCAGCGTGCGCTTGGCCGCCAGGTCCATGTCCGCCGTGGTGCGCCGCCAGAGGTCGGTGAGGCCGAGCTCCATGGCGTTCACCGGCGGGAGCGGCTCCTCGCCGTCCAGGGGCATACAGGCCGACAGGCGTGCGGTGGTCAGGCGGGCGGCGGCGAGGTCGCGGCGCTGCCCGAAGACGAGCGGGTAGTAGTCGTCGCCGTAGGTGCCCCAGGCGAGCCAGTGGGCGCTGAGGTCGAGGGCCTCCCGGCTGCCGTCGGGGTCGAGCCCGGCCGAGCACAGTGCCAGGTCGCAGGAGTCGAGCTTGTCCTCGTCCCAGATGCCCTCGTTGAGGATGCCCATGCGGTGCGACCAGGCGACCAGGCCGCGGCGGGCCTCTTCGAGCCCGGAGTTGAGGCGCAGCGGGAAGGGCATGCGGATGTCCGGGATCACGGACGGTCCGACCTTCTGGAAGGGCACGTGGCTGTGGGCGCGCAGCCGTTCGGCCCCGGCCGAGGCGAGCAGGGCGTGGATGTCGGCGGCGCCGCCCGGGGGGCGGTTCCAGGGCGAGTCGGAGGTGGCGCGCTCGTTCATGTAGCGGCTGGAGCGCATGTGCCACTCGTGGCCGCCGGACTGCCAGTCCTGGAGTCCCTTGGTGTAGGCGGCGACCGCGGCGAGTTCGTCCGGGGTGAGGCCCTTCTCCAGCGCGACGGCGGGGACCTCGGTGAACGCGGTGTGCTCGAACTGGTGGAGGCGGGAGGTCAGGACGTCGTTGACGGTGTCGGCGGCCTGCTGGGTGGAGCAGCCGAAGAAGGTCTCCAGGACGAGCACGCCGTTGCTGTGCTCGCCCTCCTCCTCCACCTCCCGCTGGTAGGAGAACAGGTCGTTGCGCAGGTGCACGGCGTCGGAGAAGGTCTCCATCAGCACCCTGAGGGGACGGGAGCCCGCGGCGGACGCGGGCACCTCGGCGGTGGCGTATTCCACGAGTCCGGCGGACCAGGGGGCGCCGCCGACCTTGCGGCGCATCTCGATGTACTCGACCGGGTTGGCGATCCGGCCCTCGTTGATGTTGGACAGCTCCCAGAGGGACTCGTTCAGCAGATGCTCGGTGGCCACGGCGAACCGGCGGCGCCAGTCGGCGGACATCGAGGGAACGGTCCGCGTCCACAGATCGGCGAGGCCCGCCTCGACCGGGTTGGTGGGCTCGGGCAGCGGCGTCGACGGATCCATCGGCATGAACAGCGGCAGCCGGTCCAGATAGGCCTTGCCGCCCGCGCGGTCCTGGCTGCGCTTGAAGACCTCCAGGAAGTGGTCGTCGAAGAAGAATACCCACACGTACCAGTCGGTGATCAGCGACAGGGCGGGGCCGTCGCAGTCGGGGTGGGTGTAGGCGCAGAGCAGGCCGTAGTCGTGCGCGTCGAGGTCGGCCTGCTCCCAGATCCCGGAGCCTTCCAGCATGCCCATCTCCCGGGCCCACGCGGAGGAGTGGGCGCGGGCCTCGTCCAGGTGCGGGTTCAGTCGCGCGGGATGCGGCATGTAGAAGTGCGGGAGTTCGAACGGCTGGGTCATGGCCGGGGCCCTACCCAGGGCCCCTCGGACACATCCGTCCGGACGCATGTGATCACACCATCGCGTGAATCTCCGGCGAAACAAGGAACTTCCGGGCCGCCGAGTCCGTCCAGCGCACCGGCCGCCTGAGCCTCGGGCCCGCGCCCCACGCACCCTTGCCGAGCCATGGGCCCGCCGGTCACCTTGGTCGCATGACCTCCTTCACGCTCCCGCACGAGCTGCACGGCGAAGGCGCCCACAAGGTGTTCGCCGTGCACGGCTGGTTCGCCGACCGGTCCGCGTACGCCGCGGTGGTCCCGGACCTGGACCGTACGTCCTTCCAGTACGCGCTGGTCGACCTGCGCGGCTACGGCCTGGCCGCCGACGCCCCCGGCCCCTACACCACCGCCGAGGCGGCCCTCGATCTGGTGGCGCTGGCCGACCGGCTGGGCTGGGACCGGTTCTCGGTGGTCGGGCACTCGATGGGCGGCGCTGTCGCGCAGCGCCTCGCGGCCGTGGCACCGCACCGGCTGCGCCGGATCGTCGGCGTCTCCCCGGTACCGGCCTCGGGGCTGGCGCTGCCGCCGGAACAGTGGGAGCTGTTCGCGGACGCCGCACACCTGCCGGAGAACAGGCGCACGATCATCGACATCACGACCGGCGGGCGCCGCCCGGACGCGTGGCTGGACCGGATGGTGGCCCGGTCCCTCGCGCTCAGCGACCCCAAGGCGTTCCGGGCGTGGCTGGACTCCTGGGCGCTGGACGACTTCCACACGCGGGTGGAGGGGGTCCGACTCCCCGCGCTGGCGGTGGCCGGTGCGCTCGATCCCGCGCTGTCGGCCGAGGTCATGCGGCAGACGTGGATGACCTGGTACCCGCGGGCCGTGCTGCACGAGCTGCCGGGCGCCGGGCACTACGCGATGGACGAGACGCCGCTCGACGTGCTCCGCGTGGTGGAGGACTTCCTGCGCGCGGACGAGCGGGACGGCACCGAGTGACCCTCCCCGTCCCCGACGTCTTCGATCCCCGCCGGTACGCCACCGGCGTCCCGTACGGCGACTACCGCGTGCTGCGCGACCACCACCCGCTCGCCCGGCAGGAGGAACCGGAGGTGCTGGGCTGGCCCGCCGGGCCGGGCTTCTGGGCGGTGACCCGGCACGCGGACGTGGTGCGGGTGCTGAAGGACACCGGGTCCTTCTCGTCGTATGCCGGCGCGACCCAGATCCGCGACCCCGACCCGGAGGACCTGCCCTTCATCCGGCGCATGATGCTCAATCAGGACCCGCCCGGGCACGGCAGGCTGCGCCGGCTGGTCAGCCGGGCCTTCACACCGGGGCGGATCGAGCGGTTCACCGCGGTGGTCGAGGAGCGGGCCCGCACCCTGTGGGCGGGGGCGCTGCGGCAGGCGCGGGAGGACGGCGGCACGGTCGATGTCGTCGCCGCGGTCACCGACGACTACGCCCTGCTCAACCTGGCCGACCTGCTCGGCGTGCCGGAGAGCGACCGCGGGCTGCTGCTGCACTGGACCCAGCGGGTCATCGGCTACCAGGACCCGGACGAGGCCGGGCCGTCGGTGCTGGACGACCGGGGGCAGCCGGTGAACCCGCGCTCGCCCGCGATGCTGCGGGACATGTTCGCCTACGCGCAGCGGCTCGCGGAGTTCAAACGGCGGCAGCCGGGCGACGACGTCATGACCGTGCTCGCGCACGACACCGAACTCGCCGACGCCGAACTGGAGATGTTCTTCTTCCTGCTCACCGTCGCCGGGAACGACACGGTGCGCAGCGCGGCCCCGGGCGGACTGCTGGCACTGGCCGACCACCCGGACGCCCTGCGTGAGTTGCAGGCGGGCAAGCACGAACTTGGCACGTCGGTCGACGAGTTGCTGCGCTGGCATCCGCCGGTGCTCAGCTTCCGGCGTACGGCCGTACGGGACACGGAACTGGGCGGGCACGGCATCCGGGCGGGTGACAAGGTGGTCGTGTTCCACGCCTCGGCAAACCGGGACGAGCGGCTCTTCGCGGACCCCGACCGGCTGGACCTGTCCAGGGCGCCGAACCCCCATGTGTCCTTCGGGGACGGTCCGCACGTCTGCCTGGGCGCGCACTTCGCGCGGCTCCAGCTGCGGGTGCTCTACCGGGAGGCGCTGCGGGAGCTGCCCGGTGGGTGGACGGCCGGCCGGCCCGTGCGGCTGGTCTCCAACTTCATCAACGGCGTCAAGTCACTCCCCCTGTCAGTGACTTGACGCCGTGATCCCCGCCTTCCTCACCCCGGGCCTGGGAGAGGAGGGCGGGGGGCGGGCCGCCGGTGCCCATCCGCACCGGCCGGCCCGCCTGCTCGGGTGACCTCAGAAGGTCAGCTTCCAGCTGTTGAGCGTGCCGATGTCGGCCGAGTAGACGTCCTGGACGCGAAGCTTCCAGGTGCCGTTGGCGACCTCGCTGGAGGCGTTCACCGTGTACGTGGTGTTGACGTTGTCCGCGGAGTCCGAGGAGCTGGAGGACTTCAGGCGGTACGTCGAGCCGTCCGGGGCGACGAGGTCGATGACCAGGTCACCGCGGTAGGTGTGGGTGATGTTCACCCCGACCTGGAGGGCTGCGGGGGCGTTGCCGGTAAGGCCGGTGACGGTGATCGGGGACTCGATCGCCGCGCCGCCGTCCGGGATGGCCACGGAGCCGGTGCTGGAGAACACGGTGCCGGTGCCGGTGCCGCCGGTGACCGCCTGGACGGTCTTGGCGGCGTCGGCCAGACCCGCGCCGCAGCCGCCGGTGCAGGAGCCGGGCAGCGGACGGGCGTTGGTCTTGATGGCCGACTCGATCTGGGCCGGGGTCAGCGAGGAGTTCGCCGACTTCAGCAGCGCGACCAGGCCCGCGATGTGCGGGGTGGCCATGCTGGTGCCCTGGTAGTAGGCGTACGACTCGGTGGACGGCGTCTTGGTGCCGGAGTTCAGCGTGGAGTAGATGCCGTTGGCGGTGCCGGTGCTGGTCTGGCCGCCGGGGGCCGAGATGTCCACCAGGGAGCCGTAGTTGGAGTAGGAGGCCTTGGCGCCGGTGCGGTTGGTGGCCGCGACCGAGATGACGTTGTTGCAGTTGCCCGGCGAGTGGTTCGCCACGTTGTCGTTCTCGTTGCCCGCCGCCACGACGACCGTGGTGCCGCGGTTCACGGCCGCGGTGATGGCCGACTGGGTCGCGGAGGTGCAGGCGCCGTCGCCGCCGAGGCTCATGTTGATGACCTTGGCGACATTGGTGTTGGCGGGCACGCCGGAGACGGTGCCGCCGGACGCCCAGGTGATGGCGTCGATGATGTCGGAGTCGTAGCCGCCGCACTTGCCGAGCACCCGCAGCGGGGAGATCTTGGCGCCGTAGGCGATACCTGCCATGCCCTTGCTGTTGTTGGTGACCGCGGCGATGGTGCCGGCCACGTGGGTGCCGTGCCAGGAGGAGTTGCTGGCCGGGACGCCGGAGCCGCACTCGTTCGCGTTGTACCAGTCGCCCGGGTCTGCCGGGTTGGAGTCGCGGCCGTTGCCGTCCACCGAGACGGCGGTGTCGGAGATGAAGTCGTAGCCGCCGACGATGTTCGCGGCGAGGTCGGAGTGGGTGACGTAGCCGGTGTCGATGACGGCGACGGTCACGCCGGTGCCGGTGCTGGTGGTCCAGGCACCCGGCACGTTCATGCCGGCGGTGGCCTCGAACAGGTCCCACTGCTTGGCGTAGTCGGTGTCGTTCGGGTCGGCCTTGGGCTTGTTCAGGCGGTCCGGGACGACATAGGCGACCTGCGGGTCGGCCTGGTACTCGGCGATGACGTCGGCGACGTCCGTGCGGGTGAGGTCCTCGCCGAGGTCGACGAGGGCGGCACCGGTGCCGAGGCGGCGCTGGAAGTCGAGGCTCTCGCCGGCCTCTTTGCCCTTGGCGACGGCGTCGGCCTCGGCGGCCTTGTTGGACTTGGCCTCGGCGGCGCCGGACTTGTAGCCGACGATCAGGCGCTCGGCGGGGGCGCCCGGGGCGGCCTCGGTGCGGGCCGCGAGGTCGGCGGAGGCGGCCGGGGCGGAGGTGTCCTGGGCCACGGCGACCGTCGCGGTGGCGGCGGTGAAGAGCGCCGCGGACACCGCGGCCGCGGATATGCGTCTCCGGCGGGTGGAGGGAGAAGTACGCAAGGGCTTGCCTTTCGTGGCCGGACTCCGGGCAGCGCGGAGCGGCGGTCGAGCGCTTCGGTGTCGAAGCGGTGGGGGGCTGTTCGAAAAGCGGTGCGCGTTGGCCGGCCAAGGCGTGGTGCACCGACCCGTCGTGGGGGTTACCTGTGGGTCAGCTGTGCTGGAACGATAGGGAACGAGACGTGCGTAGGGGTACAGGGGAAACCCTTGATCAGGCCGGAAACCCACCCTCGCCGTCGGGCACTTGAGCGGGGATGCACCCTTTGGTCCGGCCTTCGCGCGCCAGTTCGCGCCGGGGCGGCGGCGCGAAGCGCGCCTCGTGCCTGGCCGACGGTGAACGCTGCGGGCGCGCGGGCCGTACTGCCCTCGGAAGACCGTACGCCCGACGAGCCGGAGGAGGCCCGCATGCCCGGCGCCCCCACCATCACAGCCGCCCCCACGGCTGCCGCCCCCGCCGGCGCCGCCACCGGCCGGGCCCCAGCCCGCACCAGCACCAGCACCAGCACCAGCACCAGCACCAGCACCGCGAACGCCGCGCACTCCCGCGCCGTCACCGCCAGGGCCCTCGTCCGCAGCCGCGCGGGCGCCTGTACGGCCGCCGCCGTGCTGCTTCCGGCGCTGGTCCTGGCCGCGTCGGTCCCGGCTCATGCGCACGGCGCGCCGACGGACCCCGTCTCCCGGACGGTGGCCTGTTCGCCCGACGGCGGCGAACGTGCACGCTCGGCGGCCTGCCGGGCGGCGGTCAGGGCGAACGGCGGGCCCATCGCCGCGTGGGACAACCTGCGGCTGCCGAACGTCGGCGGCCGGGACCGCCGGACGGTCCCCGACGGCCGGCTGTGCAGCGCGGGACTGCCCGGCTACCGGGGCCTCGACCTGGCCCGCGCCGACTGGCCGGTGACGCGGCTGACGCCCGGTGGCACGGTCACGGTGTCGTACGGCTCGACGATCCCGCACGCCGGGACCTTCACGTTCTTTCTGACGAAGCCCGGCTACGACCCGGCCCAGCCGCTCACCTGGTCCGATCTGCCGGAGCGGCCGTTCGCCGAGGTCCGTGACCCGGCCCTGACGGACGGCGCCTACCGGATGCGCGCGACCCTGCCGGCGGACCGGACCGGGCGGCATGTGCTGTATACGGTGTGGCAGAACAGCAGCACCCCGGACACCTACTACTCCTGCTCGGACGTGGAGTTCGCAGGGGCCGCGAGAACGGCGACGCCGACAGCCGCGGCCGGGGGCACGGCGGGGACCGGGGGCGCGAGCGGGACCGGGGGCGAGAACCCGTCCGGCGCCGGGGCGACCGCCGAGGCCGTGGAGCCGTCCGCGGCCCGCACGCCGGCCACCGCGGAGGAGAACTCCGGGACGGTGAAGGCCCCCGCGGACGGGAGCACGCACGCGCCGGTCGCCGCGACGCCCGTCGCGCAGGCCGAGTCCGGGCCCTCCGCCCCCTGGGTGGCGGGCGGTGCCGCCGGTGCGCTGCTGCTCACCGGCGGCATCACACTCGCCCTGCGACTGCGCCGCGGGGTGTGAACCAGGCTCGGACGGAGCTCAGTTGACGAACACCGCCGCGCCCGCCCGGCCAGCCCCCGCATCCCGATGTGCGGCACGACCTTGAACGACGCCTTCATGGTCAGCGGGATCTGCGCCCCGGCCAGGGCCAGCAGCAGCCCGCCCCAGAGGCGGCCTGAACACGGGCGGCTTCCTGCTCGGCCTGCTCCTCGGGGTCGTCGGCGGCTGCCTGCCCTTCGGCCGGCTGCCCGACCAGGGACCGCGCCGCGACCGAAGGCGCCGCCGCCGTCGGGCACGGGCGGCGGCCGCCGCGCACTGAGCGAAAGGGTCCGCGGGCAGAGACGTACCGCCCGCACGACACGCGCGCACGTCGCTCCCCGCGGACCCACTCCGTCAGGCGGCCGGATCAGCCGAGGCCGGCCGACTTCAGCCAGGCCTTGGCCACATCCAGCGGGTCCTTGTTCTCCAGCTGCACCTGGGAGTCCAGTTCGAGCAGCGTCTTGGTGTCGAGCTTGGCGGAGACCGCGTTCAGCGCGGCGACGCCCTCCTCGGACAGACCGCTCTTGTAGACCAGCGGGGTGACGTTGGCGAACCCGAAGAGGTTCTTCGGGTCCTTCAGGACGACGAACTTCTCCTTGGTGATGGTCGGGTCGGTGGTGAAGACATCCGCGGCCTGCACGGCGTTCTTCTTCAGCGCCGCCTGGGTGAGCGGGCCGCCGGCGTCCAGCGCCTTGAAGGACTTGAACTTCAGACCGTACTCGGTCTCCAGGCCGACCAGGCCCTGCTGGCGGGTCTGGAACTCCGGGGAGCCGCCGATGACCAGCTCGGGCGCGGCGTCCTTGAGGTCGGCGAGGGAGGACTCCTCGGTCAGACCGTACTTCTTCGCGGTCTCGGCGTTCAGCGACACCGAGTCCTTGTCCTCGGCGGGCGAGGACGTCAGCAGCGTCAGCTCGGGGTCGAGCTTGGCCTGGACCGCGGAGTTCACCGCGTCCGCGGACTCCTGCGCGGCCTTGGGGTCGAGATAGGCCAGCAGGGAGCCGTTGTACTCGGGCAGCACGGTGATCGTGCCGTTCTTGAGCAGGCCGTACGTGGTCTCACGGCTGCCGATGTTGGGCTTGTAGTCGACCTTGATGCCCTTGGCCTTCAGGGCCTCGCCGTAGATGTCCGCGAGCAGGGTGCTCTCGGCGAAGTTGTTGGAGCCGACGACGACGGCGTCACCGGCGGGCTTGTCCCCGCCGGCGAGCGGGTCGTCCGCGGCGTCGTCGTCGGACGAACCACAGCCTGTGACGAGCGCCGCCATCACGGCGAACAGGGCGGCGGCCGTGCCGCGTCGTCTCGGACTGGTCCAGCTGCTCTTCACGGTTGCAGTCACAATTCCCGTTCCGGACTTGGAAGTTCGATGGGCAGATCTGGCGTTGACGGCGGGTGCGCGAGGTGCGGGCTCGTACACCCTCGTCGATCCAATCCAGCGGCTTCTCTGTCAGTCAAGAGTGACCAGGTCACCATCTGGCTTCGAAGAGTGACCAGTTGTGTTTGACGGATGAACGAAACGTCATCGCACGATGGCTGGTTGTAACGGACTCTTGACGGGAGCGCACCCGTTCGTCCCGTCAAATGGCGGTAGTCTCCGGGCAGTTGGCACGGACCACAGCAGCCCCTCGGACCTCGTCCGTGCCCCGACACGCCCCGAAGGAGGCGCCGTGTCCCCGAACGAGCGGAGCGCTCTGCGCGGCTTCGCCGACCGGTGGCCGTTCCGCCGCAAGCTCAACGTCCTGCTCGGCGTCCCGCTCGCGGTGATCGCCCTGCTGCTGACGTATCTCGTCACCGATCTGCTCCAGGAGTCCCAGCGGGCGCGGGCCGCGGCCCGGCTGGTGCGCGACAGCACCCAGGTCGCCCGGCTGGTGGACCAGCTGGAGGCGGAGCACCAGCAGGCGGTCCTGCTGTCGGTGCGCCACGAGGCCGCCGAGGGCGACGCCCGGCCCTCCCCCGCCGCCTACCGGGAGGCGCAGGCCGTCGTGGACCGGCAACTGCGCCAGGTGCGCCGGACGTTCGGAGGCCGGCTGCCGGGGACCGAGGCCCAGGCACTGCGCGAGGTCGAGGCCCTGGGCGGCCTGCGCACCACGATCGAGCAGGGCTATCTGCCCGCCGAGAACATCGACCTGGCCTACGCGGGCGCCGGCCGGGGGCTCATCGACGGGCTCGGCCTGAGCCGCGACTCCGTCCTCGCCGCCACCTTCACCGGCGGTCTGCTGGACTCGCTGCTGCGCGCCGGGGCCGCGCACGGCGCCTTCGAGACCGGCGTGTTCGCCGCGGGCACCCGCGACTCCAACGCGCTGATCCAGCTGCTCGGCGCGGTCCGCTCCTACGAGCAGTACACCTACCAGGCCGACCGGTTCACCCTGCTGGCCACCGAGGAACACGCCGAGCGGCTGCGCACCGTCGAGCACAACACCGCCCAGGCCGCCATCGCCCAGCAGTACGCCGAGTTGCAGATCGATCCCAGCGGCCTGCAGGCCGGCAGCCTGTCCGAGGTGCGGGCCGCCTTCCGGCAGGCACTGGCCGCCTACCCCGACTACCGCGCCCAGGCGGGGATCCGGCTCGCCGTCACCACCTCGCTGATCGGCGAGCTCGCCGACCGCACCGACGGCGCCTCGGCGGACGCCCAGCTGCGCGCCGGACTGCTGCTGGGCCTCGCCCTGTTCGGCTGCGCCGCCTGGCTGGCCCTGTCCGTCGTGGTCCGCCGTTCCGTCGTCCGGCCCGTGCAGGCGCTCACCGGGGCCGCCCGGGAGGTGGCCGAGGTCGCCGGGCGCGAACTGGCCCGGGTGGCCGACGACGACGCCGAGGACGACGGCCCGCCCAGACTGCGCGCGATGCCGGTCACGGCCCGCGACGAGATCGGGGACCTCGCCGAGGCCTTCAACCGGGTGCAGACCACGGCGGCCGCGCTGCTGGAACGGCAGGTGCTCAGCCGCCGCAACATCGCCGAGATGTTCGGCCATGTGGGCCGCCGCGTCAGCAACCTCACCACCCGGCAGCTCACCCTCATCGACGCCGTCGAGCGCGGCGAGACCGACCCCGCGCTGCTCGAACGCCTCTACCGCATCGACCACATCGCGGTCCGGCTGCGCCGCAACGCCGACAGCCTGATCCTGCTGGCCGGCCTGCGCGAGACGCTCCTCAACACCGGTCCGACCGAGCTCACCACCGTCGTACGCGCCGCGCTCGGCCAGATCGAGGGCTACCAGCGCGTCGAACTGCACGCCGGGACCGAGGCGCGTCTGAACCCCGACGTGACGACGGACCTGACCCTGATGATCGCCGAACTCCTGGACAACGCGGTGCGGTTCTCCCCCGCGGACACGCCCGTCGAGGTGACGGTCGCGGCCGGTGCCGAGGGGGCGACGATCTCCGTCGCCGACCACGGGCTGGGCCTGAGCCGCGACCGCCTCGCCGAGGAGAACGCCCGTCTCGTACGGCGTGAGCGGGTGGATCTCGTGCCCACGCGGGTGCTCGGCCTGTTCGTGGTCGGGACGCTGGCGCGCCGCTGGGGCATCGGCGTCCGGCTGTCGCGCACTCTGGGCGGCGGCGTCACGGCGGAGGTGACCGTACCGGCGTCGCTGACGGCGACCGGACCGGCCGAGGCACCCGTGCCCGTGGTGCCCGCCGGGGCGGCACCGGCCGACCGGGCGCCGGGGCCCCGCCCGGCGGAGGTGGCGGACGGCGAGGGTCCGCACGACGGCCCGGACGCGCCCGACGGCCGTCCACGCAAGACGGCACCCGGGACCGGGCGCGACGAGCCCGACGCCCGGACCGACGCGTCGGCCCAGCCCGCGCTCCCCCGCCGCGTCCCGCGCCGCGCGGCCCCGGCCGAAACCCCGCTCGTCCCCGGGGCCCGCACCGAGCCGCACCCCGGCCCCGCCCCTGCCGAGGACACCCCGGACGGTCACGACTCCGGCCGGCCCCTGCGCCAGCGGGTCCGGGGCGCGACCCTCGGGACGACCGCCCCGGACGCCGACCGGTCCACCACGTCCGGGGCGACACCACGGGCCGACGCGGACGCCGTACGCAGCGAACTGGAGGAGTTCGAGGCGGCGGTGGCACGCGCCCACCGCGACAGCGCTCGCGACCCCGGCGCACGCGACACCCGCACACGCGACCCCGGCACACGCGACGGCATCGCCCGGGGCGACACCCCGCACCACGACGGCACACCCGCCCACGGCGGGAACCGGCACGGCACGAAGCAGGCCACGCAGCACCGCACGGACCAGCAGGACCCGGACAGGCAGGGCAAGAGCGAGCACAGCACGCACCGGGACAGCGCGCACCCGGGCGACACCCCCGCGAAAGGAGCGGAGCAGTGAGCACGTCGACAGGCGACACCCCGGCCGGAGGGGCCGGGCCGGAGGACCTGCGGGCGGCCGCGGCGGACTTCACATGGCTGCTCAACCGTTTCGCGACGGAGACCGCGGGCGTGGTCGACGCGATCGCGGTGTCCTCCGACGGGCTGCTCATCGCGGTGGCCCAGTTGCGCGAACGCGCCCATTCCGAGCGGCTCGCGGCGATCGTCTCGGGCCTGACCAGCCTCGCGGCCGGCGCGTCGGGCAACTACGGCCTGGGCGCCCTGAACAAGGTCATCATCGACCTGGAGGGCGGCCATGTGCTGGTCTCCGCGATCGGCGCCGGTGCCGTGCTCGGCGTGGTCGCCGACAAGGACGCGAAGCTCGGCAACATCGCCTACGAGATGACCCTGTTCGCCAACCGCGCCGGGGCCGCGCTCAGTCCGCAGCTCGTGCTGGAGCTGAAGAACAGCGTCGGCGTCGCGCAGTCCGGCTGACAGGCGAGAGGAACTGCATCACCATGGCGGCGGACGGCGGCACCCCGAGCGGCGCCCGGACGGCTGGGGTCCCGCCCGAACCGGTCGGGCCGGTCGCCGCCGTACGGCCGTTCCTGGTCACGGCGGGCCGGGTCGCACCCGACGCGGCCGGGCGGCCGATGCCCGTCGAGACCCAGATGGTGGCCACCGCCGACGGGCTCGCCGGGCTGCACCGGCTGTCGTTCGAGCGGCACGACATCGTCGCCGCGTGCCGGCGGCCGCAGTCCATCGCGGAGATCGCGGCACGGCTGCGGCTGCATCTGAACGTCGTCCGCATCCTGGCCGAGGACCTGCGGACGGCGGGCCAGCTGACGGTGCACCTGCCCGACACGGCAGCCGTCCACGACGCGTCCGTCCTGCGCAGGCTCATCGAGGGCCTGCGCGCCATCCCCGACTCCCGAGGGGCACTGCGTGACTCCGACTGAGCAGTCCGGCGGCACCGCCGCGGGGAGCGCCGAGCGCCCGCCGCTGCCGGTGAAACTGGTGATCGCGGGCGGCTTCGGCGTGGGCAAGACCACCGCCGTCGGCTCGATCTCCGAGATCGAGCCGCTGACCACGGAGGCGGCGATCACCGAGGTGGCGGCGGGCGTGGACGACCTGTCCCACACCCCGCGCAAGACCACGACCACCGTCGCGATGGACTTCGGGCGGATCACCGTCGACCCCACCCTGACGCTGTATCTGTTCGGTACGCCGGGGCAGGAACGGTTCGGCTTCATGTGGGACGACATCGTCGAGGGCGCGGTCGGCGCGCTGGTCGTCGTCGACACCCGCCGCCTGGACGACTGCTACGCCGCCGTGGACTACTTCGAGCACCGCGGCATCCCCTTCGCGGTCGGCGTCAACGCCTTCGACGGGCACGTCGAGCACGCTCTGCAGGAGGTCCGCTGGGCCCTGGACGTCTCCGCGGGCGTCCCGCTCGTCGTGTTCGACGCCCGGGACCGCGGCTCGGTGCGGGACGCCCTGCTGGAGGTACTGGAACTGGCGCTGGCCCGGCGCGAGGAGCAGCCGTAGACCTCCCGGCGCCCGGCCGCGGTCCGGGAGCCGCTTTGCGGGGCACACCAAGCCGCACCTCGGCCTGCGGGCACCCCTGGCTCCGGGCGGGCCTAGGCGCTCCTGCGCACTCCCGCGGAGACCGCCAGCCTGCCGATCGCCCAGAACACCGCCAGGGTCACCAGGGCCAGGCCCGCGACCAGGGTGGCGCCGCCGACCACCTTCTCGTAGTCGCGCTGGTAGAGGCCGTCGATGATGTAGCGGCCGAGGCCGCCGAAGCTGACGTAGGCCGCGATGGTGGCCGTGGACACGATCTGCACGGCGGCCGTGCGCAGCCCGCCGAGGATCAGCGGGAGGGCCTGGGGCAGTTCCACCCGGAGCATGATGTCCGGTTCGCGCATGCCCATGCCGCGGGCGGCGTCCACCGGGGAGGGGTCCACGGAGCGCACGGCCTCGTAGGTGGTCACCAGGATCGGCGGTACGGCGAGGACGACCAGCGGGATCATCACCGGCCCCATGCCGAAGCCCAGCAGCATCGTCATCAGCACCAGCAGACCGAAGGTGGGCAGGGCGCGTCCGGCGGTGGCGATCAGCGCGAGGACGTTGCCGCCGCGGCCGTAGTGGCCGGTGACCAGGCCGACCGGCAGCCCGATCGCGGCGGAGAGGGCGAGGGCCTTCAGGGTGTAGCCGATGTGCTCGGCCAGGCGCGTGGGGATGCCGTCGTAGCCGTGCCAGTGGGCGCCGTCGCTGAAGAAGGCGTTCGCGAAGTCGACGATGTTCACCGGGCGTCCGCCTTCACAGCCGGCTTGCGGGTCCCGCCAGGCATCCAGGGGGTCAGCAGGAGTCGTACGCCGACCAGGAGCGCGTCGATCAGGACCGCGAGGGCGGCCATGGTGAGCACGGCGTTCCAGGCGAGCTCCGGCCGGTTGTAGATGGCGGCGTCGTGCAGCAGGTTGCCGAGGGCGCCCTGGTTGCCGATGAGCGTGCCGACGCTGACCAGGGAGATGCTGGAGACGGTCGCCACCCGTAGCCCGGCGATGATCGCGGGCACGGCGATCGGCAACTGCACCTGCGCGTACCGGCGTACGGGTCCCAGGCCCATCGCCCGCGCGGCGGCCAGGGTCTCCGGCGGCACCGAGCGCACCCCGTCGACGATCGCGGGGACGAGCACGACGAGGGTGTAGACGGTGAGCGGGATCATCACCGTCAGCTCTGTCTGGCCGGTGTAGTCGATGAGGACGACGAAGAAGGCCAGCGAGGGGATGGCGTAGAGCACGGTGGTCACGGCCAGCACGGGCGGGTACAACCAGCGCAGTCGCACGCAGAGTTGGGCGAGCGGCAGGGCGAGCAGCAGCCCGGCGAGGACCGGCAGCAGGGCCTCGCGCAGATGCAGCCCGATCAGGCCGAGCCAGCTGTGCTGGAGGTCGCTCGGTATGTCGAAGAAGCGGTTCATCGGGCGGCCTTGGCGTCGGCGCGGCCCGCCGAGTCGGAAGGGCCGGCCTTGCCGGACCGGCTCGCGGAGCCGGAAGGGCCCGCCTCGGCGGCCGTGCCCGCCTGCTCGGAACGGCCCGCGGCGTGGGCGCCCCGGATGGCCTCGCCGATGACCGTCTGCGAGACGACCCCGACGGCCCGGCCCTCGGCGTCCACGGCCACGGCCCAGCCCGTCGGCGACAGCACGGCACAGTCGAGCGCCGCCCGCAGCGAGTCCTCGCCGGAGACGAACGGCCGCCCGTACGGCAGGAGTCGCGCGGGGTCGATCTGCCCGGCGGCCAGGTCCCCGGGTTCGCTCCAGCCTAGCGGGCGGCCGTCCAGGTCGGTGACCAGGAGGTAGGGGAACTCCCCCGTGCCGCGGGCGGCGAGCTGCTCGGCGGTGGAGTCGACGGCCACGATCGGGGCGGACAGCAGGTCCAGCCCCGCGGAGCCGAAGAAGGACAACCGGCGGATGCCTCGGTCGGCTCCGAGGAAGTCCTCCACGAAGGCGTCGGCGGGGTGCGAGAGCAGTTCGGCGGGCGGCGCGAACTGGGCCAGCCGTCCGCCCGTGCGCAGCACGGCGACCATGGTGCCCAGCTTCACCGCCTCGTCGATGTCGTGGGTGACGAAGACGATCGTCTTGCCCAGCTCCGCCTGGAGGCGCAGGAGTTCGTCCTGGAGCTGCTTGCGCACCACGGGGTCGACGGCGGAGAACGGCTCGTCCATCAGCAGCACGGGCGGGTCGGCGGCCAACGCCCGTGCCACGCCGACGCGTTGCTGCTGGCCACCGGAGAGCTGATAGGGATAGCGGCGGGCCAGGGCGGCGTCCAGGCCGACGCGTTCCATGAGTTCGCGGGCCCGGTCCCGGGCCTTGGCCCGGCCCCAGCCGAGCAGGCGGGGCACGGTGGCGATGTTGTCGAGGATCGTGCGGTGCTGGAAGAGGCCGGCGTTCTGGATGACGTACCCCATGGACCGGCGCAGGGTGTTGACCGGCTGCTGCCGGATGTCGGCGCCGTCGAGGAGGATCGCGCCCTCGGTCGGCTCGACCATCCGGTTGATCATGCGCAGGGTCGTCGTCTTGCCGCAGCCGGAGGGGCCGACGAGGACCGTGACCGCGCGGTCGGGTATCTCCAGGGAGAGCCGGTCGACCGCCACCGTGCCGTCCGGGTACCGCTTGGTGACTGCATCCATCCGTATCAAAACGCGGATACCTTCCGGTGGTTGGGCAGCGGGGCCGTTGCCGGAAGTCTAGACGGCGAGTGTGGCGGCGGTGTGGCGGTGCGGGGCGTGGTGCCGGACGGCGTCGCGCTCGGGCCGCGCGTCGGGTTGTGGCTAGTGGCGCTCGGGCCGCGGGTCCGTCGTGGCTTGTGGCGCTCGGGCCGCGGGTCCGTCGTGCCTTGTGGCGCTCGGGCCGCGGGGTCGGGTGTGGCTTGTGGCGCTCGCACGGCGCGGGCCGCACATCGACACGGCCCCGCACCCCTGAGGGCGTTGTCCGCAGGTCTCTTCAGAGTGCCGGCCGCTCCAGCGGTACCCCCGCCGTGCCTCGCGGGTGGATGAAGTGCCAGGTCTCGTAGGCCAGTCGGCGCCGGACCCAGCGGGCGGAGAGCGTGGCGACGGCGAGGATCAGGCCGAGCGCGACGACGGCGCGCGGCACGCCCTCGACGGTCTCGGCGAGATCGACGAGCCGGCTGACCGGGTCCGGGCCGGAGGGCCCGCGTAGGCGAAGGTGATGAAGGTGGCGTGCGCGAGCGGGGTGAACAGCGCGGTGAAGCCGGTCCAGCGGTGTCAGGCGGTCAGCCGGTCCGTGCCGATCGGCGGTCGAACCAGGGCAGCCGGGCCACCAGCGGCAGCTGGAACGCGTGCTGAGCCCGTGCGCGGGGCGGGCGGCCGGCTGATCCCGGGCGCGGTGCGGGACCCGCCGGCCGGCGCGCGGCCCGGTCAGTCCGTGTGGAGCGCGCGGCCCAGGGTGTCGACGGCGGTCCTGATGGCCAGTTCGGCGCCGTGCGTGCCGCGCAGGGCTTCGAGCATCACGAAGTCGTGGATGACGCCGAGGACCCGCAGCGAGGTGACGGGGACTTCGGCGGCACGGAGTTTCGCGGCGTAGGCCTCGCCCTCGTCGCGCAGCACGTCGGCCTCGGCGGTGATCACGAGGGCCGGGGGCAGGCCGGTGAGCTGTTCGGTGGTGGCGCGCAGCGGGGAGGCGGTGATCTCGGCCCGCTGGGACTCCTCGGTCGTGTACTGGTCCCAGAACCACTTCATGGCGTCGCGGCGCAGGAAGTAACCCTCGGCGAACTGGTGGTACGAGGGGGTCTCGAAGGCGGCGTCGGTGACCGGGTAGAACAGCACCTGCGCGACCAGCGGGACGTCTCCGCGCTCCTTGGCCATCAGGGTGAGCGCGGCCGACATGTTGCCGCCGACGGAGTCACCGGCCACGGCGATCCGGGTGGGGTCCAGGTCGTGCCGGGCGCCCTCCCGCACGACCCACCGGGCGACGGCGTAGTTCTGCTCGACGGCGACGGGGTAGCGGGCCTCGGGCGAGCGGTCGTACTCGGGGAAGACCACGGCCGCGCGGGCGCCGACGGCGAGTTCGCGCACCAGCCGGTCGTGGGTGTGGGCGTTGCCGAACACCCAGCCGGCACCGTGGATGTAGAGGATCACCGGGAGTGGGCCGGAGCTGCCGGCCGGGCGCACGACGCGGGCGCGGACGGTGCCGGTGGGGCCGCCCTCGACGGTCACCCAGGCCTCGTCGACCTCCGGCTTGGCGATCTCGCCGGACTGCACGTCGTCGACGGCCTTGCGGCCCTCTTCCACCGGGATCTCGTAGAGGAAGGGGTGGTCGGCGGTGGCGGCGGCGAACTGCGCGGCGGCGGGTTCGAGCACGGGCTCGGTGGACTGCGTGTCGGACATGGCTTGCCTTTCGTCGGTGCGCGGTGCGGCCGCCGCGAAGGGACGGCCCACCGCGAACGTACGAGCCGTCCGGCCCGAAATGTGTGCAGCACGCGCCCGGTGGCTGCCCGGCAGTGAACTTCTCACCCGCCGGGGCGGTGCGTCCGCTGCGGCCGGTGGGCCTCGCGCCAGGCCCGGGGGACATGCCATAGGCGGCCTTGAAGGCGCGGCTGAAGTGGGAGACGGACTTGACGCCCCAGCGGTGGGCCGGCGCGGGGACGGTGTGCGTGCTCCGCGGCACCCGGGACAGTTCGCGCCGGCAGGCGTCGAGGCGGTGGGTGCGCACCCACTCGCCGAAGCCGATACCGCGGGCGACCTGTTCCCTGACGGTCTGTCGCAGGGCGTCGGCGCGCACGATGAGCGGCACACCGTGGGTGGCCCGGTTCGTGGTCATCGGTACCGAGCGGCAGGCCGAACGGCACGGGCGGCAGGGTCGTCCCGCCGTCCGCGTCGATCACCTCGGGCGGCAGACGCCCGGCGCCGACCAGGGTGATCTGGCCGCGTGCGGGGTCGACGCGGGCGATCGGACGGGTCGCGGGGCGGTGGTCCGGGTCGCCCGAGACGATCTCGTCGGGCTGACGCGGCACCCGGTGCGGGGGCAGGCCGGCGGAGGCGTTGGAGCGCGGCGACGGCGTGGTGGGGTGCTGTCGCGGGCAGAACAGTCTGTGGTGGCGCATGCCGGTTTCGGGCCACGCGGTGGTTCCACCGGCCGCGGCCGGACGTCCCCGCCCACCACCCCGGCCCCGCCGTACCCGCTGCCCACCACCCCCATCCCCATCCCCTGCCTGCCTCTGCCCCTGCCCCTGCCCCTGCCCCTGCCGCACCCACTGCCCCGCACACCACCGCATGCCCCCGCCGCGCACCACCGACCGCCGACCCCAGTCGCGCCGCACACCACCGCCAGCCCCCGCCACACCCGCTGCCCACCACCCCCGTCCACCGCGGGCCACCACGTCGCCCATCCGCCCGCGCCCCTTTCGCTGCGCGACACCGTGGCGTCATGCCGGGCGGGGACCTTTCGGTCGTCCCCCTCCCCAGGTGCTCTCCCCCAGGTGCGCCTCCCCCGCCCCGTTGCCTTCGTCCGCCCCGCGTTCCGCACGGGCGTGACGCGGAAGGACGACGTACGCCGTGACCCTGCCGCTCACCGGGCTTCCCCACGCCCTCCCCGCCCCCGTCCGCCCGCCCGCCGCCGCCCGCGCCCTGCGCCTCACGCTGAGTCTGCTGCCCCTGCTCCTGATCGCCGCGTGGGCGGTGGTCGACCGGCACGCCGTGCGCGACGGCACGGCACGGCTGGCCGCCGCCGACCCCGGCTGGCTGCTGGTCGCGTCACTGTTCACCTGCCTCGGCTGGGTCGCCGCCGCCTGCGTCCGCCAGGGCGCCGTGCCGGAACGCCTGCCGCCCGGCCTGCTGCTGGCCTCGCAGTTCGCCGCGGGCGCCGCGAACCATGTCCTGCCGGCCTCCCTGGGCGCGCACGCCGTGACCCTGCGCTTTCTGCGGAAGCGCGGCGTCCCGCTGGCCCGCGCGACCGCCTCGCTCACCCTGTACTCCCTGGTCCGGCCCATCGCGAAGACCTTCGTGCTGCTGGTCTTCGTGCTGGTCGCCCCGGACCTGCTGCGGTTCGGCGACCTCGTCCCGGACAGCTGGGCGCTGCTGCTGACCGCGGGCGGCACGCTGGCCGGGCTCGCGGCGGCCGGGGTGGTCGTCGCGGTCGTACGCCCGCTGCGCCGCCCGGTGCTCCGCTTCCTGCACACCGCCCTGACCGACGCGCGGCTGCTGCACTCCAGGCCGAGCCGGTACCTGCCGCTGTGGGGCGGAGCCGCCGCCACACCCCTGCTCCAGGGCAGTGTGATCGCCTGCGTCGGGTTCGCGCTGGGCCTGCCGCTGTCGTGGGCCCAGGTGGTGCTGGCCCTGCTGGTGGCGAGCACGGCGGTGGGTGCCGTGCCCGCGCCCGGCGGCATCGGTCCCGTGGACGCGGCCCTCGTCTTCACCATGGCCGCGTTCGGCGCCCCGGTCCCTCTGGCCACGGCGACCGTGATCGGCTACCGCGTCCTCACGGTCTGGATCCCCCTCCTGCCGGGCGCCCTCGTCCTGTCGGCCCTGGTCCAGCGCAAGGTGTTGTGAGGTCCGCCCGGCTGGCCGATCCCGCCGGGCCGATCCTGCCGGGCCCCTCACCGACCGGCCCGGTCCTGCCGAGCCGGGCATGAGCCGGGCCTGCCAGGCCGGTGCCGAGCCGGGCCTGCCGGACCTGAGCCGGGCCTGCCGAGCCAGTCCTTCCGGGCCCGATCCTGCCGAGCACTCACCGACCGGCCGATCCTGCCGGGCCGGGCCTGCCGAGCCGGTGCCGAGCCGGTGCCGAGCCAGCCTGCCAGGCCTGCCAGCCCCGCCGGACCCGCCGGACCCGCCGGACCTGCCGGACCTGAGCCGAACTACCGACCCGCTCCTGTCCGGCCGCCGCGACCCGGCCGATCACCGACCGGCCCGGCCCTGCCCTGCCCGCTCCTGCCCTGCCCCCACGAACCCCGGCCCCAGCGTGTCCACCCGCGGCCCCGCCGCCACCGCCCGTACGGCCACCGCCGCGGCATGGCCGTCCCCCACCGGCAGCCCGTGGACGCTCCAGCCCTCCGGGGCGGGCTCCGCCCCCGTCCCGCCGAGGTAGTCGGCGTCGAGGGCGCGACCGAGGCCCGTGCCCAGGCCCTTGAGGTAGGCCTCCTTGCGCGCCCAGATCCGGGCGAACACCGCCGGGGCGAAGGCGCCCTCGGCGATCTCCCGGCGCTCCCGGGGGTGCAGGACACTCGTGAGGCCGGGGACGTCCGCGGCGGCCGGATACGGTTCGACGTCCACGCCGACCGGGTGCGCGGCCATCGCGATCAGCACCCAGTCACCGCCGTGCGAGAGCGAGAAATGCGGTGCGCCGGGCACCCCGAGCACGGCGGGCCTGCCGTGCGGCGCGCCGCAGCACGGGCAGGCCTGCCGGAAGTAGGCCACCTCGGCGGGCTCGACCCCGAGGCGTGTCCCGAGCAGCCGCCGCAGCGCGACATGCGCGGCCCCGTAGCGCACCCGGTCCTCGGCGCGGCGCAGCCGTTCCAGCCGGCCGCGTTCCTCGGCGTCGAGTTCCCGCGGATCGACGGCGGCCTCGTCGAGCGCGCCGACCCGCAGCGACCACAGATCGACGGCGGCTCCCGTCGGGGCACCGCCGAGCGGTGTCGTCATCGCCGCAGCCCGACGTCCACGATCTTGCAGACCTCGGCCAGCCGGTCCTCGGCGTCGAAGTAGAAGTGCCCGCCGTCCAGGACGTGTGCCTCGAACGCCCCGTCCGTCTCCGTACGCCAGGACCGCATCGACTCGGCCGGTACATGCGGGTCGGTGTCCCCGACGAGGGTGACGACCGGGCAGCGCAGCGGAGCGCCGGGCCGGTAGGTGTACCTGCCGAGCAGAGCGATGTCCGCGCGCAGCCAAGACAGGGCGAGCCGGATCATCTCCGGGTACTGCAACAGCTCTTGGGCGAGTCCGCCGAGCAACTGGAGTTCGGTGACGAGTTCTTCGTCGTCGGTGTCGGCCAGCCTGGCCGCCAGGTCGGCCGGTTGGGCTGCCGAGGGCGCCTGCCGGGCGGAGACGAACAGGGCCGCGGGGCCGTGTTCCTCCCGCTCCAGCCGCCGCGCGGTCTCGAAGGCGAGCACGGTCCCCATGCTGTGCCCGAACAGCCCGAACGGCCTGCCGTCGCCGAGCGCGGACAGCAGTTCGTCCCAGGTGCCCGTGAGGATCTCCGCCACCTCCCGGGCCGCGGGCTCCGCGATGCGTTCCTGCCGGCCGGGGTACTGCACGACCAGCACCTCGGTCCCCGTGCTGCCCAGGGACCGGGCCAGCGCGCGGTAGTAGCTCGCCGAACCCCCGGCGTGCGGAAAGCAGATCAGTCGCTGCCGGGGCTCGGCGAGCGAAAGGTAACGCCGTATCCACGCACCCGAGGACGCCATGTCCGCGCCCTCAGTCCTCGTCCGCTGCCAGCTTCAGGGAGATCGAGTTGATGCAGTACCGCTGGTCCGTGGGCGTGGGATACCCCTCCCCCTCGAACACGTGGCCGAGGTGCGATCCGCAGCGGGCACACCGCACCTCGGTGCGGAGCATCCCGTGCGAGCGGTCCTCGATCAGTTCGACCGCGTCCGTGTCGCGCGGGTCGTAGAAGCTCGGCCAGCCGCAGTGGGAGTCGAACTTCGTGGCGGAGGTGAACAGTTCGGCGCCACAGGCGCGACAGGAGTAGACGCCCTTGGTCTTGGTGTCGGTGTACTCACCGGTGAACGCGGGCTCGGTGGCGGCCTGCCGCAGCACGGCGTACTCGGCCGGGCTCAGCTCCGCGCGCCACTGCTCGTCCGGCTTCTCGACGTCGTACGACATGAGCCCTCATTCCTCACTCTGACAGGGAGAGACGGTCCAGGATGCGCGGGCCGAGGTCGGTGACGTCGCCCGCTCCCATGGTGAGAACGAGATCGCCCGCCTTCGCCATTCCCGCGACGACCGCGGGCACCTCGGCCTTGTCGTGCACCGCGGTGACGTCCGCGCCCGCCGCCCGCGCGGCCTCGATGATCAGCTCGCTGGTCACACCGGGGATCGGGTCCTCACGGGCCGGGTAGATGTCGAGGACCACGGAGGCGTCGGCGAGCGCCAGCGACGCGCCCATCTCCTTGCCGAGTTCCTGGGTGCGCGAGAACAGGTGGGGCTGGAAGACGACCAGGATGCGCGCGTCACCGGCGGCCGCCCGCATCGCCTCCAGGTCCGCGGTCATCTCGGTCGGGTGGTGGGCGTAGGAGTCGATCACCTGCACCCCGGCCGCCTCGCCCTTGAGCTGGAGGCGGCGCTTCACGCCGGTGTACGCGGCGAGCGCCGGGGCGAGCTCGGCGGCCGGGACGCCGAGCGCCACGCCCGCGGCGAGGGCGGCGACGGCGTTGTGGGCGTAGTGCCGGCCGGGCACGGAGACCGTGAAGGTCAGCTCCTCGCCGTCCAGCACCACGGTCACCTCGCTCCTGAGGCCCTGCGGCACGACCGACAGCACGCGGACGTCCGCGTCCCGCGCCTCGCCGTACGTCACCGTGCGCACCGAACCGTCGAGCCGCCGGGTCAGCTCCCGCGCGCCCTCGTGGTCGGCGTTGATCACCAGCGTCCCGCCGGGCACGATACGGGCGGCGAAGGTCTGGAAGGACTCGTAGATCTCGTCCATGGACGCGTAGTTGGCGTGGTGGTCGAGCTCGACGTTGAGGACGATCGCGACCTCGGGCGCGTACTTGTGGAAGCTGCGGTCGCTTTCGTCCGCCTCGGCGACGAAGATCTCGCCCGTGCCGTGCAGGGCGTTGGAGCCGGGCGCGTCCAGGTCGCCGCCGATCGCGTACGAGGGCTCGCGGCCCAGCGTGGTCAGCGACACCGCCAGCATCGACGTGGTGGTCGTCTTGCCATGGGTGCCCGCCACCGCGATCGGCCGCAGGCCGTCCATCAGCGCCGCGAGCGCGTCGGAGCGGTGCACCACCGGGATGCCCAGCTCCGCCGCGCGGGCCAGCTCCGGGTTGTCCGCGCGGATCGCCGAGGACACCACGACACAGCTCGCGTCGTCGGCCAGATGGCCCGCCGCGTGCCCGATGTGCACGGTGGCCCCGAGCTCCCGCAGCGCCTGCGCGGTCTCCGACTCCTTGGCGTCGCTGCCCGCCACCCGGGCCCCCCGCTGCGCCAGGATCTTCGCGATCCCCGACATCCCGGCCCCGCCGATGCCGATGAAGTGCGGTCGGTCCATGGCGGTAGGGATGCCGGGTGCCACGTGGTCTCCAAACGAGCGGTACGTACGAGAATGAAGCGACCCCACCCTATTGCCTACGCCGCGAGCACCCACCCAGGGGCGTGGCGCGATCCGCGACCGGACCGCACGGGCACGAAGGGCCTCCGCGGCCGACGCGCACGGGCACGAGGGGCCTCCGCGGCTGAACCGCGCGGGCGCCAGCGGCCTCCGCGACCGGACTGTACGGGCGCGAGCGGCGCCTCCGCGACCGGACCGCACGGGCACAAGCAGCCTCCACGGCCGACGCGCACCAGGCACGAAGGGCCTCCGCGACCGGACCGCACGGGCACAAGCAGCCTCCGCGGCCGGACCGCACCGGCACAAGCGGCCTCCGCGACCGGACCGCGCGGGCACGAGGGGCCTCCACCGCCGGACCCGCACGGGCACAAGCAGCCTCCACGACCGGACCGCACGGGACTGGGCGGCACCGGACGACCCGCACCCGGCGAGGCGCCCGCCCCCCGCACATCTATGCCTTGCTGTGCGAGAACAGCTTCAGCACCGGCACTCCCACCTTGTGCCGGGCCCGGGAGGCCCAGTCCCGGTGGAAGAACTCCTCCACGTAGTGGGGATCGGTCAGCACGATGACCTCGTCGGCCCCGACCTCCCCCACCAGCCCCTTCAGCGCGTCCAGCGGATGGTCATCGACGAGCCGCCCCTCCGCCGGGGCCCCGGCGGCGCGCAGCGCCGCGAGCGAGACCTCCAGCGCCTTCTCGCCGACGGTCATCGCCTCGTCCCCCTCCGGCGTGTCCCCCTCCCGCACCGCATCGTCCAGCTCACCGAGGGCGATGTCGTCGATGGCCCGCAGCAGCCGGTCCGCCTGCTCGCCGCGCGGCTGGAGGAGTACGTGGAAGGAGACCTGCTCCTCCCCGTGCAAGGTCGTGACGAACTCCACGTCGGCGGACGTCAGGGCCTTCTCGATCATCAAAACGCTTGTGAACACCGGCGCCCCTTCTTGTTCGAGGGCCTGTGGGCCCTCCGTCCTGCGTGGGCCGTGCGAGGCCCTGCGGAAACCATCCTGCCCCGTGATCGCACGGGTACTGCCGGTCCTAGTGTGCCCAGCGGAAGCTAAACGGAACGGTAGATTCCGTTGATTTCACGACCGACGGTAGCGAGCGAACAGGAACCCGGCCTCTTCCAGCAGGGACACGAGTTCGAAGCGGCTCGGTACGCCGACCGAGGGGCCGCCCGCGATGCGCTGCGCGTCACCCGCGGTGAGCATCGGGGAGATCGTCAGACACAGCTCGTCGAGCACCCCGGCCGCGATGAGCTGCCCCAGCAGCCGGGGGCCGCCCTCGGTGAGGATCCGGGTGTACCCGAGCCCGGCCAGCGCCTCCACCGCCCGCGCGGGCTCCACCCCGGGCCCGTCCCCGGCGATCAGCACCCGCGCCCCGGCCCGCTCGGCGGCCGCCACCCGGTCGGCCGGAGCCGCGGCGCCGGTCAGCACGACCGTGGGGACCAGCGGCGAGGTGAACAGCGGCAGGGAGAAGTCGAGGCCGAGGCTCGCGGAGACCACGGCGACCGCGGGCGCGGGCCCCTGCCCGGCGGCCTCGCGCCGCGCCGCGAACTCCGCACGCGCGCGTGCCGGGCGGTAACCCTCCTGGCGTACCGTTTCAGCACCGACCAGGACCACATCGGCCAGCGCCCGCAGCGTGCCGAAGATCCGCATGTCGGCCGCGCAGGAGATGGACTGGGAGCGGCCCCCGTGCTGTGCGGCGCCGTCGAGCGTGGAGACCATGTTGCCGCGCACCCACACCCGCGGCCCCCCGGGCCCGGTCTCCGGAAAGCCGTAGGCCGTGGCCAGCTCGGCGAGGCTCCACTCGCGCTCGACGTCGCGGCCGGTCAGGTCCGCGTCGGCGCCGGAGGCGGACCCGGTGTCCGCGGCCCGGTCGGCCGCACCATGGGTCCCGGGAGCCCCGGGCCCCTCGGAACCACCCCCCTCACCGTGGGCCCCAGGAGTCCCCCGCGGGGCCGGGGCTGCTGTTTCGTCGGTCACAGGGAACAGGCGTCGCATGCCAGGCAGTGTTCCACGCGGCATAAGCTGGGGAACCGTGTCGTCCTCCACCACCGCCTCCGGCGTCGACCCGATAGCCGACGCGGCCCCGCTGTCCCTGTGCGCCCGCGAGCCGCACGTCCCCGCGGACCGGCTCGTCGCCGAGATGGTGCCGCCGCCGCGGTTCGACTCGGTGCGCTTCAGCACGTACATACCGGACCCGAACCAGCCCAGCCAGACCGAGGCCGTCCAGGTACTGGAGAGCTTCGCGGCCGGGCTGGGCGGCGCGCACGCCACCGGCGCCGGCAGGCGCGGCTTCCTGGGCTTGGGCCGGGCGAAGGCCCCCAAGACCCCGGCCTGCCCGCGCGGGGTCTACCTGGACGGCGGCTACGGCGTCGGCAAGACCCATCTGCTGGCCTCCCTGTGGCACGCCACCCCGGCCGAACCGTCCCTGAAGGCGTTCGGCACCTTCGTGGAGCTGACCAACCTGGTCGGCGCCCTCGGCTTCCAGCAGACGGTCCAGACCCTGTCCGGGCACCGTCTGCTGTGCATCGACGAGTTCGAGCTGGACGACCCGGGCGACACCGTCCTGGTCTCCACCTTGCTGGGCAAGCTGGTCGACGCGGGCGTCGCGCTCGCCGCCACCTCGAACACCCTGCCGGGCAAGCTCGGCGAGGGCCGCTTCGCGGCGGCCGACTTCCTGCGCGAGATCCAGGGACTGTCGGCCCACTTCCGCGCCCTGCGCATCGACGGCGAGGACTACCGCCACCGCGGCCTGCCCGAGGCCCCGAAGCCGTACTCCGACGAGCAGGTCACCAAGGCCGCCTACGCCACCCCGGGCGCCTCGCTCGACGACTTCCCGCATCTGCTGGACCATCTCGCCCGCGTCCACCCCAGCCGCTACGGCGCGCTGACCGATGGCCTGAAGGCGGTGTGTCTGACGGGGGTGACGCCGATCCCGGACCAGTCGACGGCGCTGCGGCTGGTCGTCCTGGCCGACCGGCTCTACGACCGCGAGGTGCCGATGCTGGCCTCCGGACTCCCCTTCGATCAGCTGTTCAGCGAGGAGATGCTGAAGGGCGGCTACCGCAAGAAGTACTTCAGGGCCATCTCGCGCCTCACCGCGCTGGCCCGTGACGCCAAGCGGCTCGTGGAGTCCTGACCTCATAAAGTCTCCCGCGTCAAGCACGCGTTCACGCCATACACCCGCATATCGGCATCCGTTTCCAGCCGGAACCAGCGCGTTGACCCTGCAAATGACTTTGCGGGGTTAACGTGTTTCTTGACCAGCTGTTGACCAATCATTGGGGCGCTCCATACGCGTTCCCAGCCGCTCCACGCCGATCCCTGCGGTCCCCGGCGATCCCGGCGGACCCCACGGCCTGACAGCCGGAGAGCAGAGCGCCCCCACCACTCTGTCCTGTCCGTCCGACGCGCCCTCCGGCGCGCCAGGAGGAATCGCCCTATGCAACCCCTCATCGACAACGCCCGCAGGTTCGGACAGCGCCCTGAGGAGTTCGCCGGACTGGCCGCGGGCCAGTCCCCCACCGTCCTGTTCATCACCTGCTCCGACTCCCGGGTCGTACCGGCCCTGATCACCGGAGCCGGCCCCGGTGAGCTGTTCGAACTGCGCACCGCGGGCAACATCGTCCCGCCCCACGACCCGGCCCGCCCCAGCGCCGAGGCGGCCACCATCGAATACGCGGTCGACGTGCTCGGCGTCCAGGACGTCGTCGTCTGCGGCCACTCGCACTGCGGGGCCGTAGGAGCCCTGGTGCGCGGCGACGACCTCGACGCGGTGCCCGCCGTGCGCGACTGGCTGGCGCAGGCCGCGGGCGACCGCGACCGAGGTCAGGACCGCCAGATGCGGGACGACCCCACGGTCGCCGACGCCGTGCAGCACCACGTCCTCGCCCAGTTGCTGCGCCTGCGCTCCTACCCGTGTGTGCACAGAGCGCTGACCGAGGACCGGCTGCGTGTCCACGGCTGGTACTACGAGGTGCACACCGGTGCGGTGCGCGAACACCGTTCCGAGACCGACGCGTTCGAAGCCCTGTGAGGGATCCGATGCCCAGGTTCCCGCACTTGAGGCAGGACTTCACCGCGTCGCTCGTGGTGTTCCTCGTCGCCCTGCCGTTATGTGTCGGCGTGGCCGTCGCCTCCGGAGTCCCGGCCGAACTCGGCCTGGTCACCGGCATCGTGGGCGGCCTCGTCACCGGCGTGCTGCGTGGCAGCAGCCTTCAGGTGTCCGGCCCCGCCGCCGGACTGACCGTGCTGGTCTTCGAGGCCGTCTCCGACTACGGCCTCGCCGTGCTCGCGGTGATGGTGCTGGCGACCGGCCTGTTGCAGATGCTCATGGGCGCGCTGAGACTCGGCCGCTGGTTCCGCGCGATCTCCGTCTCCGTCGTCGAGGGAATGCTGGCCGGAATCGGACTGGTGCTCATCGCCGGACAGTTGTACGCGGTCGCGGACGCCGAGGCCCCGGCCTCCGGCGTGGCGAAGATAGCGGGTGTGCCCGGAGCGCTGATCGACGGCTTCCGGGACACCGAGGCGCTCGCCTCCCTGCTCCTCGGCACGGGCACCATCGCCGTGCTGGTGCTGTGGCGCCGGCTGCCGCAGCGGGTGCGCGCGGTGCCGGGGCCGCTCGCCGCGGTCGGCCTGGCGACCCTGGCCGCCCTCGTCCTCGACCTGCCGGTGGCCACCGTGGAGGTGCGCGGGCTGTTCGACTCGATCGCCCTGCCCTCCCTGGGCACCCTGGGCGAGCTGGCCGACCCCGGTGTGCTCGCCACGATCGTCGCGTTCACCATGATCGCCTCCGCGGAGTCGCTGTTCAGCGCGGCCGCCGTGGACCGGCTGCACACGGGGCCGCGCACCGAGTACGACAGGGAACTGGTGGCGCAGGGCGCGGGCAACACCGTCAGCGGTCTCCTCGGCGCGCTGCCGATGACCGCCGTGATCGTGCGCAGCGCGGCCAACGTCCAGGCGGGCGCGCGCACCAAGGCGTCCCGCGTGCTGCACGGCCTGTGGCTGCTGCTGTTCGCCGCGCTGCTCCCGGAGGCCCTGGCGTACATCCCCATCCCCGCGCTCGCGGGCATCCTCATCCACGCCGGAGCCAGGCTGATCCCGCTGCGCGCGATCGTGGCGCTGTGGCGCGAGCACCGGGGCGAGGCCGTGATCCTCGCGGTCACGGCGCTGGCGATCGTCGCGGTCAGCATGTTCGAGGGCGTGCTCATCGGGCTGGGCCTGGCCGTGGTCAAGACGGCGTGGGAGGCCTCGCACATCCGCCTGGACGTCGTCGACAAGGGGGCGGGCCCGGTCCAGGCCTACCTGTCGGGCAACGCGACCTTCCTGCGGCTGCCGAAGATCCTCGACAGCCTGGAGGCCCTGCCGAAGGACCGCCCGGTGGAGCTGGACCTGTCGGGCCTGCACCACCTGGACCACGCCTTCCGTACGGCACTGGAGGGCTGGGCCGAACGGCACAGTTCGGCGGGCACGGAACCGGTGAAGGTCACCGCGTCCCGGGGTTCGGCGACGGTGACCGCGCCGTAGAGCCCGGTGTCCGTCGCCCCGCCCCGGCACCGGACCCGGGCGACGGACACCGGTCCTCCACGCAGACACCCCGGCCCACGGATCCCGACGCACCGCCATGGGCACCGTCCGGTGCCCGGTCCACGGCCGCTCATGGCCCCGGACCGGGCACCGGGCATATCGTGACAGGAGTGAGAAAAACGGGCCTCTGGACGAGGAGGTCGTCATGCTCCAGGAGCTGCTCGCGGTGCTCGCGGGAGTCGGCGCGGCCGGGCTGGTGTACTTCGCGGCGGCGGCACGGGTGGTCAAGCAGTACGAGCGCGGGGTGGTCTTCCGGCTCGGGCGGCTGCGCGGGAAGGCCCGCGACCCGGGACTGACGCTGATCGTGCCCGCCGTGGACCGGATCCGCCGGGTCAACCTCCAGATCGTCACGATGCCGGTGCCGGCCCAGGAGGGCATCACCCGCGACAACGTCACCGTGCGGGTCGACGCGGTCGTGTACTTCAAGGTCGTGGACGCGGCCGCCGCGATCGTCAACGTCGAGGACTACCGGTTCGCCGTCTCGCAGATGGCGCAGACCTCGCTGCGGTCGATCATCGGCAAGAGTGATCTGGACGATCTGCTGTCCAACCGCGAGAAGCTCAACGAGGGCCTGGAGCTGATGATCGACAGCCCGGCCATCGGCTGGGGTGTGCAGATCGACCGCGTCGAGATCAAGGACGTGTCGCTGCCGGAGTCGATGAAGCGCTCGATGGCCCGGCAGGCCGAGGCCGACCGGGAGCGCAGGGCCCGGGTCATCAACGCCGACGCCGAGCTCCAGGCCTCGAAGAAGCTGGCCGAGGCCGCGAAGCAGATGTCCGAGACACCGGCCGCCCTCCAACTGAGGCTGCTCCAGACGGTGGTGGCCGTGGCCGCGGAGAAGAACTCCACGCTGGTGCTGCCGTTCCCGGTGGAGCTGCTGCGCTTCCTGGAGCGGGCCCAGCAGCCTCCGCCGGACCAGTGACAGCGGCGACGCGCGTAGTTCCCGCACGGCGCAACCGGTGGTACACACGCTTGGTCAGTCCTGTCCGCCAACAGGAAGGCCACACCATGTCCATGACTCGTCGTCAGGCTCTGGCCCGAACCGGAGCCGCGGGAGTCGGCATCGCCTTCACCGGCGCCCTCTCGGAACTCTTCGCCGGCACGGCCGCCGCCCGCGGCCTGGGACGGCACGGCTACGGCCCGCTGCTGCCCGACCCGCAGGGCCTGCTCGATCTGCCGGAAGGTTTCCGCTACCGGGTGCTCTCCCGCGAGGGCGAGCCGCTGCGCTCCGGCGAGGGCGCGGTGCCCTCCCATCACGACGGCATGACCGCCCTGTCCGGCCGAGGCGGTCGCGTCCATCTCGTCCGCAACCACGAGAACCGCGTCACCGCCGCGATCGGCGTCCCCACCGTCCCGGGCCTGACCTACGACCCGGCCGCCAAGGGCGGCTGCACCGCGCTGACGCTCGGCTCCCGCGGCCAGGTGCTGGCCGAGCGGGTGGCCATCGCCGGCACGGCCGTCAACTGCGCGGGCGGCCCCACCCCCTGGCACACCTGGCTGACCTGCGAGGAGACCGAGGACAGGGCGGGCGCCAACGGGTACGCCAAGGACCACGGCTTCATCTTCGAGGTGGACCCCGCCGACCCGCACCGCAGCGGCGCGGTCCCCCTGAAGGCCATGGGCCGCTTCCAGCACGAGGCGATCGCCGTCGACCCGCGCCACGGCATCGTCTATGAGACCGAGGACGCCTTCGACAAGCCGTTCGGCCTGTTCTACCGCTTCCTGCCGGACAGGCCGCTCGGCGGCCTCGGCTCGCTGCGCGCCGGAGGCCGGCTCCAGGCGCTGCGCGTGCCGGGCGTGCCCGACCTGTCGGTGATCCAGGAGGCGGGCACCCGCTTCACGGGGGTCGAGTGGGTGGACGTCCCCGACCCGCTGGCCGCCGGGACGCCGATCCGGTTCCAGGACTTCGGCCGCCGCGGCATCACCCACGCGCAGAAGCTGGAGGGCTGCTACTGGGGCGGCCGCTCCGTCTACTTCGTGTCGTCCTTCGCGCGCCGCGCCGCCGGTTCGGGCGCCGACCACTACGGCCAGGTCTGGCGCTACGACCCTGCCCACCACCGCCTCACCCTGGTGATCGTCTTCGGCCCGGACACGGACGTCCAGCTGCCCGGCGAGTCACCCGACAACATCTGCCTGTCCCCCGCCGGCGGCCTGATGGTCTGCGAGGACGGCAGCGGCGCCCAGCACGTCTTCGGCGTCAACCGGCGCGGCGACGTCTACGCCATGGCCCGCAACCGCCAGAACATCGGCACCCCGGAGGCTCCCGAGTGGGGCGAGTTCGCCGGGGTCACCTTCTCCCCGGACTGGCGCACGATGTACCTCAACTGCTACGACCCCGGCACGACCTTCGCCGTGAACGGCCCCTGGCGCCGCTGACGGCCCCTGGCGCCGCTGACGGTCACCGGCCGGCGGGCGGGCCCGGCCGGGTGAGTCGGGCCGGCCGGGTGAGTCGGGCCGGCACCGCGCGCACGGGCGGCGTGGATGATCCGATTTACCGGATTGATCCTCTTACGTTCGTACGGTGATCCCCTCCGTGCGCCGCGGCCGGCGCTTCACCGCCGTCGGTGCGCTCTCCTTGGCCCTCGCCGCGTGCGGCGCCCCCGGGGCGCCGCACAGCGCGTCCGGGGCGGCGCGTCCGGCCCTCTCCGCCGCGCCGTCCCGGCCGCCCACGCTGGCGCCGGGCCCGGCGGGCCTGACGCCCGTCTTCCGCAACGGCCCCCGCGCCAGGGGCAGGACGGTCGCGCTGACCTTCGACGCCGACATGACCGCGGGGCAGGGCGACCGTGCCGCCGCGGGGGAACGCTTCGACAACCCCTCGCTGATCGCCGCTCTGCGCACGCTCCAGGTGCCCGCGACCGTGTTCATGACCGGCCGGTGGGCCGAGCAGTACCCGGACCAGGCCCGTGCCATCGGCCGCGACCCGCTGTTCGAGGTCGCCAACCACTCCTACAGCCACTACGCCTTCACGGGCGACTGCTACGGCCTGCCCGACCTGCCCGCCGCCCGGATGCGGGCCGACGTCGAGCGGGCGTACGCCGCCTTCCGCGCGGCGGGGATCCCGGACGCCATGCCCTACTTCCGTTTCCCCGGGGGCTGTTACGACCGGGCGGCCCTGCGGGCGCTGGCCCCCGCCGGTGTCACCGCCGTGCAGTGGGACGTGGTCGGCGGGGACGCGTTCGCGACGGACTCCGGGGCGGTGGCCCGGCAGGTGCTGGACGGGGTGCGGCCGGGGTCCGTCGTCGTGCTGCACTGCACGCGCAGCGCGGCCCCGGCCACCGAGCGGGCGGTGCGCGCGGTCGTCCCCGAGCTGCGGCGGCGGGGCTACCGCTTCGTGAAGGTGTCCGAGCTGCTCACCGCCGTGGCCGGACATCCCTCATCCTGAGCACGCCGTGCGCTCGGCCTCCCGCCATTCGCAGACCGGGCACAGCGTGATGCCCTTGTACGTCTCCGGGTACTCGGTCGGTTCCCGGCAGAGCACGCAGTCGGCGTACGGAGGGCCGTCCGCCTTCGGGGGCCTGGTGGCGTCGATCAGGCAGTAGTCGTCGTCGCTCATGGTTCCAGCGTAGGGCGGCGCGGGGCCGGGCGGGGCGGGGCGGCCGTGAGGTGCGGTCGATCGCGCCCCGCGACGGGTTGGCACACTGGTGCGGTGACCAGTGAGAGCCCCTTCCGTTCCCAGGCCGGTCCCCGTGATCTGGCCCCGCAGTTCGTGCTGCCCCTCGTCGTACGCGTCGAGCGGGGTGATCCGCCGGCCCGCACGGACGCGCTGGAGACGGCGGCGCGCGCGGTGCTCACGATCCTCGGCGACGCGCGGTCGGTGGGCGAGGGGGAGTGGGCGCAGGCCGTGCGGGACTGGCAGGACGCCCGTATCCGCAAGGTCGTGCGGCGGGCCCGGGGCGCGGAGTGGCGGCGGGCCGAGGCGCTGGACGGGATCACGGTGACGGGGAAGGCGGCCCAGGTACGGGTGTTCCCGCCGGTGCCGCTGGACGGCTGGCCGAAGGACCTCGCGCGGCTCCAGGTGTCGGGGACCGACCTGGACGATCCCGGGGCCCCGGCCGCGGCGGACAGGGGCGCGCCCGTGCTGTGGATGAACCCCGGGGTGGAGATGTCGGCCGGCAAGGCGATGGCCCAGGCCGGGCACGGCGCCCAGCTCGCCTGGTGGGAGCTGTCCGACGAGGAGCGCGCCGCCTGGCGCGAGGCCGGCTTCCCGCTCTGCGTGCGCACCGCCGACCCGGCCCGCTGGAGTGAACTGACCGCGAGCGGGCTGCCGCTGGTCCGCGACGCGGGCTTCACGGAGATCGCGCCGGGCAGTTGCACGGTCGTGGCGGAGGGCGGCAGCCACTTCGGCTCCCGGCTGCGCCTGCCGTAGCCGGGGGCGGGGCTGCCGGTGGCCGTACCGAATCACCGGGCGCGCGGTTGAACACTCCCGGGACACCGTCCGTATCTCCTGTCGCTGGCCGAGCAGCAACTGCCCCAGCGACCAGTCGGTTTCCCCGGGAGGCTTCCTTTGCGGCGTATCAACGGTACGGCGTTCATCATCGCGGCCCTCGTCGCCACCGTCGGCGCGCTGGCCTTCCCCGTGTGGTCGTACGCGGACCGCTCGGGGACCGGTCCCGCGAACCTGGCGGCCGGGACGGTGAACACACGGTGGGGGCCGCTGACGGCGTCCGACCGCGATCTGATCGTGCGGGTGCGGCTGGCGGGGCTGTGGGAGCTGCCGGCCGGTCAGCAGGCCATCGAGCGGGCCCCGAGCCAGGCGATCAAGGAGGCGGGCGACCACCTCATCGTCGGGCACACGGATCTGGACAAGCGGGTGCGGATCGTGGCGGCGCAGCTCGGGGTCGAGCTGCCCAACCAGCCCAACGAGCAGCAGCAGGGGTGGCTGCAGGAGATGACGGCGGCGACGGGCGCGGAGTACGAGTACAAGTTCGTGAACCTCCTGCGGGCCGCGCACGGCAAGATCTTCCCGGCCATCGGCGCGGTGCGGAACAGCACCCGCAACACGCTGGTGCGTCAGCTCGCCTCCGACGCCAACCAGACCGTCCTCGACCACATCACGATCCTGGAGAAGACCGGCAGGGTCGACTTCGACGCCATCGCCAACGACATGGTCATCGGCACGACGGCGTCCCCGACGGGGCCTCCGCCGCCGGTGCCGGGGCAGCCGGTGCCGTCGGCGCCCGCCGCCGGGCCGAACGGTGACATCCGGACCACGTCGCGGCCCTCGCCTGGCGCGCCGGGCACGGTGAACACGGGCCGGCCGGACCCGGTGGACTCCGAGGGTGTCCTGGGCTGAGGCCCGCGAACCTCAAGTGTTGCTCTGAAGGTGCCCGCGGCGGGGTTCGGGCCCCGGCCGCGGGGCCATACCCCCCACACACACGCCGGACACATCGGCCTGCACGAAGAACGACGGGGGAGGGACCATGGAGCGACTGGGGACGGGGATCGGCTGGCGGCCGGAGATCGCGGACGCCGTGGAGGCGATGCCGGGCATCGACTGGGTCGAGGTCGTCGCCGAGAACGTCTGTCCCGGGCATCTGCCCGAGTCCCTGCTGCGGCTGCGCGAGCGCGGGGTGACCGTCGTCCCGCACGGGGTGGCGCTCGGCCTCGGCGGCGCGGACCGGCCGGACGAGGGGCGGCTGACCGCGCTCGCCGAGCGGGTGGAGGCGCTGGGCTCGCCGCTGGTCACCGAGCACATCGCGTTCGTCCGCGCGGGCGGGCCGCTGACGGCGTCCCCGCGCCTGGAGGCCGGGCACCTGCTGCCCGTGCCGCGCACCCGGGACGCCCTCGACGTGCTGTGCGAGAACATCCGCATCGCCCAGGACGCGCTGCCCGTGCCGCTGGCCGTCGAGAACATCGCCGCGCTGATCGGCTGGCCGGGCGAGGAGCTGACCGAGGGCCAGTTCCTGTACGAGCTGGCCGACCGCACCGGCGTACATCTGCTGATCGACGTGGCGAACCTGCACACCAACCACGTCAACCGCGGCGAGGACCCGGCCAAGGCGCTCGCCGAACTCCCACTCGAAGCCATCGCCTACGTGCATGTCGCGGGCGGCTTCGAGCGCGACGGCGTCTGGCACGACAGCCACGCCCACCCGGTCCCCCGCCCCGTCCTGGACATCCTGGAGGACCTCGCCTCCCGCGTCCGTCCGCCGGGCGTCCTGCTGGAGCGCGACGAGAACTTCCCCGAGCCGGCGGAGCTGGAACGGGAGCTGGCGTCGATCCGGGGTGCGGTGGAGGCGGGACGTTCGGTACGGGAGTCGGCCGGGAGCGCGGGCCCCGGTGCCGAGGACCTGACCGCCCGCCCCGAGGCTTCGGACCACAGCCCCGACCACGGCTCCGGCCGCGGCCCCGCCCCCGACGAGGCAGCCCGCCAGCGCCTCGGGCTCGCGCAGGCGGCCCTGCTGTCGGCGCTGGTGGCCGGGACCCCCGTGCCCGAGGGGTTCGACCGGGCGCGGCTGCGCGTGCAGGCGCGGGCGCTGGCCGCGAAGCGGGCGGAGGTGGTGGCGAAGGTGGCGCCGGAGCTGCCGGAGATCCTGGGGCGCGGATTCCGGGCCGCGTTCCTCGGCTACGCCCAGCGGCACCCCATGACCGGCGGCTACCGGCACGACGCCCTGGCCTTCGCCGAGCACCTGCTGCACGACGGCGAGGTCGGCGGCGCCCGCGCGCGGCGGGAGCTGCGCACCTGGTGGCTCGACCGCTCGGGCCCGACCCCGCGGCACCGGCCGCACACCCGCCTGGCCCGGGCCACGCGCAAGGTGCTGCTGCGCCGATGACGGGGGCTCCTTCGCCCCGGGCTGGTATGTGCCGGGGCTAACACCCCTGCCATCGCGCCCGTTTCACCCGTCTCCGCCCGCTTTGCCGTCGCGCCGACGTCCCTGTTCGCTCCGCGATGCCCGAGTTGCAAGACTTCGTCCCCGTACGGAAGTTGGCGTGGGGCCCGCAGTAATATGCCAACCCCTCACCAGAATCCCCGCACCAGAAACGTACTAGCGTGCGGTGCCGCAACAGGAGGCACCTTGCGACCGCGACCACCCATCTCCGGCAGAGGTGTGTTCAACGGCACCGGGCTCATCGTCGCGGGCCTGACCGCGACACTGCTGGCCCTGATCTTCCCGCTCTGGTCGTACGCCGACCGCTCGGGCACCGGCCCCGACGTGCTCGACGACCAGTCGGTGCCGACCCGGTTCGGCCCGCTCTCCGCGCTGGACCGGGAGTTCGTCACCAAGGTCCGCCTCGCGGGTCTGTGGGAGCTGCCGGCCGGTCAGCTGGCGCAGGAGAAGGGCACCACCCAGGCTGTGCGCACCGCGGGGCGGCATCTGGTCGACGGCCATGTGTTCCTCGACGACCGGGTGCGTGACGTCGCCCGCCGGCTCGGCCTGGAGCTGCCCAACGAGCCCAACGAGCAGCAGCGGGCCTGGCTCGGCACGCTCGACGCGGCGCAGGGCACCACGTACGACCGGGAGTTCGCCAACATCCTGCGGCTCGCGCACGGCAGGGTCTTCGGCGTGGTCGCCCAGGTCCGCGCGAGCACCCGCAACTCTCTGGTGCGCGGGCTCGCCGACGACGCCAACGCGACCGTGCTGGACCACATCAAGGTCCTGGAGGCCACGGGGTACGTCGACTTCGACCAGCTGGCCCGCGACATGGCGGCCACGAGCACCCCGCCGATCACCAACTCCCCCGCCCCGCCGGGCCCGGCCACCGACCCGGCGCCCGCCGTGCCGATGACCCCGCCGCCCTCGCCGAGCTACGCGCTGCCGCCCGCGGCGACCAGCCCGCCCGGGCCGAGGGAGTCGTAGGACACCGGGAAACGGAACGTCACATACCCACCACGCCGCGTCCGGATAGTGAACGGGGCATGGCGCTTCCCTGGTCCTTGGCATAGAAACACGGCATGTTCTGGGTCCTCTTCCTCCTGTTGGCCTGGGCCGCCGCGGGCCTCGCGTGCACCCGGCTGTGTCTGGCCGCGGTACGCGCCGCGACCATGGAAGCGAGAGCCGCGCGCGCGGGCGGGGACCATGAGCTGACTCTCTACGAGGCGGCGTTCCTGTCCGGCGGCCCCCGCCGGGTCGCCGATCTCACCCTGGTGTCGATGGCCCGCCAGCGCCGGCTGGTGCTCGCCCACACCGGCTGGGCGACCGTGGTCGACCCGCGGGGGCGCGACGAGATGGAACGCTCGGTGATCGGGGCGATCGGCCCGCAGGGCCAGTCCCGGATAGCGCCGGTCCGCGCCGCCGCGGCCGCCGCCGACTCGGTGCGCGCACTGTCCGAACGCCTGGTCGGCGCCGGGCTCGCGGTGCCCGACGAGGGCCGCTCCACCGTCGCCTCCGCCGTGCGTCAGGTGTGGGCCGCCGTCGTGGCGGTGCCGGTGCTCGGCACGGCCGCGCTGCTGCTGCCCGTACCGGCGGACATGCCGCGCCATCTGATGGCGCTGTGGTTCGCGCTCCCGCTCGCCCTCGCCCTCGGCTGTCTGGCGATGGCCCGGTTCGAGGCGCACCCCTACTCGCGCTGGGCCTCCCCCGCCGGGCAGCGCCTGCTCGGCGCGCTGGCCCGGCACGCCGGCGGCCACGGCGACCGGGCCTTCCTGACCTCCGTCGCGATGCGCGGGGTCCAGGCGATCGGCGAACCGGATCTGCGGGCGGCCTTCGAACACCGCGAGCAGTTCCTGGAGCGTCACCGCGACCAGGACGGGTGACGGCGCGCACCCGTACGGGGCGCACAGGGGGCATTGGGGCCGACACCGGGCCAGTGGTGCTTGCCTTGCCCCACCGCCGAACGAACCATCCCTTGTGTCGCCGCCGTGCATCGAAGGGATCCGCGATGAGAGCTGCCGTCCGTCACTCGGCCGCCGGAACGTCGGCCGCCGCGCTGCTGCTGACCACCCTCGCCGCGGCCCCGGCCGGCGGCACACCCGGCGGGCCCGGCGTCTTTGGACCGCTCTCCCGCCCGGCGGCCGAACTGCGCGGCACCGCCGTCGCCGCCGCCCGCGCGGGCTCGGCCGGCATCGAGTTCGGCAGGTGCTCCGAGGCACAGGACATGCCCGGCAGCATGCAGTGCGGCACGGTCTCCGTGCCGCTCGACTACGCCCAGCCCGACGGCAGGCAGATCAAGCTCACCGTCAGCCGGGTCCGGGCCACCCATCGCGACCCGTACAACAGCAAGCGCAAGGTGCCCCGCCAGGGCGCCCTGGTCTACAACCCGGGCGGTCCCGGCGCCTCCGGCTTCCACTTCCCGCTGATCGGCCTGCTGCCGGAGTGGAAGCGCCTCGCCGCCGCCTACGACCTCGTCGGCTACGCCCCGCGCGGCGTCGGCCGCTCCGCGCCGCTGTCCTGCCAGGACCCGAAGGGGTACTTCAAGGGGCCCTCGCCGGCCCCGACCCATCCCTCGGAGTCGTACAAGCGCGAGCGCATCGCCCAGGCCAAGGCGTACGCGCGCGGCTGCGCCGAACGGAGCGGCAGCGCCCTGCGGCACTTCCACTCCCTCAACAACGCCCGTGACCTGGACGTCCTGCGTGCCGCCCTCGGCGAGAGCCGGCTGACCTTCATGGGCGCCTCCTACGGCACCTACTTCGGGGCGCTGTACGCGACGCTGTTCCCCTCGCACGTGCGGCGGATGGTGTTCGACTCCCCGGTGAACCCCGACCCCGAGCGGATCTGGTACCGCAACAACCTCGCCCAGTCGGTCGCGTTCGAGGACCGCTGGGCGGACTTCCGGGAGTGGATCGCCCGGCACGACGAGGTGTACCGCCTCGGGAACACCCCCGCGAAGGTGCTGCGCAGCTACGAGCGGGCCCGCGCCGGGCTGGCCGCGGAGCCCGCGGGCGGCAAGGTGGGGCCGGGCCAGTTGCAGGGGGCCTTCCTCCAGGCCGGCTACTACGACGACTACTGGCCGCTGCGGGCCGAGGCGCTGTCGGCGTACCTCAAGGGCGATCCGCAGCTGCTGGTCGACGTGGCCGGGCCGGTTCCGGAGGCGGCCGGGGAGGCGGAGAACACGGCCGCGGTGTACTCGGCCGTGGAGTGCAACGACGCGCCCTGGCCGCGGGACTGGAAGGTGTGGGACCGGGACAACACACGGCTGGCCCGGGTGGCGCCGTTCGAGACGTGGGACAACGTCTGGGCGAATCTGCCCTGCGCGTACTGGCCCGCGCCGCAGCAGCGGGCCCTGGATGTGCGGACCGGGCCCGGTGAGCTGCCGCCGCTGCTGATCCTCGCCGCCGAGCGGGACGCGGCCGCGCCCTACGAGGGGGCGCTGGAGCTGCACCGGCGGCTGGCCGGGTCGGTGCTGGTGACCGAGCGGGACGCGGGCTCCCACGGGGTGGCCGGGGGGTCGAACCCGTGTGTGAACGCCCATCTGGAGGCGTACCTGCTTCAGGGGCGGGTGCCGTCGCGGCGCGCCGCCTGCGAGGGACGCCCGGAGCCGGTGCCGTCCGGGTGAGGAAGGCGGCCGTGGGGTGCCGGGCGACGCGTGATGCCCGCACCCGTGTGACGCCGGTGGGGAACCGCGGACCGTCGGTGACGGGTCGCGCGGTTCCCCACGCCCCTCGGGGAGGCGTTACGCCAGGCCGGCGACCAGCTCGGCGACGCTCTTGCGGCGGCCGGTGAAGAAGGGCACCTCTTCACGGACGTGCAGCCGCGCCTCGGAGGCCCGCAGGTGACGCATGAGGTCGACGATGCGGTACAGCTCGTCCGCCTCGAAGGCCAGCAGCCACTCGTAGTCCCCCAGGGAGAACGAGGCGACCGTGTTGGCGCGCACGTCGGGGTAGCCGCGGGCCATCTTGCCGTGGTCGGCGAGCATGCGGCGGCGGTCCTCCTCGGGCAGGAGGTACCAGTCGTAGGAGCGCACGAAGGGGTAGACGCTGACGTAGTTGCGCGGCGTCTCGTCGGCGAGGAACGCCGGGATGTGCGAACGGTTGAACTCGGCGGGGCGGTGCAGCGCCATGTTCGACCACACCGGCTTCAGGGAGCGGCCGAGCCTGGTACGGCGGAAGAGGTTGTACGCCTCCTGGAGCTGGTCGGCGGTCTCGGCGTGCCACCAGATCATGAGGTCGGCGTCGGCGCGCAGGCCGGAGACGTCGTAGGTGCCGCGGACGGTGACGTCCTTGGCGGCGAGCTGGTCGAACAGCTCCTGGACCTCTTCGGCGTAGCCCGCGCGGTCCTCGGGCAGCACGTCCTTCAGCTGGAAGACGGACCACAGGGTGTAGCGGATGACCTCGTTGAGGTCCCTGGCCAGCTTGCCCTTGTTCGGGATCCGGTCGGGGCCGGTGGTGGGGGCGTCGTCACTCATGGTCCTTATTCTCCCGCTCCGCCGTGGAGACTCTGCACCGGGGCGGCCGTCAGCTCCCGTACGGCGGTGAGGTCGCCGTCCAGCTGGTCCACGGCCGCATAGGCGCTCGCGATGCAGGCCGGGACGCCGGCGCCGTCGTAGGCCGCTCCGCACACGGCCAGTGCGGGCAGCGCGGCGACGTGCTCGCGGATGCGGGCCACGCGCGCGTGGTGCCCGACCGGGTACTGGGGCAGGCCGTCCGTCCAGCGGGTGACGCGGGTGTCGAGCGGGGTGGCGTCCAGTCCGGTCGCCTCACGCAGGTCGTGCCGGGAGACGTCGACGAGGGCGGCGTCGGGGCGGTCGAGGATCTCCGTCTCGCGGTGCCGGCCGACGGAGGTGCGCAGCACGACCACGTCCGGGTTCTCCGCGTCGATCCAGCCCCACTTGCGGGAGGCGAAGGTGGAGGCCTTGATGGTGCGGCCGTCGACGTGCGGGACGAGGAAGCCACTGCCCTCGGGCAGGCGCGCGTCCGTGCGGCGGTAGGCGAGGGTGACCAGGGCCATCGAGGCGTACTCGACAGCGGTCAGCTCGGCCGCGGCGGCGGGGGCCTCGGCGCGCAGCAGCGCAGCGGCGGCGGGCGCGGGGGCGGCGACGACGACTCCGTCCGCGTGCAGCACGCGGTCGGCGGTGACGACGCGCCAGCCGGACGGCTCACGGCGCAGTTCCGTCACGCGCGCGTGGGTGAGGATCTCGCCGCCGCGCGCGCGTACCGACTCGGCGACCGCGAGGGGCAGCCGGCCCACGCCCCCGGCGATGCCCAGGAACACCGGACCGCTCTGCTGCGCGGCGGCCGCCTGGGCCTGGATCTCGCGGACGGCCCCGGTCAGCGAGGTGTGCCGCTGGACGGCCTGGAACAGCTGGGGGACGGCCGAGCGCATCGAGATGCGGTAGGCGTCGCCCGCGTACACCCCGCCCAGCAGGGGTTCGACGAGCCGGTCGACGACCTCGCGGCCGAGGCGGGCGGCGACGAACACGCCGACCGCCACGTCGTCGCCGGTCTCGGTGCGGGGCAGTTCGGCGTCGGCCTCGATGCGCTTGAGGCCCTCGTCGGACAGGACGCCGGCCAGGGCGGCGGCGGTGCCGGGGACGCCCATGACATGGCCCTTGGGCATGGGGCGCAGCGCGCCGCGGGTCCAGAGCGAGGCGGTGGCGGTGGCGGGCGGCTGGAGGCTGTCGGCGAGGCCGGTCTCGCGGGCGAGGGCGACCGCCTCGGGGCGGCGGGCCAGCAGCGACTCGGCGCCGAGGTCCACGCGCGCGCCCGCGATCTCGCCGGGCAGCAGCTTGCCGCCGACCCGGTCGGAGGCCTCCAGCACGGTCACCGCCGAGCCTCGGGCGAGCAGCCGGTGGGCGGCGGCCAGCCCGGCGATACCGGCCCCGATGACGATGACATGCCTGTTCCGCGTGCCTTGTGCGCTCATGCCCCTACCTTCTCATCCGCCACCGACACCCCGGCCGGGACCTCCGGACCCGCCGAAGGTCCCCCGTCGGGCCCGTCCCCGGGGGCCCCGTGGCCCGGCCGAGTCCCGACCGTGATCGCATCGGAACCGGTCCGGGCGAACGGGAGCGGTGGGCCGGGCGTCAAAAGAGCGTCAGTGGTCATCGGCCCCGGGGGGTACACCCATGCACGCACGTTCCGCACGAACCACGCAGGTCCTCGCGGGGGTCCTGCTCGCCACGGCCCTGGCGCTGACCGGGTGCAGCGGCGGGTCCGACTCGGCCGGGTCGACCTCCGACGCCGCCAAGCTGCAGGCCGAGCCCGCCCAGGGCGTCGGGCAGGGCCCCGCGAACGCCGACGCCGCGAACGGCACCACGGCGGCTCCCGCGCCCCGGGCCGTGAGCGGCATCATCCGCACGGCCTCGCTGACCGTGCAGGTCAAGGACGTGCCGAAGGCCCTGGACGAGGCCCGTACGGTCGCCGAGGGCGCGGGCGGCTATGTGGGCCGGGAGACCACCACCCGTGACCCCGGGGGCCACGAGCGCACCCGTGTGGTGCTGCGGGTGCCCGTCGCGGCCTACGCGGAGGTGCTCGACGACCTGGAGGGTTCGGGGAAGCTGCTGGAGCGCACCGCGCGGGCGGAGGACGTCACCGACCAGATCGTCGACGTCGAGAGCCGCATCAGCACGCAGCGGGCCAGCGTGGCCCGTATCCGGGAGCTGATGGACCGGGCCACCCGGCTCACCGATGTGGTGCAGTTGGAGGGCGAGCTGAGCGCCCGCCAGTCCGACCTGGAGGCGCTGCTGGCCCAGCAGGCGTCCCTGAAGGACCGTACGAGCCTCGCGACGATCACGGTGTCGCTGAGCGAGACACCGGTGGAGCGGGCCGCCGAGGACGACGACCCGGGCTTCGTCGACGCCCTGTCGGGCGGCTGGGACGCGTTCCTGACGACCCTGCGGTGGATCGCCCTGGTGCTGGGGGCGGTGCTGCCGTTCGCGGCGGCGCTGGGTCTGCTGACGCTGCTGTGGCTGCGGGTCGTACGGCCCCGGCTGCCCCGCCGGGCGGAGCCCGCGCCGACGGCCGCGGTGCCCGGCGCGCTGCCGGCGTTCGGCATGCCGCGTCCCGCGGCCGGGGAGCGGCCGGGCGAGGGCGGCGCGACGGGCAGGGCGACTGGAGGGGCGACGGGAGGGGACGGGCAGGACTGAAATGCCGTGGCCCCGTAGCGTGTTCGCATGACCTTGAACGGTGGCACGGGGAACGCGGGCAGGCGCCTGGTCGTGATCGGCGGTGACGCCGCGGGCATGTCCGCGGCGTCCCAGGCGCGCCGGCTGAGGGGCCCGGACGAGCTGGAGGTCGTGGCGTTCGAGCGCGGCCACTTCACCTCCTACTCGGCGTGCGGGATCCCCTACTGGGTGGGCGGCGACGTGACCCACCGGGACGAGCTGATCGCCCGCTCCCCCGAGGAGCACCACGCGCGCGGGATCGATCTGCGCCTGCGCACCGAGGTCGTGGAGATCGACGTGGCGGGGCAGCGGGTACGCGCGCGTGACCTCGATTCCGGGGCCGAGTCCTGGACGTCGTACGACGATCTGGTGATCGCCACGGGCGCCCGGCCCGTCCGCCCGGACATGCCGGGAGCCGACGCGCCGGGTGTGCACGGGGTGCAGACCCTGGACGACGGGCAGTCGCTGCTGGACACGCTGGAGCACGCGAACGGGCGGCGGGCGGTGGTGGTCGGCGCCGGGTACATCGGCGTGGAGATGGCCGAGGCGCTGATCAACCGCAAGTTCGAGGTGACGGTCGTCAACCGGGGCGGCGAACCGATGTCCACGCTCGACCCGGACATGGGCCGCCTGGTGCACCGGGCGATGACCGGCCTGGGCATCACCATGGTCGACGACGCCGAGGTCACCGGGTTCCCGACCGGCGACGACGGCCGGGTCCGCGCGGTGACCACCGCCGACGCCGAGTATCCGGCCGACGTGGTGGTCCTGGGCATCGGCGTGCGCCCGGAGACGGCCCTCGCCCGCGCGGCCGGACTCCCGCTGGGCGAGCACGGCGGACTGCTCACCGACCTCGCGATGCGGGTGCGCGGCCACCGGAACATCTGGGCGGGCGGCGACTGCGTGGAGGTCCTCGACCTCGTCTCCGGCCGGGAGCGCCATATCGCCCTGGGCACCCACGCCAACAAGCACGGCCAGGTCATCGGCACCAACGTCGGCGGCGGTTACGCCACCTTCCCCGGTGTGGTCGGCACGGCGGTCAGCAAGGTCTGCGACCTGGAGATCGCCCGCACGGGCCTGCGGGAGAAGGACGCCCTGCGGGCGGGTCTGCGGTTCGAGACGGTCACGATCGAGTCCACCAGCCGCGCGGGGTACTACCCGGGCGCCTCCCCCATGACCGTCAAGATGCTCGCCGAATGCCGCACGGGCCGTCTGCTCGGCGTCCAGATCGTTGGCCGGGAGGGCGCCGCCAAGCGCGTCGACATCGCCGCCGTGGCCCTGACCGCGCGGATGACGGTGGACCAGATGACGGCCCTGGACCTGGGCTACGCCCCGCCCTTCAGCCCGGTGTGGGACCCGGTCCTGGTGGCGGCGCGCAAGGCGGCCGAGAAGGTACGCCAGAGCACGAGGTGAGCCCGGCCCGACGGCGGACCCGGGCGATGCCCGCCAAGGGGCGCGGGGAACCGCGCGAACGGCCACGAAGGTGCCGCAGCCGAAGAACCCACCACGGCGGCCCGGTGGAGCGCCTACGCGGAGCCGGTTAGCCGCGGCAGCGTGGACACCGTCGTCGGCTCGGCCGGCTTCGCGTGCGTGGCCGCCGCGGGCCGCGAGCGGAGCCGGTGGCTGACGGCCTCGTCCAGGGTCACCGGCCGCTGCGTCTGCGTGGCCAGCCGGCCGGCCTCCTGGCCCAGCCGGGCCACGTCCTCCCAGGGCAACCGCACCACCAGAGCGATCTCGGCCTCGCCGTCGGGCAGGGCGTGCATCGTGGGACTGACTCGCTCGTTCATCGCCATGCCGAGTCATACGCACGCACACGCGGCCGTGTTCACCGATTCACCGTCCGGATCCAGGGCAGAAGTCCACCGTGGTCATCCCCGTCCATGACGTGAACCCGGTGCGCCGCACCCCCTATGTGACGTACGCCCTGATCGCCGCGAACGTCCTCGTGTTCCTCTACATGCCCTTCCGCGGCGGGAGCCTGGCCGACACCTGCGGCATGCAGGCGTTCCTGGACCACTACGCGGTGGTCCCGCAGGAACTGATCCACCATCGGATGCCGCGGCTGGTGCCGACCGGGGACGTCGGCGTGGGCGCACAGGGCACGGGCTGTGTGATCGCGCCGCCGGGCTACGACAAGTCGCCGGAGCTGAGCGTGCTGACGGCGATGTTCCTGCACGGCGGTCTGCTGCATCTGCTGGGCAACATGCTGTTCCTGATGATCTTCGGGAACAACATAGAGGACCGCATGGGCCACGTGCGCTTCGCGCTCTTCTACGCCGTCTGCGGCTACGCGGCCACCTACGGCTTCGCGGTGCTCAACGCCGGCTCGGCCGAACCGCTGATCGGCGCGTCGGGGGCGATCGCCGGGGTGCTGGGGGCCTATCTCGTGCTGTATCCGAGGGCCCGGGTCTGGGTCCTCGTGCCCTTTCTGATCTTCCTGCCGCTGAGGCTGCCGGCCTGGATCGTGCTGGGCTTCTGGTTCGCGCTCCAGGCCGTGTACTCCTCCGGCGAGGGAGTCGAGGGCACCGCCACGGTGGCGTACGCGGCGCACATCGTCGGCTTCCTGGCGGGCATGCTGCTGGCCTGGCCGCTGCGGCCGGGCACCCCGCCGCCCCCGCAGCCGCGCGGCCTGCTGTTCGGCAGGAACGCCCGGCCCCGGCAGACCTGGTGAGGCCCCGGGCAGGCTGTCAGCGGGCCGTGCGGGTGTGGACGTAGTCCACCAGGCGGGTGAGCGCGTCGGGGTCTGTGGACGGCATGACGCCGTGGCCGAGGTTGAAGACGTGACCCTCCAGACTCGCGGCCGAGTCGAGGACCTCCTGGGCCTTGGTCTCGACGGCCTCGCGCGTGGCGAACAGGACCGTCGGGTCGAGGTTGCCCTGGAGCGCCTTGCCGGGGCCGACGCGGCGGGCGGCCTCGTCGAGACGCACACGCCAGTCGACGCCCACGACGTCCGCGCCGGCCTCGCCCATCAGGCCGAGCAGTTCACCGGTGCCGACACCGAAGTGGATGCGCGGGACGCCGTAGGACTCGACGGCCCGGAAGACCTTCGCCGAGGCGGGCAGCACGGAGCGCCGGTAGTCGGCGGGGGCGAGGGCGCCGGCCCAGGAGTCGAAGAGCTGGACGGCGCTGGCGCCCGCCTCGATCTGGACCTTCAGGAACCCTGCGGTGATGTCCGCGAGGCGGTCGAGCAGGTCGGCCCAGAGCTCGGGGTCGCCGAACATCATCGCCTTGGCGTTCTCGTAGGTCCGCGACGGACCGCCCTCGACGAGGTAGCTCGCGAGAGTGAACGGGGCTCCGGCGAAACCGATCAGCGGGGTGCCGCCGAGCTCGCCGGTGAGCAGGCCGATCGCCTCGGTGACGTAGGAGACGTCCTCGGGCGTGAGGTCGCGCAGCTGGGCGAGGTCCGCGCGGGTGCGGATGGGGCGCTCGACGACCGGGCCGACACCGGGCTTGATGTCGAGGTCGATGCCGATGGCCTTGAGCGGGACGACGATGTCGCTGAAGTAGATCGCCGCGTCGACTCCGTGCCGGCGGACCGGCTGGAGCGTGATCTCGGTGACCAGGTCGGGGCGCATGCAGGAGTCGAGCATCCCGATGCCCTCGCGGACCTTGCGGTACTCCGGCAGCGAGCGGCCGGCCTGCCGCATGAACCACACCGGCGTGTGCGGCACGGGTTCACGCCTGCACGCCTTCAGGAAGGCGGAGTCGTAGGTGGCTGTCGGCTGCTGGCCCGCAGGGCTTCCGTTGGCACTCACGACGGAAAGTCTCCCACGGCCCCGGAGCGGACACGGCCCCGCCCGGACGCCGGGGGCGGCCCTCGCCGCACCCGAGGTGACCAGCCGCGCCCCGGCCGGGTGTCTTGCCCTGCGCGCGGGCCCCGTTCCCCTTACTCTTCCCCGCATGGCTGCGGCTCAGGGACGACTGTCGGACGACGCTGGCGGAATGGACGAGGCGAAGGGGACCGAGGAGGCGGAGCGGCATACGGGCGGAGCGGCACCGCCGCCTTTCCGGGCCGCCGTCGACGCGCTGCGGGCGGCCCGGCTGCGCCCGCAGATCGAGGTGGAGCCGACCCCGGCCCCCCGGCGCCTGGCCCCGTTCGCGTACGCGCTGGAGGCCACCGTCGTGGACGGCGACCAGGACCTGGCGGACGGACGGCTGGTGCTGCTGCACGACCCTGCCGGGCACGACGCCTGGCGCGGCACGTTCCGCCTGGTGACGCTGGTGCGCGCGGAGCTGGAGCCGGAGATGGCGGCCGATCCGCTGCTGCCGGACGTGTGCTGGACCTGGCTGACGGGCGCGCTCCAGGCGCGTGGGCTGACGTACGGCGAGCCGAGCGGCACGGTCACCCGGGCGAGTTCCCATCACTTCGGGGGGCTGTCGGCACGCCCGGCCACCTCGCAGATCGAGATCCGGGCGTCGTGGACGCCGCGGGAGGGCCTGGGCGGGGTTCCGGACACGGGGGCGCATCTGGCGTCCTGGTGCGATCTGCTGGCGCAGGTCGCGGGGCTGCCGCCGGCCGGTCCGGGCGACGCGTCGGTGGTGACCCTGCCGCAGCGGCGCGGTCCGCAGTCGCGCTGACCGGCCCGTCCGGCCGTCGCACGGCCGCCCCCGGCCCGCGCCGACCGTTCGATCGGGCCGTCGTATGGCCGTCTCTTTGTCGATACGGCCACTTTCAATCAGGAGTGGTCGATCGAACGAACCGATTTGGTCACCGAACGATCGATCGCCTGTCCGAATTGCACTAATTGTTACTCACTAGATCGTGATCATTCTCTAAAGGGCACCGGGTTTGATGCCGAAGACGACTGTGACCTTGATAGCCGTCCCGCACCCCAGGAGGCCCGGTGTCCGTTCTTCTTGAGCAGCCCGCAAGCCTGGTCGCCTACCGTCCGAACAAGCCCACCGCAATGGTCGTCGTCGCCGATCCCCGCGTCCGCTCCACCGTCACCCGCCATCTGTGGGCGCTCGGTGTGCGCGACGTGATCGAGGCGTCGTCCGTCGCCGAGGCCCGTCCCCGTATCGGCAATCCCCGCGACATCTGCGTCGCCGACGTCCACCTGCCCGACGGCTCCGGCCTGACACTGCTCTCCGAGACCCGCGCCGCGGGCTGGCCCAACGGCCTCGCCCTGTCGGCGGCCGACGACATCGGCGCCGTGCGCAACGCCCTCGCGGGCGGTGTGAAGGGCTACGTCGTCACCGGCACCCGCACCAACGTCGGGCTCCCCACCCGGCCCGGCGCCGCCCCCATCGGCGCCGCCGCAGCCCGGCTCCACCGCCGCCCCCCGGGTGCCCCGAGCCACCCGGGCGGCTACCGCGAGCTGTCGGGCCGTGAGGTCGAGGTACTGCGCCTGGTCGCCGAGGGGCAGTCGAACAAGGCGATCGGCGTCTCGATGGGGCTGTCCGCCCTGACCGTCAAGAGCCACCTCGCCCGCATCGCCCGCAAGCTCGGCACGGGCGACCGCGCCGGGATGGTGGCGGTGGCCCTGCGCACCGGAATCATCCACTGACCCGACCGCCCCGCACGGACCCGACCGGACCGGCCGCCGGCCCCCGATCCCGTCCGTCCCTACCTCCTGAGCCGAAGTGAACCCGTCGTTTCCCCGACCTGACTGGTTTACGACCCCTGGGTGCCCGTCGACGGAACGTTCCGTCGGCGGGCGCCGTGCATGCATGGATACCCTTGACAGGTGACCGACGCCCAAGAGACCGCAGCAGCCACATCACTGCGCACCACCGGAGGCGCCCCTCCGGAAGACGACGGATCTTCTGCTGCCGGGGCGCCGATCCCTCTGCTCGAACCCCGTGAGGGCATTCCGCCCGTCGTCGCCGACGACGCCGCCCTCGCCGAGGTGATCGCCCGCTTCGCGGCCGGCTCCGGCCCCGTCGCCGTCGACGCCGAGCGCGCCTCCGGCTACCGCTACGGCCAGCGCGCCTACCTCGTGCAGCTGCGCCGCCAGGGCGCCGGAACCGCACTCGTCGACCCCGTGGCCTGCCCCGACCTTTCCGGGCTGGGCGAGGCCCTGCCCGGCGTCGAGTGGGTGCTGCACGCCGCCACCCAGGATCTGCCCTGTCTGCGCGAGATAGGCATGGTCCCCGAGCGCCTGTTCGACACCGAGCTGGCCGGTCGACTGGCCGGGTTCCCGCGCGTCGGCCTGGGCGCGATGGTCGAGTCGGTCCTCGGCTACGTCCTGGAGAAGGGCCACTCCGCCGTCGACTGGTCCACCCGCCCCCTGCCCGAGCCCTGGCTGCGCTACGCCGCCCTGGACGTGGAGCTGCTGGTCGACCTGCGCGACGCGCTGGAGAAGGAGCTGGACCGGCAGGGCAAGCTGGAGTGGGCCCACGAGGAGTTCGACGCGATCGCGACCGCTCCGCCGCCCGAGCCGCGCAAGGACCCCTGGCGCCGTACATCCGGGATGCACAAGGTCCGGCGGCGCCGGCAGCTGGCCGTCGTACGGGAGATGTGGCAGACCCGGGACCGGATCGCGCAGCGGCGGGACGTCTCGCCCGGCAAGGTGCTGTCCGACACGGCCATCGTGGAGGCCGCGCTGGCGGTCCCGGCCGACACGCACGTCCTGGCCACGCTCAACGGCTTCGGGCACCGGATGGGACGGCGGCAGCTGGACCAGTGGCAGGCCGCGGTCGACCGCGCCAAGGCGCTGACCGAGTCCCAGTTGCCGCAGCAGGGGCAGTCCGTCGCCGGGCCCCCGCCGCCGCGCGCCTGGGCCGACAAGGACCCCGTCGCCGCCGCCCGGCTGTCGGCGGCCCGGACCGCCGTGACCGCGCTCGCCGAGCGGCTCACCATGCCGCAGGAGAACCTGATCGCCCCCGACACCGTGCGGCGGATCTGCTGGGAGCCGCCGAAGGCGGTCGACGCCGAGTCGGTCGCGGCCGCGCTGGTCGGGTACGGGGCGCGGCCCTGGCAGGTGGCGCAGGTGACGCCGGCGCTCGTGGAGGCGCTGTCCGTCTCCGACTGAGGGCCGGCGTCCGGATCGCGTGGGCCTCATACAGGGGGGCACAAGTGGAACAGCGGCGTCGAGATCAGGCCAAGATCCTCGCAAGCGCGGGGAGGAGCGCGGTGTGACGTTCGCCGCTCCCCCCTCCAGGGCTGTGCAGCTACGTTACTCGTAAGTAGCATGTGTCTGAGCGCGCGCTCAGTGCATGCGTGTCGCAGCAGTGCCATCCCGCACCCTGGAGGAGAGCCATCGTGCCTCGTACCGCTAGGGACGTCGTTTTCGTCGACGGCGTCCGCACCCCGTTCGGCAAGGCGGGCCCGAAGGGCATCTACCACGAGACCCGGGCCGACGACCTGGTCGTGAAGGCGATCCGGGAGCTGCTGCGCCGCAACCCCGGGCTGGACCCCAAGAAGATCGACGAGGTCGCCATCGCCGCGACCACGCAGATCGGTGACCAGGGTCTGACGCTGGGCCGCACCGCGGGCATCCTCGCGGGCCTGCCGCAGTCCGTGCCGGGCTACTCCATCGACCGTATGTGCGCCGGCGCGCTGACCGCCGTGACGACGACGGCCGGTTCCATCGCCTTCGGCGCCTACGACGCCGTCATCGCCGGTGGTGTCGAGCACATGGGCCGCCACCCCATGGGCGAGGGCGTCGACCCGAACCCGCGCTTCGTGTCGGAGAAGCTCGTCGACGAGTCCGCCCTGTTCATGGGCATGACCGCCGAGAACCTGCACGACCGCTACCCGGCCATCACCAGGCAGCGCGCCGACGAATACGCCGTGCGCTCGCAGGAGAAGGCCGCCAAGGCGTACGCCGACGGCAAGATCCAGCAGGACCTGGTGCCGGTCTCGGTGCGCCGCACCGACCCCGAGGCCGGCGAGACCGGCTGGGGCCTGGTCACGGCCGACGAGCCGATGCGCCCGGGTACGACCCTGGAGAACCTGCAGGGCCTCAAGACCCCGTTCCGCGTCCACGGCCGGGTCACCGCCGGCAACGCGGCCGGCCTGAACGACGGCGCCACCGCCTCGATCATCGCCAGCGAGGACTTCGCCCGCGAGAACAACCTGCCGGTCAAGATGCGCCTGGTCTCCTACGCCTTCGCCGGCGTCGAGCCCGAGGTCATGGGCTACGGCCCGATCCCGGCCACGGAGAAGGCGCTCGCCCAGGCGGGCCTGTCCATCTCCGACATCGGTCTCTTCGAGATCAACGAGGCCTTCGCCGTCCAGGTCCTGGCCTTCCTGGAGCACTACGGAATCGCCGACGACGACGCGCGCGTCAACCAGTACGGCGGCGCCATCGCCTACGGCCACCCGCTGGCCTCCTCCGGCGTCCGTCTGATGACGCAGCTGGCCCGCCAGTTCGAGGAGCAGCCGCACGTCCGCTACGGCCTGAACACCATGTGTGTCGGCTTCGGCATGGGCGCGACCGTCATCTGGGAGAACCCGCACTTCGAGGGGGACAAGTGAGCACCACCGCTGAGCTTCTGAAGGGCGCGGCCGAGCTGTTCCCCGACGAGGTCGTGACGTCCGCGCACGTCCGTCACCTCGACCTGCCGTCCGGCGCCGGGCGCTTCGCCCTGATCACGCTGGACAACGGCTTCGACCACACCAAGCCGACCACCTTCGGCCCGGCCTCGCTGGCGAACCTGGGCGTCGCCATCGACCAGGTCGAGAAGGAGGCCGCGGACGGCGGCATCGTCGGCGTCGGCATCACCGGCAAGCCGTTCATCTTCGCGGTCGGCGCCGACCTCAAGGGCGTCGAGCTGCTGAAGAGGCACGAGGAGGCCCTGGCCATCGGCAAGGGCGGCCACGACGTCTTCAAGCGCCTGGCCGGCCTGACCGTACCGACCTTCGCGTACTACAACGGTGCCGCCATGGGCGGTGGCGTCGAGGTCGGTCTGCACTGCTCCTACCGGACCGTGTCGAAGGCCCTGCCGGCCTTCTCGCTGCCCGAGGTCTTCCTCGGCCTGGTCCCCGGCTGGGGCGGCTGCACCATCCTGCCGAACCTGATCGGTGCCGAGAAGGCCGTCTCGGTGATCATCGAGAACAGCCTCAGCCAGAACAAGCAGCTCAAGGGCAAGCAGGTCTTCGAGCTGGGCATCGCCGACGCCCTGTTCGAGGGTGCCGACTTCCTGGAGCAGTCCCTGATCTGGACGGCGTCCGTGCTCAACGGCGACGTCGAGGTCGAGCGCCCGGTCATCGACCGCGGCGAGGCCTGGGACCAGGCCGTCGCCAAGGGCCGCTTCATCGCGGACTCCAAGGTGCACGGCGCCGCCCCGGCCGCCTACCGCGCCCTGGACATCATCGAGGCGTCCAAGGACGGCGACCTGCAGAAGGGCTTCGACGCCGAGGACCAGGCCCTCGCGGACCTGATCATGGGCGGCGAGCTGCGCTCCGGAATCTACGCCTTCAACCTGGTGCAGAAGCGCGGCAAGCGCCCCGCCGGTGCCCCGGACAAGAGCCTGGCGCGCCCGGTCACCAAGGTCGGCGTCGTCGGCGCCGGTCTGATGGCCTCCCAGCTCGCGCTGCTGTTCCTGCGCCGCCTGGAGGTGCCGGTCGTGCTGACCGACATCGACCAGGAGCGCGTCGACAAGGGTGTGGGCTACGTCCACGCCGAGATCGACAAGCTGCTCGGCAAGGGCCGCATCAACCAGGACAAGGCCAACCGTCTCAAGGCGCTGGTCACCGGTGTCCTGGACAAGGCCGAGGGCTTCGCCGACGCGGACTTCATCATCGAAGCCGTGTTCGAGGAGATGACGGTCAAGCAGAAGGTGTTCGCGGAGGTCGAGGCGGTCGCCCCGGCGCACGCGATCCTCGCCACCAACACCTCCTCGCTGTCGGTGTCGGAGATGGCCTCCAAGCTCCAGCACCCGGAGCGCGTGGTCGGCTTCCACTTCTTCAACCCGGTCGCGATCCTCCCGCTGCTGGAGATCGTCCGCGGCGAGCAGACCGACGACGCCTCGCTGGCCACGGCCTTCGGCGTCGCCAAGAAGCTGAAGAAGACCGCGGTGCTGACGAAGGACGCCCCGGCGTTCGTCGTGAACCGCATCCTGACCCGCTTCATGGGCGAGATCCAGAACGTCATCGACGAGGGCACCCCGGTCGCCGTCGCCGAGAAGGGCGTCGAGCCCCTCGGTCTGCCGATGTCGCCGCTGGTCCTGCTGGAGCTGGTCGGTCCCGCGATCGGCCTGCACGTCTCGGAGACCCTCAACCGGGCCTTCCCCGAGCGCTTCACGGTCTCCCCGAACCTCAAGGCGGTCGTCGAGGCCGGCAAGCGCGGCTTCTACGTCTACGACTCCGGCAAGCCGGAGCTGGACCCCGAGGTCGCCGCGCTGCTCAAGCAGGGCGATGTCGTCCTGACCGAGGAGCAGGTGCGCGACCGCGTGCTCGACGCGGTGGCCCAGGAGATCGGGCTCATGCTCGACGAGGGCGTCGTCGCCGAGGCCCAGGACATCGACCTCTGCCTGATCACCGGCGCGGGCTGGCCCTTCCACCTGGGCGGCATCACGCCGTACCTGGACCGTGAGGGCGTCAGCGAGCGCGTCAACGGCAAGCGGTTCCTTGAGCCGGGCGTGGCGAGCGTCCCCGCGTGACGCCTCCGCTGTGAACGCCGGTGCCCCGTACACCTGGGTGGGTGTGCGGGGCACCGGCGTTCGTGAGTAGGGCGCTGTGCTGTGTGCGGGTGCGGGCCGTCCCGTGGCTGGTCGCGCGGTTCCCCGCGTCCCTCATGGGGCGCCGCACTCCTGCCACGGTTCCAGGGCCAGGCCCGGTTCCTCCTTGCGGCGGGTCACCCGGAGGGTGCCGTCGGGGGTGAGGCTCGCGGCGGTCACGCGGCCCGTGCCGTCCACCGCCAGCGCCACGCGCGTGCCCGGCGGCAGTCGGGGGCCGGACTCCGTCCACCACAGGCCCGCCGTCTCCCGCTCGGTCGGGTAGGCGGCGAAGGCGACCCTGCCGGACGCCGAGTGCTGGGCGAGCACGGTGCAGTCGTGGCCGTCGATGTCGCAGCGCAGCAGGGCCACCGGAGCCGGCCCGGCCGCGGCCAGCAGCGGGGCCGGCTCACCGCCCTCCCGCCAGGCGTACAGCATGCCGTCGGGGGCGGCGTAGAACAGGGTGGTGTGCTCCTTGGAGGTGGGCAGCGCGGCCAGCGTGCCCGGCTCCAGGCCGACGGTCAGCGCCTCGGCCGCCACCGGACGGCCGCCCGGCTCCTGCTGGAGCCAGCGCAGGACGCCCGTGGGGCTGCCGGCGTACACCTCGATCCGGCCCGACTCCCCCGTGACCGCGACGACTTGGTCGTGCACCTTGGAGCCGCGCAGGTCGTGCCAGGTGTTCCAGCCGCCGCGCTCCTTCTGGTTGACGGTGTGCACGCCCTTGCCGCGGTTGCGCACGAAGACGTAGGCGCGGCCCTCGGCGTCGACCGCGACGGCGGGCTCCCCGGTGCGGTCGCCCTGCTTGTTGGGATGGCCGACCGGGACCCAGTCCAACGGGGCGAGCAGGGGCTGGAAGTGCGTGGAGTGCACCAGCCCCGCCTCACCCGGACGAGTGGGCCGCCAGGCGACCAGATGGGCGTATCCGTCGGGGCCCTGACCCACCGTGAACCCCGCGTGCAGCTTCTGGTCGCCGCCGGCCCTGCGGGGTGCCTCCCAGGAACCGCCCGGGGCCAGCTCGGCGCGGCACAGGACCGCGTCGTCGGAGGGGAGATAGACACTCAGACGGCCGTCACGGCCGCGTATGAGCCAGTTGCCGTTCACTGCGCGGACCATGGACACGGGGTCACTCTAATCGGATGGCCGGGGTCCGCCCGCCCAGGGGCCGTGGGACGCTGAGGACATGAGTGACCCGTTGCTGGTGATCGTCGATGCCGCGAATGTGGTCGGATCCGTGCCGGACGGGTGGTGGCGGGACCGGCGGGGGGCCGCGGAGCGGCTGCGGGACCGGCTGGCGGCCGACGGGGTGCCGGGGCGGCCCGAGCCGTTGGAGATCGTGCTCGTGGTGGAGGGAGCCGCCCGGGGGGTGTCGTCCGTGCCCGGGGTTCGCGTGGAGTCCGCGACCGGCAGCGGGGACGACCGGATGGTGGAGCTGGTCGCCTCGGCCCGTGGGCGGTCCTGCCTCGTCGTGACCGCCGACCGGGAACTGCGCCGCCGCGTGGGCGAGCTGGGGGCCGAGGTGGTGGGGCCGCGTTCGGTGCGTTCGGCCCGGGACTGAGCCCGTCCGGACGGGGGCGCGGGGCTGGGGTGCCAGTCCACGTGCCCCGTCAGTGGTGTCGCGGCTGCGAGCGGCCCGTGGCTGGTCGCGCCGACGCGGCGGAGCCGCAGATCGACTCAGCCTCTCGCCCCCTTGAGCGGCGTTGCCGTCAGGCCTCTCCCGAGCCCGAGCCCGGCCCCGCGGCCGACTCCTGCTGGCGGCCCAGGCGGCTGTGCGAGCGGCCGTAGAGGAAGTAGACGACGAAGCCGACGACCATCCAGCCGGCGAAACGGAGCCAGGTCTCGGTCGGGAGGTTGAGCATCAGCCAGAAGGAGGCGAGGACCGAGAGGATCGGCAGGAACGGAACCCAGGGCGTGCGGAAGGAACGGGGCAGGTCGGGGCGGGTGCGGCGGAGGATGATCACACCGATGGCGACGACGACGAAGGCGAACAGGGTGCCGATGTTGACCAGTTCGGCGAGTTCGCTCAGCGGGGTGAAGCCGGCCACGATCGCGATGATCACGCCGAGCAGGATGGTCGGCCGGTGCGGGGTCTTGAACCGCGGGTGGACGCGGGAGAAGAAGCGGGGCAGCAGTCCGTCGCGGCTCATGGCGAAGAAGACCCGGGTCTGGCCGAGGAGCAGGATCATGCAGACCGTGGTGAGGCCGACGGCGGCGCCGAAGCTGATGAAGCCCGCGAACCAGGGGTGCCCGGTGGCCTTGAAGGCGTCGGCGAGCGGGGCCGTGACCGACAGCTCGGTGTAGTTCTGCATGCCCGTCACGACGATCGACACGGCGACGTAGAGGGCGGTGCAGATGAACAGGGAGCCGAGGATGCCGCGGGGCATGTCGCGCTGCGGGTTGCGGGTCTCCTCGGCGGCGGTGGCGACGACGTCGAAGCCGATGAAGGCGAAGAAGACGACGGAGGCGGCGGTGAAGATGCCCATCACACCGAAGTTGGAGGGGGCCCAGCCGAACATCAGCTGGATCAGCGGGGCCTGCAGGCTCTCGCCGGCCGGCACCTCCTGGGAATCCGGCACGAACGGGTCGTAATTGTTGCCGTCGATGAGGAAGGCACCCGCGATGATCACAGTGAGCACGACCGTCACCTTGATGGCGACGACGACCGACGTGACGCGCGCGGAGAGCTTGGTGCCGATCACGAGGATCGCGGTGAGCACCAGGACGAGCGCGGCGGCGAGGATGTCGAAGCCGAAGCCGTCGGCGCCGTCGCGGGTGCCGAGCGCGTCGGGCAGATGCCAGCCCGCGTTGTCGAGCAGGGAGGCGATGTAGCCGGACCAGCCGACGGCCACCACCGCCGTGCCGAGCGCGAACTCCAGGACGAGGTCCCAGCCGATGATCCAGGCGGGCAGTTCGCCGAGGGATGAGTAGGAGAAGGTGTAGGCCGAGCCGGCCACCGGGACGGTGGAGGCGAACTCGGCGTAGCAGAGCGCGGCGAGGGCACAGACGACACCCGCCGCGACGAACGCCAGGGCCACCGCGGGCCCCGCGTTGTTCTTGGCCACCGTGCCGGTCAGGACGAAGATGCCGGTGCCGATGATCACGCCGACGCCGAAGACCGTGAGGTCCAGGGCGGACAGGGACTTCTTGAGTGCGTGCTCCGGTTCCTCCGTGTCGAGGATGGACTGCTCGACGTTCTTCGTCCGGAAGAGGGTACTGCTCACGGGCTTACCTCCCACTTGTCGTCCCCGACATGATCGAGAGGGGGTGCACTCCGTATGCCCCGGCACGAGCGCCTTCACGCGAACGGGCCGGTTTCACCACTCTCACAGTGGCGAGAACCGGCCCATCCGGGTGCATGCGGTCAGTCGCGCGCGGGTTCCACCTCGACGGCGGTCGCCTGGTCGTACCTGCCGTCGAGCCGGGCGACGAGGCCGGTGACCTGACGGGCGATGTCGGGCGCGGTCAGGCCGATCTCGGTGAGGACCTCACCGCGGGAGGCGTGGTCGAGGAAGCGCGGCGGGATGCCGAAGTCGCGCAGCGGCACGTCCACGCCCGCGTCGCGCAGGGCCTGGGCGACGGCCGAGCCGACGCCGCCGACGCGGGAGTTGTCCTCGACGGTGACGACCACGCGGTGGCGGTCGGCGAGCGGGGCCATGGCCTCGTCGACGGGCTTGACCCAGCGCGGGTCGACGACGGTGGTGGTGATGCCCTGCTTGTCGAGCAGGCCGGCGATCTCCAGGCACATCGGCGCGAGGGCGCCGACGGAGACCAGCAGCACGTCCGGCGTGTCGGTGCCGGGCTCGCGCAGCACGTCCATGCCGCCCACCCGGCCCAGGGCCGGCACGGCGGGGCCGACGGCGCCCTTGGAGAAGCGGACGACGGTCGGCGCGTCCTCGACCTGGACGGCCTCGCGGAGCTGGGCGCGGACCTGGTCGGCGTCGCGCGGGGCGGCGAGCCGCAGGCCGGGGACGACCTGGAGGATCGACATGTCCCACATGCCGTTGTGGGAGGCGCCGTCGGTGCCGGTGACGCCGGCCCGGTCCAGGACGAAGGTCACCCCGCACTTGTGCAGGGCGACGTCCATGAGGACCTGGTCGAAGGCCCGGTTGAGGAAGGTGGCGTACACGGCGAACACGGGGTGCACACCGGCGTGGGCCAGGCCCGCCGCGGAGACGGCGCCGTGCTGCTCGGCGATGCCGACGTCGTAGACCCGGTCGGGGAAGCGCTTGGCGAAGCGGTCCAGGCCCACCGGCTGGAGCATCGCCGCGGTGATGGCGACCAGGTCCTCGCGCTCCTCGCCGAGCTTGACCATCTCGTCGCCGAACACGGACGTCCAGTCGGCGCCGGAGGAGGCGATGGGCAGTCCGGTGTCGGGGTGGATCTTGCCGACGGCGTGGAAGCGGTCGGCCTCGTCCTGGAGGGCGGGCTGGTAGCCGCGGCCCTTCTCGGTGAGGCAGTGCACGATGACCGGCCCGGCGAACCGCTTGGCGCGGGCCAGCGCCGACTCCAGGGCCTCGATGTCGTGGCCGTCGATCGGGCCGATGTACTTCAGGCCCAGGTCCTCGAAGAGGCCCTGCGGGGCGATGAAGTCCTTCAGGCCCTTCTTGGCGCCGTGCAGCGTGTCGTAGAGCGGCTTTCCGAGGACCGGGGTGCGCTCCAGCAGGTCCTTGGTGCGGGCCAGGAAACGCTCGTAGCCCTCGGTGGTGCGCAGGGTCGCCAGGTGGTTGGCGAGGCCGCCGATCGTGGGGGCGTAGGAACGCTCGTTGTCGTTGACGACGATGACCAGCGGGCGGTCCTTGGCGTCGGCGATGTTGTTCAGCGCCTCCCAGGCCATGCCGCCGGTGAGCGCCCCGTCGCCGATGACGGCGACGACGTGGCTGTCGCGCTTCATCAGCTCGTTGGCCTTGGCAATGCCGTCGGCCCAGCCCAGCACCGTGGAGGCGTGGCTGTTCTCGATGACGTCGTGCTCGGACTCCGCCTGCGAGGGGTAGCCGGACAGGCCGCCCTTCATCTTCAGCCTGGAGAAGTCCTGCCGGCCGGTGAGCAGCTTGTGGACGTAGGACTGGTGGCCGGTGTCCCAGAGCACCTTGTCCTTCGGCGAGTGGAAGACCCGGTGCAGGGCGATGGTCAGCTCCACCACACCGAGGTTGGGGCCGAGGTGGCCGCCGGTCTTGGACACCGCGTCCACCAGGAAGGTCCGGATCTCCTCAGCCAGCTGGTCCAGCTGCTCCAGGCTGAGCCGGTCCAGATCGCGCGGTCCCGTGATGCGGGTCAGCAGCGGCACCCGTGCCTCCTTGCAGTAGAGCTGATCGAGCTGTTGCCGGGTTGTCGAGTCTAATGTTCCGCCCGGCCGCGTGGTTCCCGGCCCGCGCTTCATAGATCACACAAACGGCTCTACTCATGGACACGGCGCAGGGGAAAACGCCCGAAGGGGCGCGGGGGACTGCGCGACAAGCCACTCGAAGGAGCGACAGTCGCCAGTCCGCCCGCGCCCCGACGGCGCGAAGGCGCTGGGTCAGGCTCGACCGGCGGTCTTCTGGGTCTTGCGGGTGATGGAGTCGATGACGACCGTGGTGAGCAGAACACCGGCGGTGATCATGTACTTCACCGGCTCGTCGATGGACTCCAGCTGGAGGCCGTACTGGATCGAGACGATGACCAGCACACCGAGCAGCGCGTTCCAGGTGCGGCCCCGGCCACCGAACAGCGAGGTACCACCGATCACGGCGGCGGCGATCGCGTTCATCAGCAGGTCACCGGTACCGGCGGACTGGTTCGCGGAGGCGATCTTCGAGGCCAGGAACAGACCGCCGATGGCGGCGAAACCACCGGAGATCGCGAACACCGAGATCCGGACCGCGGTGACGTTGATGCCCGCACGCCGGGAGGCCTCGACGCTGCCACCGAGCGCGAAGATCTTGCGGCCGTACGCCGTACGACGCAGCAGGAAGTCGGTCGTCACCAGGAAGACCAGGAAGATCACCGTGGCCAGCGGCAGGCCCTTGTACTGGTTGTACATGGCCGCCGCGGCGAAGGCGACGACCGCCAGCAGACCGGTCCGCAGCAGGGTGTCGCTCAGCGGACGGAAGGGGATGCCCACCGACTCGCGGCGGCGGTTGCCGAGGAAGGAGGAGAGGAAGAACACCCCGGTCACGACGGCGGCCAGGCCGTACGCGGCGGCGACGTCGCTGAAGTAGTACGTGGTCAGCTTGCCGATGAAGCCGTCGCTGGCGAGGTTGATCGTGCCGTTCTCGCCCAGCGTCTGGAGCATGAAGCCGAGCCAGAACAGCAGGCCCGCCAGAGTGACGGCGAAGGCCGGGGCGCCGAGGACCGCGAAGAAGAAGCCGTGCGTGGCACCGATGGCCGCGCCCGCGGCGACGGCGAACAGCACGGCCGCCCACTCGGGCCAGCCCTGGTTGACCGCCAGGACTGCCGCGATGGCGCTGGCCGCGCCGCTGACCGAGCCGACCGACAGGTCGATCTCGCCGAGCAGCAGCACGAAGACGATGCCGACCGAGATCATTCCCGTGCCGACCATCGTGATGGTGATGTTGTTCAGGTTCTCCGCGGAGAGGAACGCCGAGTTCAGGCTCTGGAAGACGACGCAGATGACGACCAGGCCGAGGATGACGGGCAGCGAGCCCAGCTCACCGGCCTTCATCTTGCGCTTGAACTCACCGACGTAGCCGGCCAGGCCCTGCTCCTGCACCAGCAGACGCGGGTCGACGGCCACGTCCGAGCCGAAGGCCGCCTCGGGGTTCTCCACCTGCGGAGTCGTTTCTGCCGCGGAGGTCTTGTCGATGCTCACTTGGAAACCTCCCCACTCGTGCGCGCCGCACGGCGGGTCACGGCGTTGTCGGTGGCGCCGGTGATGGCGGAGATGATCTCCTCCTGCGAGGTCGTCTTGACCTCGAAGACACCGTTGTTGCGGCCGAGGCGCAGTACGGCCACCTTGTCGGCGACCGCCTTGACGTCGGCCATGTTGTGGCTGACGAGCACGACGGCGTGGCCGCGCTCGCGCAGCCGCTCGACGAGGTCGAGGACCTGGGCGGTCTGTTCCACACCGAGGGCGGCGGTGGGCTCGTCGAGGATGACCAGCTTCGGCTCGCCGAGCATGGACCGGGCGATGGCCACGGTCTGGCGCTGGCCGCCGGAGAGCGAGGCGATCGGGATACGCACACTGGGGATGCGGATCGAGAGGGTCTTCAGCAGTTCGAGGGAGCGGCGCTCCATCTCGACCTCGTCCAGGACGCCGCGCTTGCTCTCCTCGCGACCGAGGAAGAGGTTGCCGACGACATCGATGTTGTCGCACAGCGCGAGGTCCTGGTAGACCGTCGCGATTCCCAGGGACTGGGCGTCGTGCGGCCGGTTGATCGAAACGGCCTTGCCCTCCCACTCGATGACGCCCTCATCGATGGGATGCACGCCGGCGATCGTCTTGACCAGCGTGGACTTTCCGGCGCCGTTGTCGCCCACCAGGGCGACCACCTCACCGGCGTGGACCTCGAGCTCTACGTCGGTGAGCGCCTGGACGGCACCGAATCGCTTGGAGACCCCGCGCAACGCCAGAACAGGCGTAGCGGACACGTGAACCATCTCCTTCGCCGCCTGACCCGGCGGAAGGTAGTGCAGAAAGTTGGGGGGTGGGCGCAGGGAGACCCTGCGCGGTGTTCCGTCCGGCGCCCCGCGCGAGCTTGCGGGGCTGTGTGTGAGCGGGGCGCCGGAGGAGCCTTGGAGGCGGGCCGTCCGGGTCAGGGAACTCAACGCTGGGTTCCCGTACCTGTGAGGACCTGCCGGGGGTGTTACTTGATACCGGCCTCGTCGCACGCGGCCTTGTACTTGCCGGTGCAGATCTCGGCGGCGGTGTAGACGCCGTCCTTGATCACAGTGTCGTTGATGTTGTCCACGGTCAGCGAGGTGACGGGGACCAGGATGGACGGAACGTCCTTGGCGCTTTCGCTGGAGACCTTGTCCTTGGCGACGGTGCCCAGGTCCTCACCCTTGGCGAGCGCGACGGCCATCGCCGCGGCGGCCTCGGCCTCGGGGGCGTACGGCTTGTAGACGCTCATGAACTGCTCACCGGCGACGATGCGCTGCACGGCCGCGAGCTCGGCGTCCTGGCCGGTGACCGGGATGCCGCCGATGCCGGCCGCGTTCAGGGCGGTGATGATGCCGCCCGCCATGCCGTCGTTGGCGGAGTAGACGCCGACGATCTTGTCCTTGCCGAGCGCCGAGATGGCCGCCTCCATGTTGGAGTTGGCGTTCTCCGGCTTCCACTCCTTGGTGTCGTACTCCTTGCCGATCGTCACCTTGCCGTCGAGGACGGAGTGCGCGCCCTCCTTGAACTGGGCGGCGTTCGGGTCGGTGACGGAGCCGTTCATCATGACGATCTGGCCGCTCTTGGCCTTGTCGCCCAGCGCCGCGAGGAGCGCCTCGCCCTGGGTCTTGCCGACCTGGACGTTGTCGAACGACGTGTAGGCGCTGATCGGGCCCTCGGCGAGGCGGTCGTAGGCCACGACCTTGATGCCGGCGTCCACGGCCTTCTGGACCGAGTTCTTGATCGCCTTGGCGTCGACGGCGTCCAGGATGAGGACGTCCACCTTGTTGGTGATCATGGTGTCGACCTGCTGCGCCTGCAGGTTGGCGTCCTGCTTGGCGTTGTTGTAGTCGATCGTCGCCTTGCCGTCCGTCAGCTCCTTGATGTTCTGCTCGATCAGCGGGCGGTCGAACTTCTCGTAGCGGGCGGTCTGGTTCTCCGGGAGGAGAAGACCGACCTTGATGTCGTCACCCTTGGTGGCCGACTGCGAAGAGTCGCTGCCGCTGTCGGCGTTGTCCGCGCTGCCACAGGCGGCGAGGGATACGGCCATCGCACTGGCGGCGAGAGCCACGGCGGCACGACGCATACGCGTGTTCATTCAGAAACCTCCCTGACGAGGCCGCGTCGTTGCGGCCGAGGTGGCTGGAAGTCAACTCGGCCGCACGTGCGACGTCAAGAAGTAAATCCTTAACGAGATGGCAACGGTGCCATCCGTTCTCTAAGTGAAGGCAGGCGTGGCCGATGGCAGCGTGCCGTCCAAAAGGGTCGAATCACCCACCTCGCTGAGGGCGAGAGCGAGCGCCCCGAGCACCTCCGCACGGCCACCAAGTGCCCCCGGGAGAACGGACAGCTGGCGCGCCGCGCTGGGGATGGCGTAGCGGCCGACGGACTCCCTGATCGGCCCGAGAACGAGTTCCCCGGCCTCGGCGAGATCACCGCCCAGGACGACCCGGCTCGGGTTCAGCAGATTGCAGAGATTGGCGACTCCACTGCCGATGTGTCGGCCGACGTCGGCGATCACCCGACGGCAGCCCGGATCTCCGTCCCTGGCCAGCCGCACGACGTCTTCCATGGTGAGGTCGGTACCGTGACTGGGCTGGAGGAGCGGCAGTACGTAGCGTGCCGCCGCGAAGGTCTCCAGGCAGCCGCGATTGCCGCAGCGGCAGACCGGGCCGGATTCATCAAGTGTAATATGTCCGATTTCCCCCGCAGTGCCGCCAGGCCCGCGATAGATTTTCCCGTTGATCACGAGACCGGATCCGACACCGCTGGAAACCTTGATGTAGGCCATGTCCCGCACGCCCTTGCCGGCCCCCCAGACGAGTTCTCCGAGGGCGCCGAGGTTGGCGTCGTTGTCGACGTGCACGGGTACACCCAGACGGCCGCGCAGCTCCTCCGCGGGGCGCGTACCGCTCCAGCCGGGCAGAATGGCGGTGGAGCCGAGCTGGCCGGACTTCACGTCGATCGGGCCGGGTACACCGAGACCCACACCGGCGATCTTGGACCGGTCCACGCCGGTGACCGTGACCAGGCGGCCGACCAGCTCCTCCGCCCGGTCGAAGCCCTGCGCGGCGGACGCGTCCACGTCCAGCGGCTCGGACTCCTCGGCCAGCACCTGATGGGCCAGATTGCCCAGTGCCACCCGGAGGTGGGTATGCCCGAAGTCAATGCCTATGACGATGCCGGCGTCCCCGCTCAGACTGACGCTGCGGGCCCTGCGGCCCCCGGCCGAGGTCGGTGTGACCTCGACGGTTCCGCCGTCCTTCAGTTCGCGGACGATATTGGAGACCGTCGCCGCGGACAGGCCCGTGGTCCGCGCGATCTCCGCCTGTGTCAGGGATCCCGCCAGCCGGACGGCTCGGACCACCCGCTCCAGGTTGGCTCGGTGCAGCGACGACTGCGACCCCGGAGTCTCCACGACGACCTCCTGCGCGCGCGGGACCGCTTCAAGTGAGGCCCCGTCAATGTCCAACTAGTGAACTCTAAGCTGAGCTGTTCGGGTTGCCTCCCGTCAAGAGGTTGAACGATTTCGAGGTGCACGGACACGGCGAAGCACACCGCTCCCTGGGGCGGGAACAGCGTGCGTTCGGGTGAAAGCCGTGGGTTACTTCAAGCGCGGCCTCCGTGGCGTTTCAGGGCGGGTACCCGTCCGGCCCCGGGGTCCCGGGACAAGTCGCCGCGGGTAGGGCCATTCGGGTGATCCGCCCTCGCCCACAGGGAGGTGCCGTCCTCCCGGGTCACCACTGGGGCCGGCCTGTCCGGTCCTCCCGGCTCACTTCAGGGTCGCCGAGGTCAGTCCGGCCTGGACCTGGCGCTGGAAGGACAGGTACACGACCAGCATGGGGATCATGGCGATGCTCACGCCCGCGAACAGGACCGGCAGGTCGGTGGCGTAGCCCTGCTGCTGCTGGAGCTGGATCAGGCCCTGGGTCAGGACGTAGCGCTCGGGGTCGTCGCCGCTCTGCGGCTGCATCAGGACCGTGGGCAGGATGAACTGGTTCCACTGCCCCAGCATGTTGAAGATGCCCACGCTGATCAGGCCCGGCTTGGCCATCGGCAGCATCACCTGGAAGAAGGTCCGCGCGTGCGAGGCCCCGTCCAGGATCGCCGCCTCGAACACCGCCGTCGGCAGGGTCCGGAAGAAGGCGTGCATGAAGAACACGGTGAACGGCATCGAGTAGGCGACGTAGACCACGATCAGACCCTGGTAGCTGTTCAGCATGTCCAGCCGCTTGACCATGAAGAACAGCGGCACCAGGGCCAGGAACACCGGGAACATCGCGCCGGCGACGAAGAAGTAGTACAGGAACCGGTTGCCCCAGAACTGGTAGCGGGCCAGGACGTAGGCCGCCATGGAGCCGAAGAGCATGGTCAGCGGCACCGAGAAGGCCAGCACGATGACCGTGTTGAGGAAGTAGTCGCCGATGCCCTTGTCCCAGGCGCGCGCGAACACGTCCAGGGACCAGTTCTGCGGCCAGCCGAAGGCCGAGCCGCCGATCTGGGCGTCGGTCTTGAAGGAGCTGAGCACCAGCCACAGCAGCGGCAGCACGATCAGCAGGGCCCACACGGCGAGGAAGCCGTGCGAGAAGCCGTTCAGCACGACGCCCTCGCCGCGGCTGCCGCCGCCGGGCCGGACGGGGACCTTGTCCACGGACCGCTGGGCGGGCACGGCCGCGCCCTCCTTGACGGGGGCGCCGGTGTCGTCGATGGGTGCGCTCATGTCGGTCGTCTCTCTCCCGCTCAGAACTCGATGCGCTCGCGGCGGGTGGCCCGCAGCATGACCACGGAAAGGATCAGGGTGAGCACGAGCATGACCACGCCCATCGCGCAGGCGTAGCCGCTCTTGCCGTAGATGAGGAAGTTGCGCATCATCACCGTCGCCATGACCTCGCTGTGGTGGTCGGGGCCACCACCGAACTCCCCGGCGGTCATCGTGGACACCAGGATGAACATGTCCATGGCCGCGATGCCGAGGTACACCCACGCGGTCTGCACGGAGTCCCACAGCAGCGGCAGCGTGATGCGGAAGAAGGACTGGCCGCGCCCGGCGCCGTCGATCAGCGCCGCCTCGTAGATGTCCCGCGGAATGGACTGCATGGCCGCCGAGAACAGCACCAGATAGAAGCCGACGCCGTGCCAGACCACGACGAGCATCAGCATCCACAGCACCATGTTCGGCTCGTTGAGCCATTCCACCGGGCTGCTTTCGTCGACCAGACCGAGTTTCATCAGCAGGCCGTTCAGCATGCCGCCGCTGTCACTGCGGTACACGGCCCCGAACAGCACCGCGAGAATCGCCAGCGACAGCACCTGCGGAAAGAAGTACACGACCTTGTAGAACTTCGATCCGGCGACGCCCGCCACTCCGCCGGCCCGACCGCGGCCGCCCGCGTTCAGCATGAACGCGAAGAACAGCGCGAGCAGAATGGTGATCACCGGGATGAACACCAGGAACAGGATGTTGTGCCAGATGGCACCCATGAAGATGTCGTCCTGGAACAACTCCTTGTAGTTGTCCAGACCGATGAACCTGAATGTCTGGGACTGGCCCTTCCAGTCGGTCAGCGAGTAGCCGATCGTCTGGAGATAGGGCCAGATCACAAAGACGAGATACAACGCCACGGGGACGAAGAGAAACCCCGCGACGAACCGGTACTGCCCTTTACGCATCGAACACCCTGCCCCTGTCGTCCTCAAGGGGCGCGGGGAACTGCGCGATCGGCCACGACGAACCCGCGGCCCGCAGCAAACCCCGCGCCCCCACGGCGAAACCCGGAATCGCTACTCCCGGCGGTTGTTCTTGGCCGCCGGGTCCTTCGCCGCCTTGTCCACCGCGGCCTGTGCCCGCTTCAGCCACTCGGCGGGCTGGATGCGCTTGGCCATCAGCTCGTTGGACGCGTTCTGGATGGCGGTGTCCATCTCGCTGTACCACTCGGTGTACAGGAACCGGAAGGTGTTGTCACCGGCGGCCTTGGACGCCGCGACCGTGGACTGCGTGCCCGGCCGCAGCTGGACGCTCGGGTCCACGCCGTCCTTGAGGATGGTCAGCGAGTTCGCCTCCTTGGCGAACAGCGTCGACCACTCGCGGGACAGCATCATCCGCATGAACTCCTGCGCCCCGGGGAGGTTCTTGGCCTTGGCGGGGATGATGAACGGCTCGCCGGAGCCGGCCCGGATCGCCTCGTAGGGCATGGCGCTGTCGGGCAGCAGCGGCATCGGCATGAACTTCATGTCGAAGTCCGCCGGGGTCTGCTTCAGCTGCTCGTTCTCCAGCCAGGAACCACAGGTGATGAAGGCCGCCTTGTACTGGTTCCAGCGGGTCTGCGACTCGGTGTGGGTCAGGCCGTTGGTGCCGGGCAGCAGATAGCCCTTCTCGACGACCTCGTAGACCGCCTCGACCGCGGCCTTCGCGGCGTCGGAGCCGACGAACGCCTCGGGGTCGAGGTTGTCGATCGCCTTCATGGCGTCCAGACCGCCGGTCTTGGCGATCAGGTCCATGATGGCGACGTTGATGTAGTACGGGTACTTGCCCTGGTGGGCGAGGCCGCCGATGCCCTGGGACCTGGCGTCCTTGCAGACGGCCAGGAAGTCGTCCCAGGTCTTGGGCTCCTCCCAGCCCTTCTCCTTGAAGAGCTTGCCGGAGTACCACAGGCCCCACACCGTGTAGATGTAGTTCAGGGCGACGACCTTGCCCTCCTGCATGCCCGCGTCGAGCGTGCCGGGGATCAGGGTGTCGCGGACCTTCTTCGAGGGGTCGTCCACCGAGGGCGCGTCCAGGACCGCGGCGAGGTCGAGGAGCTGGCCGTTCTTGTAGAGGACGTCGATCTTGATCTTCTGCGCGCCGGAGTCGTCGACGATGTCCGGCGGGTTGCCGCCGTTGAAGCGCGGCTGGAGCTTTCCGGTGATCTCCTGGGTGCCGGTGTGGGCGGAGGTGACGCCCCACTTCTTCTGGAAGCTCGCCTCCCACGCCTTGGCGTAGTCGTCGCCGTAACCGCCCTTGAAGATGACGACGTCGAGTTTGCCGCCCTTCTTCACACCGAAGGGGTTGTCCTTGGACGTCTCGCCCTTGGTGTCCTCACCCGATTCGTCGCCCCCGCCGCCGCTCGCGCATGCGGACAGGAAGGCCATCGACGGCACGGCGATCAGGCCCAGTGCGGCGGACCGCTTGATCAGATCGCGGCGGCCGACACCCGCTTCGGAGTTGTCGGCACCATTTTTCTCGGCGGAAGTGGATCCCATGCTCAAGTCCTCGCCTTCTCCAGGACTCAGGCGGTGAACCGGATCCTCGCCGGCACCGCGGTGGCGTCAAGCTGGGTCGTGCACGAACTGCTCCGGGACTCAGGTGAAGGTCCGGGATAGCCGACAGGTATAGTCCACTTCCCGCCAATGGAGCAAGATCGAATGCAAGGTTGGCTGTTGGTCTTTTCCGAGTTGAGACCTCACGGAAATATCCGCGGCCCGAGCGGTCACGACCGGAGGAATTCGCGGCAATACCCCCGGACGCCACAGTCAACACCCTTGACATGCCTGAGCACTTGAGCCCCTACTTGACCCTGCGCACGAAGTTGACAACGTTGTCCGGAGTTGGCCGGCCCCCACTGCCTTCCGGGCGGTCGGCGGCCGGAGCGACCGGACCCGTACTACGCGGGTCCGGTCCTCCGGCGTTCGGTGCACGGGAAGCGGCGAGGCACGGGCTGGGTCCGGGGGGCGCGTCGACCGCGACGCGCCCCCCGGACCGCACACCGCGGGTCTCAGCCCACGGCGAGTGCGAACACGCGCAGGTCCGCCTCGCGCGGCAGCGTCACGTTCCGGACCGTCCTGCCCTGCGGTGCCTGGAACGCCTTCGTGGCGAAGACATGGCTCGCCACCGGGTCGCGCGGCCGGCTCCCGCCACATCGCGGTACGCGGTGCGCGCGACGACCTCGTCGCCGTACTGGACGCTGCCCCGGCCGCCGCCCATCGTCCAGTCGGTGAAGGCGAGTTCGGCCGTCGCCGTGCCGCCGTCGGTGTAGGTGGCGGTGGCCTCGGCGCGCTGATCGAAGTTGACCGCGCTGCCCACGAAGGACAACGCGGCCGCGGGCTGCGGGAGTCGGATCGTCCGACCGGCGCCGGTGGCGTTGTCGGGGCGCCCGTTCGGGGGAGCCGGCCAGATGAAGGTTGGGACGGTAGAGTCATGTACAGACCATTCGACAACGTTGTCGCGGACGCGGCGTCAAGCACACAAGCCACTTCATCACCCGGACGGGCCGCTCCCCCGGGGCCGCATCGGCCCGTGGCTCGTCACGGCTCGCGGACCCGGTGACCCACTCGGCTCTCGGCCACCGGGTCCGCCCCGAGCGCCCCGGCGGCCGGGGGTTCGCCGAACCGCGGCCATGCCCCGGCAGGCGACGGGCGAGCGTTGCCTGTTGGGACACTAGCCGTCCTGCTTCCGGCGGGAGGCGGCGTCGGCGCGGGCCTTGCGCCAGCGGGCGCGGGTCTGTTCGACGAGGTCGTCCCACTCGCGGCGGACCTCGTGCTCGGAGGGGCGGCGGCCCTCCCGGATGCGGTCGAGCTCCGCGCGCACCTCACGGCCCAGCACGGCGGAGGCGACCAGCAAGAACATGACCGCGAACAGCGCGGAGAGCATCGCGAAGACGGCGCCCACCGCCCCGTAGCGGGCGGCGTACGCGTTGAACAGACGTGGCAGATAGAAGGTCGCCCACAGGGAGTAGCCGCAGGTCAGGACGGCCGCGGTGATACCGAAGGGGATCAGTTCGGGCCAGGGGACGCGCTTGGCCGACAGGATCCAGCCGCTCCAGACGAGGAACACGGCGGTCACCAGTGCCTCGCACGCCGCCGCAAGCAGCCCCAGTTCCCGCCCGCCGATCACCGTGGAGATCCACCCGGTGACCAGGGCGTAGCCGCCCAGGCTGAGAATCCACCACAGGCCGTTGCGCGAGTTGCGCACGCTCAGCGGTTTCAGGTCCCAGGTCTGCTCGAACAGCCGTTGCGAGGCACGGGCGAAGCTCAGCACCGAGATGGTCAGGAAGATCACGCCGAAGAGACCCGCGCCGGTGCTCGCGCTCTCCGTCGGGGAGAAGAGGGCGTCGACCGCGTCGGCGCCCGCTCCCGTGAGGCCGTAGCGCTGGATGATCCGCTGAGCCGCGTCGATGTGCACGAAGTTGCTCAGGACGGCGCCGGTGAGGATGACGAGCGGGACGAGCGCGGTGAGGGCGCTCGACGCCAGCGCCATCGCCCGGTCGAAGCCGATGATCTTCTGAAAGCGGCTGAGGACGCGCAGCGCGAAGGCGGGACGCAGCCAGAACGTCAGCGTCCTGACGACACGCTCGCGGTTGATCCTGGCCGTCGTGCCCTCCAGGACGATCGGAACCCGACGGGACGCCCGACCTTAACCGGCGGCCGTGTCCCGGCGGCGGCGCGACACGGACGCACCCGCACGCGCGCCGGCGGGTGCGCGAAGGGCCGCACCCCCGTCACCGGGGATGCGGCCCTGGACCGGCCGGCCGTTCCGCTTACTTGCGGATCAGCGAGCGCAGCACGTACTGCATGATGCCGCCGTTGCGGTAGTAGTCGGCCTCACCGGGGGTGTCGATGCGGACGACCGCGTCGAACTCGACGCCCGTGTCGGTGGTGACCTTCACCGTGCGGGGGGTGGTGCCGTTGTTGAGCTCCTCGACGCCCGCGAAGGAGAAGGTCTCCTCGCCGGTCAGGCCGAGGGACTCCGCCGAGCCGCCCTCCGGGAACTGGAGCGGCAGGACGCCCATGCCGATGAGGTTCGAGCGGTGGATGCGCTCGTAGGACTCGGCGATGACGGCCTTGACGCCGAGGAGCGCGGTGCCCTTGGCCGCCCAGTCGCGGGACGAGCCGGAGCCGTACTCCTTGCCGGCCAGGACGACCAGCGGGATGCCCTGGTCGATGTAGTTGCGCGAGGCGTCGTAGATGAACGACACCGGCGCGCCCTCGACGGTGAAGTCGCGGGTGTAGCCGCCCTCGGTGCCCGGCGCGATCTGGTTGCGCAGGCGGATGTTGGCGAACGTGCCGCGGATCATGACCTCGTGGTTGCCTCGGCGGGAGCCGTAGGAGTTGAAGTCACGACGCTCCACACCGTGCTCGGTGAGGTACTTGCCGGCCGGGGTGTCGGCCTTGATGGCGCCGGCCGGGGAGATGTGGTCGGTGGTGACCGAGTCGCCCAGCTTGGCCAGCACGCGGGCGCCGGTGATGTCGGAGACCGGGGTGGTCTCCATCGTCATGCCCTCGAAGTACGGGGGCTTGCGCACGTAGGTGGACTGCGGGTCCCACTCGAAGGTGTTGCCGGTCGGGATCGGCAGCGCCTGCCACTGGGCGTCGCCCGCGAAGACGTCCTGGTAGGACTTGTTGAACATGTCCTCGCCGATGGCGTTCGCCACGACGTCGTTGACCTCGGCCTCGGAGGGCCAGATGTCCTTGAGGTAGACCGGGTTGCCGTCCTGGTCGATGCCCAGGGCGTCCTTGGTGATGTCCACCTTCATGGAGCCCGCGAGGGCGTAGGCGACGACCAGCGGCGGGGAGGCCAGGTAGTTCATCTTGACGTCGGGGTTGATTCGACCCTCGAAGTTCCGGTTGCCGGAGAGGACCGAGGTGACGGCGAGGTCGTGGTCGTTGACGGCCTTGGAGACCTCCTCCGGCAGCGGGCCGGAGTTGCCGATGCAGGTGGTGCAGCCGTAGCCGACGAGGTTGAAGCCGACCTTGTCGAGGTACGGGGTCAGGCCCGCCTTGTCGAAGTAGTCCGTGACGACCTTCGAACCCGGGGCGAGGGTGGTCTTGACCCAGGGCTTGCGGGTCAGGCCCTTCTCGACCGCCTTCTTGGCCACCAGGGCGGCGGCGACCATGACGTACGGGTTGGAGGTGTTGGTGCAGGAGGTGATGGCCGCGACGGTGACCGCGCCGTGGTCGATCTGGTACGTCGAGCCGTCGGGGGCGGTGACGGTGACCGGGTTGGTCGGGGCGCCGTTCGGGTGGACGGCCGGGGCGTCGGAGGCCGGGAAGGACTCCTCGCCCGCCTCGTCGGCGGTGGAGACGTAGTTGAGGACGTCGTGCTTGAACTGCTCGGCGGCGTTCGCGAGGACGATGCGGTCCTGCGGGCGCTTGGGGCCGGCGATGGAGGGGACGACCGTGGAGAGGTCCAGCTCCAGCTTCTCGGAGAAGTCCGGCTCGGCCTTCGGGTCCAGCCAGAGGCCCTGCTCCTTGGCGTACGCCTCGACGAGCGCGACCTGCTGCGCGGAGCGGCCGGTCAGACGCAGGTAGTTCAGGGTCTCGTCGTCGATCGGGAAGGTCGCGGCGGTGGAGCCGAACTCCGGCGACATGTTGCCGATGGTGGCGCGGTTGGCGAGCGAGGTGGCGGCGACGCCCTCGCCGTAGAACTCGACGAACTTGCCGACGACGCCGTGCTTGCGCAGCATCTCGGTGATCGTGAGGACCAGGTCGGTGGCGGTGGTGCCGGTGGGCAGCTCGCCGGTCAGCTTGAAGCCGACGACGCGCGGGATCAGCATGGAGACCGGCTGGCCGAGCATGGCGGCCTCGGCCTCGATGCCGCCGACGCCCCAGCCGAGGACGCCGAGGCCGTTGACCATGGTGGTGTGCGAGTCGGTGCCGACGAGGGTGTCGGGGTACGCCTGGCCGTTACGGACCATGACCGTACGGGCCAGGTGCTCGATGTTCACCTGGTGGACGATGCCGGTGCCCGGGGGGACGACCTTGAACTCGTCGAAGGCGGTCTGGCCCCAGCGCAGGAACTGGTAGCGCTCCTTGTTGCGGCCGTACTCCAGCTCGACGTTCTGGGCGAAGGCTTCGTTGGTGCCGAACTTGTCGGCGATGACGGAGTGGTCGATGACCAGCTCGGCCGGGGCCAGCGGGTTGATCTTGGCGGGGTCGCCGCCGAGCTCCTTCACGGCCTCACGCATGGTCGCGAGGTCCACGACACAGGGAACGCCGGTGAAGTCCTGCATGATCACGCGGGCCGGCGTGAACTGGATCTCCTGCGACGGCTGGGCCTGGGAGTCCCAGCCGCCGAGGGCACGGATGTGGTCGGCGGTGATGTTCGCGCCGTCCTCGGTGCGGAGGAGGTTCTCCAGCAGCACCTTCAGGCTGTAGGGAAGGCGCGCGGAGCCCTCGACCTTGTCCAGCCGGAAGATCTCGTACGACTTGTCGCCCACCTGCAGCGTGCTGCGGGCGTCGAAGCTGTTCGCCGACACGACAGTCTCCTTCATTGATGTGCGCGTACCACCGCATCCTGCCGCCACGCTGGCTTGGCCGATCCGCTAAGGTAAGGCTAAGTTAGGTAGCCCTTACTCAGGTGGCGGCTGCGGTGCACCTCGGTAGATATCTCGATGTCGAGATAACTCTAGTACATGGGCGGAGGATGGTCATGCCCTGCCCTCAGTGTCCGATGTCTCGCGGCGGGCGCTTGCGTGCTGTCGGACACGCCGTGGCATGCGGCCGGGGGGTACTGCACCGTCGTACGGGCGAGGCGCGGCACGGCTCGGAAGACCGTACGGGCGGGGAGTGACCCGGCCCGGAACGCGGTGCGGCCCCGGGGGCACGGGTGCGGTGTCCGGGGCCGTTGGGCGGTACGCAGTCGTGCACGGGTGCGGTGTCCGGGGCCGTTGGGCGGTACGCAGTCGTGCACGGGTGCGGTGTCCGGGGCCGTTCGGCGGTACGCCGTCGGCGGCCGGGTCAGGCCGCCGTGCCGAGGTCGCTGGTGTCCTGCCGCTCGCACTGGCCGGCGTAGACCGCGAGGAAGGTGGCGAGTCCGCGCACTCCGGCGCCGCCCGGCCCCAGCCCGGTGACCGGGATGGACCGGCCGAGGCCCGCCGTCGACAGCGCGCTGTACGCCCGCAGGGCGCCGGCCGCCAGTTCGCCCCCCGACCGGTGGGTCCGGCCGGGCCCGGGGTCGGCGCTGGTCATGGAGAGCGCCTCGGCGTAGGCCCGGGAGGCCAGCTCGGCACTGCGCGTGTGCCGCTCGGAGGGGGGCGTTGCAGCAGTCATGAGCGTCTTCTTCCGTCGGTTCGGGCTGTCTCCTGTGTCGCGGTGGGCGGGTGTCAGTGTCCTCTTGCCTGGTCGCAGGTGGCTCGAACACATGTCGAGCAACGGCCGGATTCGAGGTGAACAACTCGCGCGATCCGGGCAGAGGCCGTGGCCGCACCGCGCGGACCTGGCAGTCTGCGGCCGGGCGGGCGCCGGGCGGCCGGGCCGTCGACGACCGGGTCGCCCGAGGCGCCGGGGAGCATTCCTCACGAGTCTTTCAAGTGCGCGTCGACCCGGACGCCCCTCGCGGGCACGGGTGCCGGGTCCGGAGCACCCGGGCCTCTGTCCGGCTCCCGGCGGTGGCGTTGGGGTTCATGCCGTACCGCACGCGGGCCGCGCCGTAGAGCCACTCCTGGGGCACATCAACCACCTTGATGCTAAAGGGAGTTGAGGCGCCGAGCGGCGTGCGTGAGGTCGAGGTGCCCGATCTGATATCCGTATATTTGTACCGCATTCAACGAAACATCACTCGAATGGCCCCCTCAGCGAGCGGCATCTCATATCTGAGATAGCCTCAACCTCATGGCAGACGACTACCTCGTACGCATCGGCAGGCTCATCCGCGACGCCCGGCAGCACCGGGGCTGGACGCAGGCGCAGCTGGCCGAGGCGCTCGGAACCAGCCAGAGCGCCGTGAACCGCATCGAGCGCGGCAATCAGAACATCAGCCTTGAGATGATCGCTCGCATCGGTGAAGCTCTCGACAGTGAAATCGTCTCTCTGGGCTACGCGGGCCCGATGCATCTGCGGGTGGTCGGCGGACGCCGGCTGTCCGGTGCCATCGATGTCAAGACGAGCAAGAACGCGTGCGTGGCCCTGCTGTGCGCCACGCTGCTCAACAAGGGTCGCACCGTGCTGCGCCGTGTCGCGCGCATCGAGGAGGTCTACCGCCTGCTGGAGGTGCTCAACTCCATCGGCGTGCGCACCCGCTGGATCAACGACGGCGTGGACCTGGAGATCGTGCCGCCGGCCGACCTGAACATGGCCGCGATCGACGCGGACGCGGCCCGCCGCACGCGCTCCATCATCATGTTCCTCGGCCCGCTGCTGCACCGCATGGACCAGTTCAAGCTGCCCTACGCCGGCGGCTGCGACCTCGGCACCCGCACCGTCGAGCCGCACATGATCGCGCTGCGCCGGTTCGGTCTGGACATCGCCGCGACCGAGGGCCAGTACCACGCGATGGTGGACCGGTCCGTGCAGCCCGGCCGCCCGATCGTGCTGACCGAGCGCGGCGACACCGTGACCGAGAACGCGCTGCTGGCCGCCGCCCGGCACGACGGCGTCACGGTCATCCGCAACGCCTCCTCCAACTACATGGTCCAGGACCTGTGCTTCTTCCTGGAGGCGCTGGGCGTCAAGGTCGAGGGCATCGGCACCACCACGCTGACCGTGCACGGGGTGCCCACCATCGACGTCGACGTCGACTACTCCCCCTCCGAGGACCCGGTCGAGGCGATGAGCCTGCTGGCCGCCGCCGTGGTCACCGAGTCGCAGCTGACGGTGCGCCGCGTGCCGATCGAGTTCCTGGAGATCGAACTGGCCGTCCTGGAGGAGATGGGCCTCGACCACGACCGCACGCCCGAGTACTTCGCGGACAACGGCCGTACCCGCCTGGTGGACCTCACCGTCCGGCCCTCCAAGCTGGAGGCGCCGATCGACAAGATCCACCCCATGCCCTTCCCGGGCCTGAACATCGACAACGTCCCGTTCTTCGCCGCCATCGCGGCCGTCGCCTCGGGCAAGACCCTGATCCACGACTGGGTCTACGACAACCGCGCGATCTACCTGACCGACCTCAACCGCCTCGGCGGCCGCCTCCAGCTCCTCGACCCGCACCGGGTCCTGGTCGAGGGCCCCACCCGCTGGCGCGCCGCCGAGATGATGTGCCCGCCCGCGCTGCGGCCCGCCGTGGTCGTCCTGCTGGCGATGATGGCGGCGGAGGGGACGTCCGTGCTGCGCAACGTGTATGTCATCAACCGGGGTTATGAGGAACTCGCGGAGCGGTTGAACTCGGTCGGGGCGCAGATCGAGATCTTCCGGGACATCTGAGGGATTGGACATAGCTGGACAAAGGCCACCTGCGGCAATGCCTCGCGAAACCGGCCCCTGACCTGCGGAAACACTTCTCGGAACCTTCCGACGTCTTCCAGCGGTTTCCAGCACCTTGTGCAACAGGTGTGCAATGGGCGACCGATTCCCTGACGATAAGTCAGAAGAATCTGAGGCCCCCTCACTCTTTACGGAGCGTGAGGGGGCCTCTCGCGTTTTATGGGTGTTTGTCCCAAAAAGCCCAGGCTACGGCTGTCGCTGATGAACTGACGGAGTGTTTGACGCTACCGAGCGTGGGCGGTTAGCTTCACGTCCATAGCTGCGACGGGTTCCCCCGTACGGGGATCTCGTGCAACTTCGCGGCGTCTTCGACCGTTTCGGCGGCCGGGAGTCGACACCAGCACCACGCCCAAGGCCGCGACAACGCAAAGAGGCCCGAGCATCCAGGGACGGTTGCACCCGTCCCGTTCCAAGAAGCTCGGACCTCTGAGCAGTGGAGCGACCTCCACCTTGCGTCTTTCGCCCCTGGCAGGGCTCGGGACGCTTTCCACGGAGTACACCCGTGAACGCGCCTATTTTGGCATACCCATGCCCGGCGCCGCGAGCAGACAGCCCACCCCTGGGCCCGGAATCACGCTCGCCGGCCGCCCGCACCGCACGCGGAATCGACCCCGCGATGCCGGACAGCGTCCGCACGACGCTCGTGAAGGTCCCCATGCGCATCATCGCCGGGCCCTACTCGGATCTCGCCGTCGTCCTACACGCCAAGACGGCCCACCTCTCCCGCAACGAGCAGCGCGGCAGCGTCGCCGACCTCACGACGATCGCCGTCTACCTCGGCCTGACGAACCGCCGCGCCGTCGACCCGCGCACTGGCAACGAACTGCTCAAGGCCCCCAGTGCCCTGTACGCGGCCCAGAAGGAGCTCACCTCAGCCAAGGAGATGACGGTCGAGCGCCGCACGCTCCCCGGGGGCACCGGCACCTCAGCAGTGCGCCGAGTCTCCGGACTCGGACGTGACGAGGCATTCGCCTTCGCCCCCGTCGCACTGCTCGGCGCAGTCAGCCCCCGCCACGTCCGGGCCTATCTGGTGTGCGCGTACGCCTACGCGACGCGTACGCCGATGACGGCCGAAGAGCTGTCCGGGCACTTGCGCCACCACTCCGGCAAGAACGCGGGCGAGTCGATCAGCGAGCGGACCGCACGGATGATCGTGGACGACCTGGAGCGCTGGGGCTGGCTGGACGTGGACCGCCGGGCCGGCCGCCAGGGGCGGAACCTGATCACGCCTCGGCGGTCCCCACTGGGTCCGGTCACGTGTCCAGAAAATGGGCGGACCTCCGGTGCGGAACTTGAAGAGACCTCGGGTCCGGAACCTGCACGGACCTCCCTCGCGAATGAGGAACTACAGCCGGAAGCTGACGTACAGGAGATTGCGCGGGACCTAGTTGGTGGTTCCGCCCGCAGGGCGTCCTCCGTAGTAGCGCGAGGCCCTGTGGAAAACCCGGCTGCTGGAACGTTCGACCAGGCAGTGGCTTCGCCAGGAGCGGCTTCGCCGGAACCACGAGGCGACTCCCCCGCCGCGATTTCAGCGACGGCACACCGGGTGCTGCGGCTGCTCCCACTGGAGTTCACCCCCGGCCAGCGCGCCCTCGCCGCGAAGGCGATCGAGCGGTCCGTATCCGAGGTCGGGGACGTCGAACGGATCTTGAACCGGGTCCACCGGCATCTCGCCAACGAGGGCCAGGCCGTGCGTGAGCCCTACGGCTGGCTGATCACCCGGGGTCTGCGCAACGACCCGTGCCCGGAGCCCGCGTGCGAGGAGGGCCAACTCTGGCCGACCGGCGAAAACTGCCGCATCTGCATCGAGCGGTGGGCAGACCGTCGCAGTGCCCCTGTGATCTTCCGGAACTCGAAGCCGGTGTTCGAGGTGACGTGGATCTGCGTGGACTGCGAGCGGCCCGGTCGCGGAGAGCGCCCCGCTGACGACGTTTGCTCCCGCTGCCACGCCGAGGCCGGTATCGCCTTCGCCTCCCTCTTCGCCCATTCCAGCGAGATTCACGACGAGGCGCACGAGGAGTGGAACGCCCGCCGAGCGGCTGAGGCCCGTGCCGAAATCCGGCGGCCGGCATGAACATCACGAAGGAGAACGCGTTGTCGTACGACGCCCAGACAGACCCCTCCCCGCTCGCCTGGCGCTTCGCTGCGGCCTGCCGGGGGCTGGAACTAGAGCTGTTTTTCAGCTCCCGCCCCGGCGGTGCGGCCCGGAAGGACACCCGGCTCGCCAAGGGCGTGTGCGCTGGCTGCCCGGTCCGGCAGCAGTGCCTGGAATGGGCGCTCGCCACCGACACAGAGTTCGGCGTCTTCGGCGGCCTCGACCAGTACGAGCGTCAGGAACTCCTGGGACGGCCGGAGGCCGCGGCGTGAGCGGGCAGCAGAAAGCCCCCGCCACATGGACGGGGGCCGGGATCGCGGATTCAGGACTCGGCGGCCGGCTGGTCGTACGTGACCGGGGGCTCCGGGTCGTCAGGCACCTGCGGCTCGCCGATCGCATCCACGGCCCGCCGGTACCACTCGATCGGGACGACGGCCGCGACGTCGGTCTTGTACTGCCGCGCGATCACGACGCCGCCCCGCTCGCGGACGTACCGCGTCACCTTCGCCCAGTGCACCCGTACGTCGTTCGAAGTCAGTCGCCACATGCCCGCATCGTACGGGGCGGTTGACTGGATGAAAATGGTTGAGTGGGTTGACTCAACCTACTTTTTGAGTGCAGGCTCTACCCCGCAAGACAGCAAGACCTCAACCCCGGAGAACTCGACTGGAGTTGAGAGCACGACCAGGAGCCCGGCAATGGACCGGGGGAGGCCCGCCGGAGCCTTGGCATCCGGACGGCAGCGCGCGGCTGCCTCCCAAATCCCCGCGCAGAGGGCGGGCCCCAGTGGGGCCTCGGTACCGGTGCGACACCGGCCCCGCCCACGCAAAACGGCCCCGGTCGGTGCAGCGAACACCGGCTCCGGGGCCTGGCCCGAATCCCCTGCCTGAACAGGAGAGACGAGATGACCAAGAAGGTACCGCCCCAGGTTCCGCTTGTGGACACCGCGTCCGCGAAGAAGGCCGCCGCCAGGATCGCGTGGCGGTGGTCGAAGTGACCGCCTACACCCCCGAACGCCTCGCCGAGGTCCAGGAGGACGCCCTGGCCCGGCTGCTCGACTTCCTCGCCGCCGCCGGCGAGCTCGGCGCCGACGTCCACATCAAGCTCCACGCCCCCGTCTCGCCGGACCTCATGCAGTGTGTCCGCGAGGCGATCGAGGCCCCCGGCTTCCGCTTCGAGGGTCCGCTCGTCGAGGCCGTCGGCTACTCCGGAACGAGCACGGTCACCGTCACGGCGGAGGTCCGATGACCGCGATCCAGCTCCGGCTCCCCACCGGCTACGCGATCTCCCTCGACCAGCGTCGCCTCCGCGCCGCCAAGATCCGCGCCGACCGCAAGCGTCGGGCCGCGGCGAGGCAGTGGCACCAGATCGCCGCCGACTTCTTCGGCAGTGTCCAGTGAAGCCCCAGAAATCCGCGGGCTGCGGAACGTTGCTCTTCAACCTCGCCGCCGTCCTGGCCCTCGCCGTCCTCGCGTTGCAGGCGGGCGTCCGATGACCTACGACCCCGCCCGCAATCCGTACGCGGACGCCGTCTCCGCGCACCTCCGCCGCCAGCGCGAACAGGACGCCCGCTTCCTGCCGGGCCTCGCCGCGCCGCTGCACCAGCGCATCAAGAACGTCGGCCCCTTCTTCGCCGGGGCCCGCACTGCACGAAGGAACGCCACATGACCACCACCCACCGCCGGGCCCCCGTCCTGGATTTCTACCGCGAGTGGAAGAAGCAGAGGCGGCTGGACCGGAAGCAGAAGAACGACCGGCTCGACGAGAAGACGGACCGCAAGGCCACCGTGAAGGAGAGAAGCCGCCGCGAGAGCTCGAAGCGCCGCAGGGAGCAGTGGGCCCGCTTCACGGGCTCCCTGCGGGCCCTGAATGAGCGCATGGGCTTCATACTCCTGGTGGTGATCAGCGCGTCGATGGCGTTCGCCTGGAGCGGCCAATACGACGCCGCGGCCTCCAAGGGGTTCGGGGCGCTCGCCGTCCTGGTCCCGCTGATGACCGAGGGTGCCACGCTCCACTTCGCCAAGCTCGCGGCCGAAGCCGAGGCGGCCGGCCAGCCGTCGGCGAAGTTCCGGATCTCGACCCTGGTCTCCGCCGTCACGGCAGCCGCGATCAACTTCTACGGCCACACGTACCTGACCGCCGCTCAGATCGCGGGCAGGAGCAAGGCCGAGATCGCCGCCCTCGCCTCCGACGCGGAGAGCAAGGCGTGGCTCTTCGCGGTGGCCTCGCTCGTCGGCGTGGTGGTGTGGGAGGCGACGCTCATCGCCCGCGCCCACCGGCGCAAGGGCACCTCGGCCGCCCAGCGGAAGATCAACCGGAAGCGGCTGCTGCGCAACCCGGTGATCTCCTGGAGGGCCGCGAATCTCCGTGCGATGGTTCCGGCCTACACCGAGAACGACTCGTTCGCCGAGACCTGGAAGCGGCGCAAGGGCGTCCCGCTCGGCGAGCCCACCGCACACGAGCGCCGCCGGATGCGCCGGATGGCCTACCGCCTCGAACAGGCCGACGCCTGGGACGGCGCCCCGCGCAGGCCCTTCCCCCGGCGCCGCCAGCCCGCCGAGGTCCCCGTCCACGCCCCTGTTACTGCTCCCGTCCCGGAGCCGGGTCATCCCCTCGCCGACGAGGTCGAGCGGTGGTTGCAGGGCGGCGGCGACGGGAGCGCCAGCCCGTCCCGGACACCGTCCCCGGACAGGCCCGGCCCCGTCCCCGTCACCCGGAAGAGTGGGGCTGTCGACACGTCTACAACCCGCTCCCCGCTTGGGAAGGACGCCCATTCGGGTGCTGAGCGGGACGCCAACCGGGACGCCCCCGACAAGGTTGCCGAAGACCGCATCGAGCGCGTCCGGGAGATGGCCCGGGACATCGTCAGCAGCGGGCAGCCGGTGAACCCCAGGACGCTGACGGCAGCCGCGATCCGCAAGGCGCTCGGCATACGCCGGACGACCGCCGCCGAGCTCCGGGACGCCGTGATCGCCGAGTACGGCAACTCCTGACCGGCACCTCCGAAACGAAAACGGGCCCACCGAGACACGCCTGGACAGCAATCGCTCGGTGGGCCCTCTACCTCAGAGAGGCAGTACCAGCATGACCTACATAGAGCACGGCGCGGACCATTCCGAGCCGATTCCCACCCTCGCGTCGACCGCACATCACACCGTCGACTGGGACCGCACCCGCGCCGCCGCCCGCACCCTCCGGCCCATCCGCTCCCTTTCGCTCCTCGCGCTCGGCGTCGTTCCGGCGCTGCTGTGGGCCGAGCAGGTGGCGACGCCGATCGCGGAGACGTCCGTCGACACCGCGTTCGCCGCCGCGTTCCTCACCTCCGGCATCTGCGCCGTGGGCATCGCGACCGGCGGGCGTATCCGCCGCTGGGCCCTTTCTGCGCTGCTCGTGGCCGCCGTCGGCGGGACGCTGCTCGCCGCCCCCACCCGGCACCTGATCTCGGCCTGGATCGTGGGGGCCTGACCATGGATCTGATCGAGACCACTCCCGTCGTTACTCGCGCCGGCGCTGCGTTCGGCTTCTGCTTGATGGTGGTCACCGGCGCCGTGATCTTCTACAGCAACGGACGCACCTTCAAGGCGCTCAAAAAGCGCAAGTTCTGGATGCCGTGGGCCGCGTCGTTCCTCGTGATGGTGCTGTCCTCCGCCGTCGTCGGCGGCATCATCGGCAACATCTCCGGCGCCTTCACCGGCACCGGCAACAAGCTCGGGCGGGAGATCGGCAACGCGGCCGTCGGCCAGTCCGGCGAGGGGGCCGTAAAACTGTCCACCGGCGAGGTGCTCGGCTACTCCGGCTCCTGGATCGCCCTCACGCTGATGGTCCTTCTCGTCCTGTACGTCTGGTTCGCCAAGGGCTGGCAGGAGCGGGCGCTGGCCATCTCCGGCGCCCTGACCGGCAGCACGTGGGGCATCGCCTCCTCCCTCGGCGGCATCGCGTCCATGATCGGCGTCCCGCTCATGACCTGGATCGGGGAGGGGATGATCGGATGAGCAGGCCCGGACCGCTCATCACGCGTACGACAGCAGGCTTCGGGCATTTCGGCGTCGCCATCGCGCACTGGGCCGGCGGCCACACGATCTCGGAGGAGGAGCTCCTCCGCCGGATCATCAAGGCCCGCGCCGACGCCCACGCCGAGGCCGTGGACGAGCACCAGCGGGAAGCCCGGCGGGCACACAAGAAGATCACAAAACTGCGGAGGATCGCGGCCGAGGACGGCGGCCTGGTGCCCGCCGCCCAGAGCGACCTCGAACAGGCCGAGCACGAAGCCCGGCGCCACGAGGCCGCGCTGGAGGCCCTGGGGGACTTCGAGGTGTCCGCCGTCGACCCGGGCCAGGTCACACACCTGCGTAAGCGAATCGCCGCCGTGCGCTGCACCGTGCTGGCGCTCCCCGTCGCGGGAGTGGCCGCCGGGTCGTGGCTCATCGACGGCGTGGTGCTTCTCGTCTCCGCTCTCGGCGCCGTGACCGCGTGCTGGGCACGGGGCAACCGACCTTTCGAGCTCACGGTGCGCCCGGTGCCCGCTGAGCTCCTCGCCGCGACCGCCCGCCTGGCACTGGAAAGCAAAGTGGAAGAAGAAGTGGAAGAGAAGCCGGAGATCGAGACCGAGGATCTCGGCGTTTGGAGGCAGACGCTCCGGCTGTTCGTGGAGCACGCGGTGGCCGCCGCGCACCTGGAGCGCAAGGGCGGCGTCCTGGTGGTGGACCTCCTCCAGCGACTCCAGGCGTCCGGCCTGTTCCTGGACAAGACACCGGACGCGTTCCCCGCCGTCCTGCGGTCCGTGGACATCCCCGTCAAGAAGATCAGCGTCAACGGTGACAAGGCCCTCGGCGTCCACCACACGGAGCTGACCGCAGCACTGGGACGCCTGCCCCGCCTGCCCGCCCGCCTGGTCCCCGACCTGACGCGCACCGAGCCCCTCCCCCACGAGAGCCCCTGACTCCCGGTTCCAGCGGTTCCCGCAGCTCAGAGGGGACCAGGTACCGCAGTACCGCTCTCCGGCGCCCCGCCAGGGGGAGGGGCTGCACATCCGTCCGACCGGTCCCCTGACCGTGCCCCTCAGCTCCTGCTGAGGGGTCGCGGAGGCCGCCCGGCACCCACCACGGCCGAAGGAGAAACCGAGACGTGTTCGGCAATCACGACGCCGAGATAGCCCGCCTCCGCGCCCAGCTCGACGACCGGCGCGGAGTGATCAAGGACTACCCCGAAGGTCACCCGGCCCGCGTTCTGTACGAGGCCGAGGCCGCTGCGATGGCCGCCGAGATCGAGCAGCTGAAAGGGGCCGGCTGCGGTGTCCCCGTCTCGCTCGTCCTCTCCGCGCTGATCTTCTTCGCGCTCCTCGCCTACGCCGGAATCAGCCACTAACCGGAAGCACACCCGACAAGAAAGGCCGCCATGCCCAACCCCGACCCCACCAAGGCCGCCATCGCCGCGGCCGAGGCCGTACGCAAGATCAACCACGCGAGCCTCGACGGCACGCTTACCGCCCCGCAGGTCTCCAGCACGGTCCAGGGCCTCGTGGCCCTGGTGGACCGCCTGCCGCAAGCTCTCGAACAGCTCGCCGCCCAGCTCCGCCACCTCCAGGACCGGGGCCAGGTCCGGATGGACGACGGCTCACAGCCCGGCGAAGCCGTCCGCGCAGTGGTGGCCTACCTGGACGACGCCAGAGGCGACCTGGAAGCCCTGTCCGTCTCCCTGCACAACGCCGCCTCCCCGCTCTTCTCCATGGGGCACACCGAAACGAAGGGAACCGCGGCATGACGAACCCCATCCGCTTCCAGTGCCCCGAACCGCACGACGGCCTGAGCGCACCCGCCTACGGCATCGACTCCAGCCGACCCGAGTTCATCAAGGACTCCGTCGACCGCAACGCGTGCGAGCACATCACGCCCGAGGAGCGCGAGGAGCTGTACGCCGGCCGCGTCCCCACCTGGCTGGTGCCGCAGCAGGACTGAACGACAAAGCCCCCCGCCCCGGCATGTCGCCGGTCCGCGGGGGCTTTCGCATACCCACGCTAGGTGTCAGTGCCGCCCGGTAGCTTTGTTTCGTGGTTGTGCACCTGCCCGCCATCGACGTCCTTCTGTGAGCCATTAGCCCTGCCCGGTAGGAGAGTTGTGACTCGTAAGGCCACGCGCCGCGACCCCGACCGGGTCTACCTAATCGGTGACGCGAAGACCATGAAGGTCAAGATCGGCATAGCCTCGGACCCCAAGCGCCGTCTGTCGGAGATCCAGACAGGCAACCCTGCCAGACTGGTGATCTTCGCTGTGTTCCACGGCGATGCCCGCACTGAACGTGCCCTCCACAAGCGATTCGCCACCCGCCGCCTATCCGGCGAGTGGTTCGACTTCAGCGACATAGACCCCGTCCAGGCAGTGACTGCGGCGGGACTCACCCTGGACAGCGCTTATCCCCTGTGGGAGGCAGAAGACCCCGAGGCGTACAACAAGCACTTTGTGCGGAACGTCGAAGCCGCCCACGACACCAGCACCCCGAAGGGGTTCCGCCGCTTCGGCCGCTTTGCCGTGGGTCTCGGCATCTTCATTACGGCCTACGCCGTGCTGTTGGGCTGGGTCTCGAACATGGCACTCCTCCCCCAGATCATCTTCTCTGCGGCCATCCCGTGCTTCCTCATCTGCGCTGTCGCCGCCGACATCAGTAACCGGACCCAGGTGCTGGATCAGGGCCCGGTGCTGGCGGTGATGTACGGCCTGGCCGCCATCGTCACGTCCGCCCCCGCCGTCGCCTACGCGTTGGAAGCCACCGAGGGCCACCCTGGCCGCATCCTGACGTGCTCCTACGTGGCCTTCGTGTTTGCCTTGGGCCCTGTTGTCGTACACATGGGCCTCGAAAGCTTCTACCCCACGCTGGACGACAGGGTGAAAGAGCGCATCAGGGCTGACAGAAGGCAAGCTGCGCAGCTCGAAGAACGCAAGATCAAGAACATCCGGCACGCCCGCAGCCTGCGCCGCTACTACGAGATGCGAGGCGAGCCCCTCCCACCGGCCGAGGGCCTTGACTGAACTTCGAACGTTGGCAACGAAGCCCCCGACCCGGAGCGATCCGGACCAGCGAGGGCCTTCGTCGTTTCAGGCCGGACCGAACTTCCTTGGCTCGTCACACCCTTGACGGGTCCGGGCCTGAGCGAAATGGTCATGCAAAAGCGCGCAACCGGCTGGACATGGGAGATCGTCATGGCGCTACGGTTCGTCGGGATAGACCCCAACACCCAGGGCGGCGGTTCGCCGACCGTGTGGGTGGACGACGAGAAGCAGGAGCTCGTGCTCCAGGGGTGGAAGGCGGACGACACCCTCACCACCGAGGTCAGCGATACGACCTGGGTGGAGGGACACGACACCGGCATCCCGGACCACGAGACCTTGATCCGCATCCCGGCACGCATGGTGCCGATCTTGAGGAAGGCGTGCGATGACGCAGAACGTGCCGGACTTCTCTGAGCTGCTGCGCGGGGCCGAGCGGACGGCCATACACCTGGAGATGCGCGACGTCTATTCCGTCGGCGACGAGACTGCGGACTTTGAGCAGTTCAAGAGGACGGGCGTTCACCCCGACGCGGACCCCGCGACGGCTGACTGGGGTGGCTGGGTGTCGCTGGTCCGGGAGACCGTCGGTCGCGGTGTCGTGATGCGCCGGGCCCGGATCGTCTCCGAGCCGGTCACTGACTACATCCGGTTCGAGCACGCCAGCACCCCCGTGAACCTGGCCGCCGGCGAGCTGGTGCGCTGGCTTCCGCGAAGCCGGGCCTCGGACCTCATGCTCCCGGGGAACGATCTGTGGCTGATCGACGACCGCCGCGTTCTGTTCCACTGGTTCACCGGTGATGGCGACTGGGCCGGGCACGAGTTCAACGAGGACCCCGACGTCGTCAAGCTGGTCTCGGCCGCGTTCGAGGCGGTGTGGGAGCGCGGCGTCCCGCACGAGCAGTACACCGTCTGACCCGCCGCACCGGACAGCCCGCACATGCCCAAGTCTCCTTCCTCCACCGCCCAGGCCGCCCGGGAGGCGGTCGCCGCCCGTCTGCGTGAGCTGATGCAGGACGCGGGTCTCAAGGGCAACGAGCTGGCTGTCCGGTGCGGGTGGAATGCCGCCAAGACGTCCCGGATCATCAACGCCAAGACCCCACCGTCGGACTCTGACATTCGTCTTTGGTGCGCAGCCTGTGGCGCGGAGGACCAAGCCGCCGACCTGATCGCCACCAGTCGCGCCGTCGAGTCGATGTACCTGGAGTGGCGGCGTCTCCAGCGCAACGGAATGCGCAAGGTACAGGAGGACTTCTACGCCCTGCACGAGCAGGCGCGCCTGTGCCGGACCTACGTCTCCAACGTGGTCCCGGGCTTCCTCCAGACCGCCCCGTACATCACCGCGCTCCTGCGGTCCATCACACGCTTCCAGGGCACCCCCGACGACGTGACCGAGGCGGTTACCGCCCGTATTGCTCGCAGCCGGTTCCTCTACGAAGGCGGTCACCGCTTTGCCGTGGTTATGGAGGAAGCGGTACTGCGCCACCGATTCGGCAGCCCGGAGGAGATGGCCGGCCAGCTTCGGCACCTCCTCGCCGTTATGCCCCTGGCCTCCGTCTCCCTCGGCATCATCCCCTTCGGAGCCGAGCGCACCGTATGGCCCCTGGAGGCGTTCTACCTGTACGACGACCACCACGCTGTCGTCGAGACGCTGACCGCTGAGATCAACATCACCCAGCCACGCGAACTTGCCGACTACGCGAGGGCTTTTGCCGAGCTGGCGAAGATAGCCGTCTACGGCGACGAGGCGAAGGCACGGATCACCGAGGCGATTGACTCCCTCGGGTGAGTTCGTGCAAGACGATGCAATCTCGTTGAGCGTAAATCGCTGCTTTCCCTAGCGTGTTGGGTGTCGCTCGGGGCCGAAGGACCCTCGGGCGGCTCCCCCTAGGCAGCGGGCCACACCGCGTCCCGCCCGTCGCACCGCGGCCCGCTGCGCCAACCTCACCCGCAGGAGTGCGCGATGACCACGCCCCTCCCCCAGGACCCCGCAGAGGCGCCGGAGTACGGCGCCCCGAGCCCGGAGCTCACGGCCCGCGCCGCCTCCGGCTTCGAGAGGTTCCTCGCGCGCGCCGAGGACGACCAGGCCGACGAGGAGACCGAGCGGTGAGCGGCGTCGGCGTCGGCGTCGACTCGTTCTTCCACGAGGACAAGCACCCGTGGCTGCACAGGACGGTGCGCGACATCGCGAGCCGCAGCGAGGGCGAACTCACCGCGATCGTGCACGAGAAGACCGGGAGCCGGACCGTCCGCGTGGCCCACATCCGGCTCGCGTCGGGCGTGGAATTCTCCACGTCGATCGACAACGTCCAGCTCGTGACGGGACTCGCTTACGCCGCTGGGGATGGCGCCAGCATCTCGCCGTGCTCGCGTACGTCACCGTCGTCACGACCTTCGTGATCGCGCTGGTTGAAGCTTCCCCGTGATGCTGGACACCTGGAGACTGGGACATGAGGTTCCAGAGGAAGTAGTGGCCAGGTGGGAAGTAAGAGCAACCGCAGCAGGCGGTACTCGGAGGAGTTCAAGCGCGACGCGGTCGCGCTGGTCCGCTCCTCCGGCAGGACCGTCACCGAGGTGGCCCGGGAGATCGGGGTCAGCGCCGAGGGGCTGCGGAACTGGGTCAAGCAGGACACGATCGACCGCGGGCGGGGGACGCCGGGCGAGCTCACGAGCGCGGAGCGGGAGGAACTGCGGCGGCTGCGACGGCAGAACCGTGAGCAGGCCGAGACGATCGAGGTGCTGCGAAAAGCGGCGGTCTTCTTCGCGAAGGAGAGCGATCGATGAACGACGTCTACGCGTTCATCGAGGCGGAGAAGACCACCCACCCAGTCGCTCTGCTGTGCCGGCTGCTGAACGTGGCCCGATCCTCCTTCTACGCCTGGATGGCCGGCGAGCAGGCCCGCGCCGCCCGCCGGGCCGCCGACGACGCCCTGGCCCACGAGATCACCGTCTTGCACATCGCCTCCCGGTGCACCTACGGAGTGCCGCGCATCCATGCCGAACTGCGCAGGCTGGACCGGCGGGTCAACCGCAAGCGCGTGGAGCGGATCATGCGTGAGCGCGACATCGCCGGGGTCACCCGGCGCAAGCGCCGGTC